>SXSS01000008.1 GCA_005792145.1 Planctomycetia bacterium | reverse complement strand
GGCGCAATGTTTCAGTCCGTGCTATCCGTTGTCACCTTGGGCATCTTCTTCATGTTTCTGATTTCGATGGTCATGAGCCTCTTTGGCGCAAATCTTTCGTGGCTCTCGTTGGGTTCCGCATCTGGCGGCGGCAACGCAGCATGGATCGGTCTTGGGATCAATGTTGTCGTGCTGATCGTCGCCGCACTTTGGTTGATCGTCGATTTTCGCCAAGTTCAAGACGCGGTGGCCGCGGGAGCGCCATCATCAGCGGAGTGGTATCTGACCTTTGGATTGGTTGTGACACTGGCTTGGATTTATCTTGAAGCGCTGAAGTTGGTATTCCGCATTGCGATGATGTTCGGCAATCGCAAATAGTCAAATTTGACTGGAGATTTACAGACGAGCGCGCTTGCGTCAATACTCTTTTGAATCAAACATTCCGAAGTCGTCGCCTTCAAGATCGGCCTCAGCTGGATCTCCAAGTTCAGTGCTGAAGTCGATTCCTGCTTCGAGTTTGAAAATCAAATGCGCGGTGTACGACATCTCAACTGGATGATCGTGACCGAATCGTCGCGCAACAGTTCTGAAAATATCTGTGACTCGCGGGGCAACACACTCGATGATTCTTCGATCACCGTTGTCTCGAAAGAGTGCGTAGTAACCGTCGCCGAGATAGTCCACTGATAGGTCGCCGTCCATGGTCGATCCTCCTTATAGGGGTGAATGTACAAAACCTTCGGGAGAATGACCGTCGGAACTAAAAATTTTCGTTCGTTAATCGTTCGCGTGCTTCACGGAAGGTCAACTCTTGATCATCAAGCCGACGCTTCACCGCGTTGAGTTGAAGCTCTGCTTCTCGACGAGCGTCGCGACTTGCTTGACCGAAAGCTGGATGCTCGAGCAGTTGCTCAAGTTCGAGCGCCATGATCAGCGCCATGGTCTCTGCGTCGACATCCAACTCACCAGCAGTTGCTGCGACTGCGTCGAGCCCATCCAATTCGTCTCGGTATCGCTTTGTCATGACTGCTCGTTCTTCAGCGTTGGCGAACAGCAGAAGGGCTTCGCGAGTCCGTCGTCTGCGTTGCTCGATTTGATCCTCAAGTGTCTCTGCAGCAGCGACTTGCGAGTCAACTCCAAACTCGACAATAGGGGGCTTTGGTACCTGAAAATCAGGTCGCACCTGACCATGAGAGTGCGTCATGGATTGGCAATACCAAAAGCTTAACGAGTGCGCGTCTTTCAATCTCCTCATGGCTGTCGATGTCGGAGCGAGACCTCCGTGAACTGCCGAGTTTCCATCGCGGCGGATGGCGTGCATGTTGTCGGCTTCATGTCTGGGAAGAACTCCACGACGTTCGAGTTCGCCCAAAGTCACGCCAAGTTCTGGCGGCAGAGCGTTGCCGAGGGTGACTCGGGCAAGAGTCGACGCCATCATCTCGACCATCAGTCGAAGTTTGAACAAACACGCTTCGGGATCGGAGTGGACATAATTCTCTGCCTGCTTTCCCAGTTTGGAAAGTCGGCGATCAAGCGCTTCAAGAAATCCGAAGTTTGCAGAGAGCTCTTCCATCGTTATGAAGTTTTCGTGAGTGGGTGAAGCATGTCCGTCAGAATGCGCGCGCCGAGGCAGCATTCTTCAACGCGTTGAGTTGTGAGTCGCATCGCACTTGCAAGAACTGATGCCCAGCGAACTTCGGAGGCATCCATTCGACGATCGAGCAGGGCGATCATGAGAGCGCCAGTGAGGAATTTCTCTTGCGTTTCAGGTGGGAGATCGGCAACTCCAGAGAGACAATCGATCAGTGTGAGTCGATTGATTCTTGCCACAGATTTGCCCTCAATGCATGCATCTTCCGAGAGTCCAAGAACTGCTTGTGCGAAGAGTCCCGCCGCAGAAGGTTGAGAGTCGACAGCAATATCGCTTGATGCCGCGGCCATGCCGCGTGCAGTCAGGAACCAAAGCGTCGCTCGTTCAATGTCCTGCTCCATGTCAATAGTTTATCCCTTCGCCTTGGTTTTTCGATCTGCAAGTTTGCCGAGAATCCCTTGGCGATTCTGGTCAAGATCTGGCGCTCGACCGCGAGAAGTCCTCGGAGTGACCGAACTCATCTTGATCGGATTGCCTGGGACATGCGTTGTGCCAAGTGCGGGATCATCGACAGGCACGATCATTTCGCGCGCGATGACTTGCGGCATTGCAACCATCTCGGCGATTGATTGAATCGCAGCGCATGGAACTCCAACTTCAGTCAATCGATCAATCCATTCTTGTGCGCTGCGAGTCGCCAACACAAGTGTCAGTTCTCGATCGAGTTCATCGATCATCGCAATGCGTTTCGCGTTTGTTGAAAAGTGTGGGTGGATTGCCAAATCGGAACGACCAATCACGCCACAGAGCAAAGCGAAAAGAGAGTCATTTCCGGCAGCGATCACAATCCATCGATCTGCGCAGGAAAATGCCTGAAATGGAGCGATCGAGGGATGTCGCGTGCCGCGTGCCGCAGGGACGACATTGGTCGCCGTGAATGTTGTGACGGCTGCTTCCAAGAATGCGATCTGACAATCAAGCATGGCGACATCGATCAAACAGCCTTCGCCTGAGCGAGTTCTTTTATGGATCGCGCTCGTCACGCCAAGCGCCATATACAGTCCAGCAACAAGATCGCCGATGGATGCGCCAACACGCACTGGCGGGCCATGTGGATGCCCAGTCAAACTCATCATGCCGCTGAGCGCTTGCGCAATGATGTCGTACGAGGGCAGCGGCGAAAGTGGTCCAGTCTTTCCAAATCCAGAAAGTGCGCCATAAATGAGCTTGGGCCAGCGCGCATGCAGCGTGTCCCATCCATATCCAAGGTGTTCCATTACATGCGGCGAAAAGTTTTCCACCAACACGTCGGCGTCATCAAGGAGTGCTTCAAATATTTTTCGGTCATCGGCATTTTTCAGATCGAGCGCGATTGATTCTTTGTCGCAGTTGACGCTGGTGAAGTACAAACTTTTCCCATTGAGATGCGGACCGAATGCGCGAGAGTCGTCACCGATTCCAGGTCGTTCCACTTTGATCACTCGTGCACCAAGCGATGCGAGCACCGATGTTGCGAATGGCGCCGACAAGACTCGCCCAAGATCGATGACCGTGATCTCTGCAAGCGGTGGCGATTGATCAGTGATGGACATTCGTAAAGGATAGATGCGCCGCATTCGCGTGACGCTTTGGCGATACTCTATTGAGTCATCGGATTCGACCACGCAGGCCCGTGGCGGAATTGGCAGACGCAGCGGACTTAAAATCCGCAGAGCTAAACCTCATCCGGGTTCAAGTCCCGGCGGGCCTATTTGGATTCAATGCCATCGGCGCAATTTGAATTTGATGCTTGAAATTATTGGGCTCAAGCAATCAATTCAGCATTTAAGGTTTTCGAGCGGCGATTTGCTGTATTCTTTTTTCCGATGATTGCTTTCATTGATCGGCTTCCACGCCGAGGTAAACAAATCTGCGCTCTCGTTGCCGATGCCTTCGTTCTTGGATTGTCCATGTGGGCGGCACTTGCAATTCGTCTCGAATCATTCTGGCCAGATCTCAACGGTCATTCGCTTCTAAAACTTTGTCTCTTGGCGATCGCCGTCGGACTTCCTTGCTGTTATGGATTCGGCCTCTATAGAGAGGTCACTCGATATATCGGCCTTCGTTTTGCCATGCGAGTCGGTTATGCAGTCACGACCATTGCGCTGATCTTGGCATTTATCGAATTTATGAATGATCGGGCAAATGGACTTCCTCGTTCCGCAATTCTGATCTTCTGGAACTTGTCAATCTTGGGAATCGGCGGTGCACGCGCGGTTGCTCGATACCTGATTCGCAGTACTTCGTTGCAAATGTGTTCGAGGACCTTGGTCTATGGAGCTGGCGATGTTGGCGCAGGATTGGTCTCCATGCTGACACAAGATCGGCGCACGAAAATCGTTGGATTC
>SXSS01000074.1 GCA_005792145.1 Planctomycetia bacterium | reverse complement strand
CCAGGCATCTGGTTCATGATCGTCCTCGCGGTTGCCAATGAACTTGTCGATACTTGGTGGTTGGGATCGCAAGGAGGGTGGTTTGCCTGGTCGGCAATCGGCGTTGCAGTGATCATCGCGCTCGGCGCTGAAGCTGTGGAATTTCTTGCCGGCGCTGCGGGCGCGAAGGCGGGCGGCGCATCGAAGTGGGGAATGATTGGCGCGCTGATCGGCGGCGTGATTGGCGCAATCGGCGGAACCGTGTTCATTCTTATTCCAATTGTGGGAACACTTGCGGGAGCGATGCTCGGCGCAGCACTCGGCGCAATCTGCGGAGAAATCAGCGGCGGCCGAAGATCACTCAAAGGTTCGATCGCACCCGCTGCTGGCGCGGCGGGCGGAAGACTTGTCGGCACACTTGCCAAGATTCCATTCGCAGTTGCCGCGTGGCTTGTGTTAGTTGTTGGCGCGTTCTGGCGGTGAAAGTTCTACAACGCGCAAGCGCGCGTGATCCTTTCGACGATCTCCGAAACTGGAACAAGCGACTGCGAATTCGCATCGAGGTCCTTCAGCGCAACCATCCCCTGCTCCAATTCCGCGCCGATGATCACCGCGAATCTCGAACGACACTTCCCCGCTTCGCTGAGAATCTTTCCAACATTTCGCGTTGCCTTATATGTATGCCGCACATGCAATCCCAGTCGGCGCATGCGTGCAGCAAGTTGCGCGAGCAATTGATCCGCTGCTTCCTCCCCCGCAGAGATGAGAAAGACATCAGGACGCGGCAAGAGAGATTCGCCTTCGTCAGCAGGAAGTTTGCCTCTGTCCTTCAGCACAAGTCCAAGCACAACATCTCCCATTCCAAATCCAACTGCGGGCATTGATGGTCCACCGAAGAGTTCAATCAACTTGTCGTATCGACCCCCGCCAGCAATCGCGCGTTCCGCTCCGCTTGCTTCATGAATTTCAAAGACGGATCCCGTGTAATACGCCAACCCGCGCACGATTCCAAGATCTATATCGCACCACGCGCCAAGCTGCGCGGCGCAAAGTTTGCGCGAGAGTTCCGCCAGTGGCTCCGCGTCGGCGACATCACATCCCAGCGCTTTTCCAATCGCCGCCGCGTCGCTATTGATCGACAATTTCGTTCGCGCAAGTTCTCCAAATCGTTCGAGAGCCGACGCACTCAATCCAATTGCAAGCGCACGCGCATCAAAATCCTTTGCTTCCATCTTGTCGCGTCGATCGAGCAAGGTGAATGCCTCCGCCAATCGGTCGCCGTGAACGCCTAGCGCCCGCAATCCAGCGGCGACTGCGCCGCGATGGCTCAACTTGACTCGCACATCTGCCGGCGTCAATCCCAAACGCTCGAGCGCAACCACAGCGGTTGAAAGCACGTCAACTTCTGCCTGCGCACCTTCGATACCGATCAAATCAACATTCCATTGGATGAATTCGCGCAGTCGACCTCGCTGTGGACGCTCCGCGCGAAAATGCGTTGGTATTGCAAACCACTTCACAGGTGTTGGCAATCCACCTGCGCGCGCAGCGACCATTCGCGCAAGAGTTGGAGTGAACTCCGGCCGAAGCGCATAATCATCATCGCCACCCGCTCTGCGAAAACTGAAAAGTTCGTTGACGATTCCTTCGCCGCTTTTCACCGTGTAGAGCGAGAGATGTTCGAACGTTGGTCCGTCAATCTCCTCGAATCCGTGCACAACAGATGCATCTCGCCAGGCGCCTTCGATGTGGCGACGAATGGCCATGTCACGAGGATAAAAATCGCGCGTTCCCTTTGGTGCTTGATGATTCGCCTGCGATGCCATATGGCGCGAGTGTAGAGAGATCCGCTGTGATTGCGTACGCCAGCGAAGCCTTGAAAACTCTCTTGTCGCTGTGGCGCTTTATCGACTGATCGAGAACACCATAAACACAAGCATCACCACTCTGGTCCGCCCGAATATCGACCAAAGACATCCGCCATCGCGTTGACCATTTCACCAAGCGTGCATCGTCCGTGTGCGGCGGCAACAAGCGCAGGCATTGTGTTCTCATCTGATCGAGCGGCACGGCGAATTTCGTCAAGACAACGACGAGCAACATCTGCATCACGATTTTTTCTGAAAGCACTCAATCGATCGCACTGCACTGTCTCGACTGTGTGGGGAATCTGCAGAATCTCCATCGTTCGTTCTTCGTTTCCTTCTGGATACGCATTCACGCCAACGATGATTCGATCGCCAGCCTCCATCTCTTGCCCAACGCGATAACTCGCCTCTGCGATTGCGCGCCGAAAATATCCCTTGTGAATTCCAGCGACAACTCCGCCCATTTCATCGATTTCGCGAATCATCCCGTCGGCATCCGCCTGCATTTGATCGGTGAGCGCTTCGACATACCACGAACCACCCAGCGGATCGACCGTGCGGTGAACACCAGTTTCGTGCGCGAGAATTTGCTGCGTGCGAAGCGCAACGCGCACCGCGGTCTCGGTCGGAAGTCCAAGCGTTTCATCCATACTGTCCGTGTGCAAACTCTGACAACCACCAAGCACGCCAGCCATCGCCTGATATGCGACGCGCACAATGTTGTTCAGCGGCTGCTGTTCGGTCAACGAGCATCCAGCAGTTTGCACGTGCGTTCGCATCAGCCATGATCGTTCTTGCTTCGCGCCAAATCGCTCGCGCATCGCGTGCGCCCAAATGCGCCGCGCAGCGCGCAACTTGCAAATCTCTTCGAAGAACTCGTTGTGACTGTTGAAGAAGAATGACAATCGCGGCGCGAAAGCATCCACCGACATTCCGCGCTTCAATCCCCATTCCACATACTCCATTCCGTCGCGCAAAGTGAATGCAAGTTCCTGCGTTGCGGTGGATCCTGCCTCGCGAATGTGATATCCACTGATCGAGACAGAGTTCCACTTTGGCGTGTGTTTTCCAGCGAATTCCATCGTGTCCACGACCAACTTGACGCTGGCTTCTGGCGGATAAATGAATTCGTTCTGCGCGTGAAATTCTTTCAGGATGTCATTCTGCAATGTGCCGCCGATGCGATCCCACGAAATTCCACGCTCTTGCGCCATTGCCAGATACATCGCCCAGATCACTGCGGCGGGACCGTTGATCGTCTGACTGACGGTGACATCGCCGATTGGAATATCTTTATAGAGCCGCTCCATATCGTCGATCGTCGAGATCGCAACGCCGCATCGGCCAACTTCACCAACGGCAAGTGGATCATCCGAATCACGGCCCATCAATGTTGGCAAATCAAACGCAGTAGAAAGTCCGGTGTTCGCTTTGGTTCCCTTGGCATTTTCCAAGAGATATTTGAAGCGTGCATTCGTATCCTCGGCGCTGCCGAATCCCGCGAATTGTCGCATCGTCCACAATCGCCCGCGATACATCGTCTTGTGAATTCCTCTGGTGTACGGAAAGACTCCGGCCTCGCCAATTCGTGGTGACGGTTGAGATGGGTTGGCATCGTTGACGGCAGAGACAGACTCTGGACCATACGCGGCATCGACTTGATATCCAGAAAGCGTGACAGATTCGGGATCGACCGAAGTTGGCTTCGCAGTCGTTGAAGGTGATTTCTGTGGAACCGTACTCATAGCAATTCATCGTAGCGTCGATCGATAATCAACCCCACAACAATCGATGCGAGGAAGCGACATAGTTGCTGCTCAAATGCGTCAGATTTTGCGATCAAATCAGCCCTTCGCGGGATATTCGAAGACTCCGCGACCTGACTTATCGCCCAACCGCCCCGCCGTGACAAGTTGTCGCAGCAAGGGACATGGGAAAAACTTTGCATTGCCAAGTTCTCGGTACAACACCATCATGATGTCGTGACAAACATCCAGCCCAATGAAATCCGCCAAGCGCAGCGGACCCATCGGGAAATTGCATCCAAGCAACATAATCTGATCAATATCTTCGGGCTTCGCGACACCTTCCATCCACGCATAAAACGCTTCGTTGATCAGCGGCATCAGCACACGGTTCGAAACGAAACCTGCACGATCATTCGCGGGGACTGGCGTCTTGCCCATTGCACGCGCAAGATCCAGTGTTCGCGCGACGGTCTCGTCGCTTGTCGCAAGACCACGAATGACTTCGACCAGTTTCATCAGCGGCACTGGATTGAAAAAGTGCATACCGATCACATGACTCGCGCGTGCGCCAGTTGCCGTTGCGATATCCGTGATCGAAATAGAACTTGTGTTGGACGCAAGCACAACATTTGGCGCAAAGACTTCTGCGAATGTGCGAAAGAGTTTCTTCTTGACTTCAGGATTTTCGCTTGCAGCTTCGACAACCCAATCGGCATTCTTTGCTTCGGCGATCGTTGTGACATAGCAAAGCTTCTGACCAGCAGCAGCAGCAGCGTCCGCGGTCAGCTTCTGTTTTTCTACAGCCCGCGCGAGAGTCTTGGTGTGATATGCCCGCGCCTTGTCGAGCTGCTCTTGATTGATGTCGACTAGGACGGCACCGATGCCAGACTGCGCCGCTGTCAGCGCAATTCCAGATCCCATTGTTCCTGCACCCACGACCACGATTGTCTTGACTTGATTGGACATAGATCGAGATAGTAATCGACTGTCAATCAGCCATATCCAGAGCCACATCCAACCAACCAGCGCTGTGCGTTAATGCGCCAACAGAGATGCGGTCAACTCCTGTTCGTGCGATCGCCCCGATTGTTTCCAATCGAACGCCTCCAGATGCCTCGATCAGCAGCGAAGGGCGCAATCGATTGCGCAATTCAACGGCATGTTCTAACGAATCAAGCGAAAAATTATCAAGAAGCGCAATGGTTAGATTTCCATCCGGCAATGAAAGTAGCGCTTCGAATTGATCCATCGTGTCAGCTTCTGCGCACACGAATCGGAGTTCCACTTTTCTCGATCGCAACGCCTCGACCGCACTGCGAATGCGCCGCGCGTAATCATTGGGCGAAAGACCGGCGATATGGTTGTCCTTGACCAGGAGGGCATCGCTCAATCCCCATCGGTGCAAATGTCCGCCGCCACAGCGCACTGCATACTTCTGCAACCACCTCAAACCAGGAATGGTCTTGCGCGTATCGCACACTTTCGCCTTCGTGCCTGCGACGGCTTCGACATACTTCGCAGTAATCGTTGAAGTCGCCATTGCAATTCCAAGCAGATTGAGCAAGACCCGCTCGATAGGCAAGATGCTCGTCAACGGCCCTTCGATGCGCAGCAATGATGCGCCGGCAACAACGGTCTTGCCATCAATCGATCCTGCGACCGAATGTGCTTTCAACGCGCTATCTCGAGCGACAAACTCTTCGACAAGCCCCAACCCAGCGCAAACAGCCTCCGCCCGAGCAACGATATGAGCGACGCGAATTGCCGGTGAATCGCAGAGACTTTGCGTGGTGACATCCTTCGCAGCGCCATCTTCGCAAAGCGCCAGATCAATCGTGGCGGCGAGGTGGTCCCGAGACAATTCTTGCCAAAGCAGTCGAAGTTCGCAGTCGTTGAAATGAAACACCCCCGCAGTCTATTACGAGGGTGCTATTGAGCGAAAGTTATAAACGATTTATGATTCAGTTGCGGCGACGGCGACCAAATGCTCCAGCGAGAGCGCCAAGTGCGAGAACTGCGGGTGAAGGCACAACTCCAACAACTACACGCGAGGTTGATGCCCACGAACCATTTACGAATGGAGCAAAGGAGATGGAACTGATTGATCCATTAGTGCTCATAAATCCTGCAAAGGACGAAGATGCACCATTCGAACTATATACATACTCTAAACCGCCAGAAGAAATGGTGACGAGTCCCGGTAAAATGGCGAGTTCGTAATTAACATTGAAGAAATTACCACCAATCGCAAAGACATTTGGACTGGAGAAGGCCATCGTAAAGACCGCATTTTGTCGGAACGTGGACATGGCAAACGTTGGACTGTTTGCTAAGAGTCCTCCAACAGCAGTCGCGGTCCAAGCGAGATCGCCAGATCCACCAGTCAGACCAGAATTATAAAAACCGCTGTATCCGCTGAAGTCCTCTTCAAGAATCGCGCCGCTGCGTGTAGCAACAAGCGCATCGAAAGCTTCATAGCTTCCAGTGACGATTATCGCTGCATTGGAGACAGAAGCGATAAAGAGAACTGAAAAAACCGAAGTAAATTTGAATTTTGAATATGTAGACATAGGGACTCCGTGGATTCCCTTTGACCTAACCTCCAGATGCTCTAATTATTGTTCCAGAAACAGTATTGTCAAATTTTGTAGGAGAAAAATCTTATTTTTGCGTCTGCGAATTACCATGCATGAACCGAGGGCCCGCTGTAGGTCGCTAAAGGTCTGATAATACGATTGTTTTGGTGCTGTTCCATAATATGGGCGCACCAACCCGTGATTCTCGATGCCACAAAGATCGGGGTGTACTGCGGAACTGGGATTCCCAAGACAAAATAGGTCATACCGCAAGGGAAGTCGACATTGGGATGGATCGCCTTGTCTCGGAGCATAATGGCTTGGACTTGGTCTCCCAAGTCAAACCATTTCTGGGCATTAGGTCCAATGTTTTTCGCCAATTTCAATCCCCAAGAGCGAAGAATCGGCGCCCGATGATCGCCATTCTTATAGACCCGGTGACCGAAACCCATCAACTTGCGTTTTTCCACGAAGGCTCGCTTCATCCAATCTTCAACGGTCATCTTGCCGCCTGCGCAGTCTCGATCGATGTCCTTGAGCATCTCCATAGCCATTTCGTTCGCGCCACCATGCAACGGTCCCTTCAACGCACCAATTCCTCCACACACTGCGCTGTGCATGTCCGATTCCGTGCTTGCAATCACGCGAGAAGCGAATGTGCTTGCGTTGAAATCATGTTCGGCATAAAGAACAAGGCTGACATCCATGATTCGAGCGGCAAGTGCATCAGGCTTCTTGCCAGTGATGCACCAGAGGAGATTGGCTGCGTGATCGAGCGAAGCGTCAGGCGAGACTGGATCCTTGCCTTCAAGAGTTCGCTGACAGACGCCAATGATCGTTGGAATTTGCGCAAGCAAACGCTTTGATTTACGAAGTTCTGCATCTGGCGCAATACTTTCGCACTCCAAATCGAGATGAGATAAAAGAGAAACTCCTGTTCGCAGAATGCTCATCGGATGAGCCGTTGGACTTTCCTTGCACACTCGAATGATGGCATCTCGAACGCTCGATGGAATCGCGCGCAAACCGCCCTGTTCTTGCTTGAACGCTGCGATTTCAGTCGAAGATGGTTTATGCCCGACGAGAAGAAGAAATGCAACTTCGTCGAAGGTGGCGTGTTCTGCAAGATCCGCGATCTCGTAACCTCGATAGACCAACTGAGTCTGATTCACTTCACAAATCGCAGTTTCGCCGACTGTCTGACCCGCGAGACCGCGCGTATCTGGAACTTTGGCCGATGAGGAAGCGACAGAACCTGAATTAGGAGCCGTAGTGTTCATAGAAAACTCATACTAGCGCACTCGCCCTATTGCGATCACAATAGTCGTATGAGTACCCCCGCCCTTTTCCGACGCGTTCTTTGCTCGCTTTTCGCACTGGCTTGCTTTGCTCAAGGTTGCGGCAGTGAAACATCCGCAAGAATCGACCCTTCGCTTCCATCTATGAACTGCAGAGAAGTCGGGACTGCGATGAAAGGCAACTATTCCAACGATGCTCAGGCGAAGGCAGATCCGAAGTTCGATTCGATCGTCATGCACATGCGTCCGATTTGGGTAGACCGAATCGATGGGCTATGGCTCTATGTCGAGCAATCTCTTTCTGCCACTCTTGACAAACCATATCGCCAACGCGTTTATCAAATCGTCGATGGCAACAATGCAAATTCTGTGGAAGTGCGAATCTATGAATTGCCTGGAGATCTTTCGCAATATGCAGGTGCTTGGAAGAAGGATCAGCCACTTCGTCAATTGATGCCCGACTTGCTTGTTCCTCGAGCTGGATGCAATGTGACATTGCGCCTTGATGATTCGAGGGCGTGGATCGGATCAACCGAGCCAAATCAGTGCTCAGCATCAAACGACGGCGCTTCATATTCGATGAGTTCTGTCACGATGACGCAAAAAGAAATTCAATCGTGGGATCGAAGTTATGACTCCAAGGGAAATCAAGTCTCGGGATCGACAACAGGTCCATATATCTTCATCAAGACTTCGCGCTGAAACGGTTGACGATTACGCCGTGCGACGCAAGAGCGTGACACGTCCGATTGGAACCCATTCGGCAACGAGAATGTCGCCATTTGCAAGCCAAATCGCATCGTGAGGATGCACAAATTTTCCTGGGATGAATTGTTCTCGCGGTGCGCCACGCAGAGCAGATGGATTCCCGTCGCCAAGCGACGCCACGGGCTTGAACTTGTCGTCATAGATCATGACCACACTTTCCAAGTCGGGGACAAGCATCAGACCGTCACGAAATTTCATATCGCACGGCAATCGAACACCTTCGGTGTGGAAGGCAATATGCTTGCCATCAAGATCGAGAACTTGAATCCGGCGATTTCCGCGATCTGCCACGACGAGCGTTGGATTGCCCGCGCGGGAATCGAGCCAGAGTCCGTGCGGGCAAGAAGTTTGGCCTGCGGCGCTTCCAGGACGCGAAATTACTTTCTTCCACGATCCATCGCGACCAAACAAGTGAATGAATGAACCGCCGTATCCATCACCGACAAAAATATTTCCGTCGGGAGAGAACGCGACATTTGTTGGACACCACGATTCTGGTTTTTCGTACACGCCACTTTCCATTGGACACAATGCTGTCCAAATGACTTTGCCATCGAGATCTGTTTTCTCTACGCACCGTCGTCGTGTATCGCAGTGATACAAAAATTCCTTGCCATCTTCGACTTGAAGATCAAGTCCGTGTGCGCCACCTGCAAATTGCGCCCCCCACGACTTGAGAAAAACGCCATTCGCGTCATAGACGCAGACACCATCCGCGGGTGTGCTGCCTGCGCCAACAGTTTGCGCGATATAGATTCGGCCAGCTTTGTCTTGCGTCACACCATGGGTATCGCCAAACATCATGCCCGCTGGAGGCTTGATCCAATCATTGATGCACTCGAATCGATTTGACCCGCTGCCGCAAATGATTTTTGGCAAGTCGGCACTCTTGGCATCTTGCGCCAACACTCGCGATGCCACAGAGGGAAGAATTGCCGCCGCGGCAGAAGCGCGCAAGAACGATCGTCGATCAATATTCATAGAGCAAAGCCTATCGCAATGTGCTTGGAGAATCACCCACGATTATGCGGAAAATTCCATTGCGCTCCAGGGGTGTAACCCAAGAGCGAATAGAGATCCTTGCGGGTCTGCATCTTGGGAAGCATTGATTCGAGCGACCCCTGCTTTTTCAGGCAATCAAGACCTTCTTCGACTGAGTTCATCGCAATGCGCATCAATGAAAGTGGAAAGATGACGATTGCATAGCCAAGGGCGGCAAATTCCGCAGCGGAGATGTGTTGCGTCTTGCCAAACTCCGTCATATTTGCCAGCGAATGTCCAGGCGATGCGTGAGCGAATGCTTTGAATTCACTGGCGTCAGCAAGACCTTCGGGGAAGATGACGTCCGCACCAGCTTCGCGATAAAGATTCGCACGGCGAATGGTTCCTTCCATTCCTTCGATCGCTCTTGCATCAGTGCGAGCAATGATCACGAAGTCGGGAGAGAGTCGATGCTTGACCATTGCGGAAATCTTGTCGGCCATCGCTTGCGCCGAGATGATTTCTTTTCCATCAAGATGTCCGCATCGTTTGGGAAAAACTTGGTCTTCGATATGCAGTGCGGCCGCGCCAGCGCGCTCGTATTCGACAACTGTGCGTATGGCGCATTCAACCTCGCCGAATCCTGTGTCAGCATCGGCGATCACCGGAAGTCCACTCGCGTCGGAGATTTCGCGAATCGTTCGAGTCATTTCTGTCATCGTGATCAATCCCACATCGGGATAGCCAGCAACATTCGCCGTTGCGCCTCCAGAGATATAGCACGCTGAAAATCCCGCGCGAGCAACTGCGCAAGCAACAAGCGCGTTGAATGCGCCTGGCGCAACAACGGTTTCTTGCTTCATTAAAGATCGCAATCGAGAACCGGCATTGGCGGCGTGGCGATGATTACTCATAGCGCACACTCTAGTTTCATCTGCCGATGTCCCATACCCACGGCGCTTCGGGCTCTGGCCGAGTCTTGAACCAGATAATTTTGGATCGCTCATTCAAAAGATCAACCGTCAGAACGCTTGGAGGTTGTTTTTCCTCGCCCTTTTTCGGCGTATCGAATTCGAAGCGCGGCGGCTTGGAACGAGTTGGCTGTGGTTTTGCGCCGGCGGCATTCTCGTAGGGTTGAGTTGGGGTGAATGTGTTTGGCTCGATTGCTTGAATTCGCGAAAAACCTGGACGCCACTGGGAGGGCGATACAAAGTTTCGATCTTTCAATGCGACTTCAAGGGCAGCGAAGTCCACTGGTAATGCTCCTTCTTTGTCGAGTTGACGCAAGCCTTCTGCCAAGAATGCGAGACGCTCGCGCAACGTTTCATTCGCGCTGGATTTTTCTTTCAGCGCAAATGCTTTCCACTGCTTATCGAAATCTTCCCATCCGCGTTCATCACGCAATCCATAGACAGAGCTGAACGCCGCAAAATTTGGCGTGCCCTCCGAAACGAGGCGAAGATATTGCAGAAAGAAAGAGGCATTTGCGGCTGTGTTGGACTGCGTCAGGAACCTGACGACTGATGATGATTGTTCACGAAGTGAGCCAGTCGAATCTTGCTCGACGGCTTTTTTCCACTCCTCCGCTGTCATCGAGATGAAGTCGAGCATCGAAATTGATTTTGTATCTGTCACACTCTTGCGAACGACCGCGATGCCAGCTTCACCGATTCCACCACCCGCACCTTTTGAATCTCGGCGTGCGAGAAAATCCAAGATGCCAACTTGCAGTGCAGGCGCGAGATCGGCGCCACAACTCAGTCGCAGATATTCCGCTCCAATTGCCGCGGTCAAACCACGCGCCGCGAATGGCGCAGGAATATCTTCGGTGCAGACTGCAATGCCTTGCCCAAGCGGAGAGAAAAATGCGAATGCTTCACTCGGCGCATCAACTGCAAATTGCGAGCGCAATGTTTCGGATAAATCTTCTTGGCTTGTAAACAAAAGTGCTTGCTGAAGCCCTCTGCTGCGCGGACGCAATTGACCAAGGCCCGCATCGATGGTCACCCACAACCGATCAATGCCCTCGGCGGTAGATGAATTGGTTTTCGCAGGCAAATCACTGCGAATTCTGTGCGAATTTGCGACGAACATCGTCTTCGATGTTCGATCCCACCAGCTTTCTTTCGCGACTTGGGCGAAAGCATTTGTTGCAATTCCTAGCGTTACGCCAAGAATTAAAAAATATTTTTGCGGGGCAACCGCCTCTAATAATGCACACGGCAGTGCAAATTGTCTTGTTTTCACAAAAAAAACGGGTCTATTATAAGTCATAGGCTGAATCGTGTTCGATTGCACAAACGAAGTTTATAAAAACTTTAAAAATTTTGGCAGAATTAGCAACCAAACCATGAAATGTATCGTATTTTAATCTTGTCAGGATCGGAGTAGGGACCTTTCTTGACATTGGTTTGCAGATCGGACGGGAATGGGAGTTCGCAGTAAATAAAGGGACAGCGAACAAACGGAACCGAATTGAATTGGATTGAGGGAAAAGGAATTGAGGGAATTGGGACTTCGAAAGAAGTGTTTTCAAGGGATGTGTTTGAGAACCTCCGATCTGCGAAGGTAGGGAATACGGAAAAGGGAGACCGGCCGCGACTCTGAAAAGGGCGCGGCCGAGTCTGTTTTTGCAGAGGTTGTTTTTTTGGGATCGAGTAACGCACGAGTGCGGGTCGTATACTCCGCCTCCCAATGTGCAACTCAACCTCCTCTATACGTCGGATCTTCTTATCGTCGACAATTTCCAGATTGATTGCGCCTGTTCTTTCGCTTTTGACGGTTGCGACACTCTCGAGCGCAATCTCCACCCCACCGACCCCCGCAGAGCTGGACGAGATGTTCTTGGCTGGACCAACGGCTGTTGGTTCGATTGGGATGCGAACTGTCTGGCAGTCGAAGGTCACTCTGCAAAAAAATGAAAGGGCTAAAACTCTGTTCGTGACGAGTGGCGATAGTTTCTTTGTTGAAGACACTGGTTGCCATATGTCGCGCGTCCTGATCAGCGATGGAAGAAGTCTGTGGAAAAATGCATGTGGTCGTGCAACCGATACGGTTCATGGTGTCAACAGAGTTATGAATGGCAGTCTGGACGAAGTTCTGATCACTCTCGATCACACGGTCATCGGGCTTGACGTTGCGACTGGGGCTTTCGCTCACGGAAACAAATTGACTCGGTTTCCGCGCACATCCGGTGTTGTTGCTGGAAAGCATCTGATCTTCGGCGCCAAAGGCGGCCAAGTTGTCTGGCAACAATATGTCATTGGATATTTCTGGATGGCCAATGAGCTCGGCGGCATCATTGATCAACCCCCGATTCTGATTGAAAGCGACAACGGAGCAACCATTGTGGCTGCAAGCACATCGGGGCAAGTTGCTTTGTTAGATGCTGATACAACACGACAAGTCTGGCGCAAGACTCTTGGTGGTGCGATCAAGGGAACGCTGGGAGTTGGCGCGAATGCGATCTATGCCGCATGCGAAGATCATTCAATCTCGGCGCTTGAACTGTCCAATGGCAATCTTCGTTGGCGGTATCACACGACCCAACCACTAACGAGCGATGTTTTCTGCGACGGCGAATTGGTCTATTTGCAAGTGAAAGGCGAAGGCTTGTTGGCACTCCAAGCGACACCTTTCGCGGATGACACGACATTCTCTAGAGATGGAGTGATGAAATGGAAATGCATGGTTG
This sequence comes from Planctomycetia bacterium, assembly GCA_005792145.1. Classification (GTDB taxonomy): domain Bacteria; phylum Planctomycetota; class Phycisphaerae; order Phycisphaerales; family SM1A02; genus F1-60-MAGs104. The sequence continues at coordinate 7,587 of SXSS01000074.1, read as the reverse complement.
CTGGAAAACCACTGTGCAAAGTTGGGTCGCGAATCCTTCTCTGGGATTTGGCATCCCACACTCTGACGACTGTTGAAACAAGCAATGGAATTGTTGTGGCTGCAATCACTCTGCCAAAGGTTTCTCAGGTTGCCGTCACTGGTCCAATCGATCCAAATATGTTTCTTATGAACACAGATGGCACCCTGCAAAGGTGCGAAACGATTGCGCCTGCGAAATCCACAGCGGCTGCAACAGCACCATGAGCGAACTCGTACCAGTTCGACGCGCACTTCTCTCGGTCAGCGATAAGAAAGATCTTGTTGCATTTGCCCGCGCGCTTGTAGAGCATGGCGTGGAAATCGTTTCGACTGGCGGAACTGCGACTGCTTTGGCTTCGCAGGGAATTCCGGTGATACCAATTGAACAACTCACGGGCTTTCCCGAAATGATGGACGGCCGACTGAAGACGCTTCATCCTCGGGTTCATGGTGGATTGCTTGGCAAGAGAGATTCTGCATCGCACCTCGCCGCGATGGCGGAGCACGGAATCGCTCCGATCGACTTGGTCTGTGTCAATCTTTACCCATTCGAGGCGACCATCCGCCGCGATGGCGTGACGGATGAAGAAGCAATCGAAAACATTGATATTGGCGGACCAAGCATGATTCGTTCCGCATCGAAGAATTTTTCGCATGTCTGCGTCGTGACAAATCCCGATCAATACGATCGTGTCTGCGCCGACTTGCGTAATCACAATGGCTCCACGACTGGTGCGCTACGCCGCGAACTTGCCGCAGCGGCATTCTCGCGCACCGCTGCGTATGACAGCGCAATTAGCGCGTGGTTTGACTCGAAAGCGAATCGCGATTTTCCAAATGTGATGACAGTAAATTTGGTGAAGTCCGACGAGCTTCGTTATGGGGAAAATCCGCATCAACGCGCCGCGGCATATATCTTGCCTGGTTCGCGCGAGCCCGCAGTCGTGGGTGCCCCGCTCCTTCATGGGAAAGCGCTTTCATACAACAATCTTCTCGATGCAAGCGCGGCTTTGGAATTGGTTCAAGACTTGACTGATCTCGACGCGGATCAATTCGCGTGCGCGATCATCAAACACACGAATCCATGTGGAGCTGCGATTGCTGATTCCGCATCGGATGCATTTCTTCGCGCGTACGCTGGCGATCCGATTGCGGCATATGGAAGCATCGTCGCATTCAATGGAACGATTGATGAGGCGACGGCATTACTGATGGTTGAAGGCGATCGATTTCTTGAAGTTGTAATAGCGGAGAAGTTCGAACCCGCCGCGTTCGATGCGCTTTCACAAAGATGGAAGAATGTTCGACTCATTGCGCTGGGTGCAATTCGACATCGAGTCGATCGTCCGCTTGCGCTTCGATCGATCCCTGGCGGAATGCTGATGCAAGAGCGCGATACGCTTCCAGTTCGTGCCGCATCATTCGAACATGTTGCAGGCCCCGTTGCGACACCAACAGTCTTGGCCGATGCCGCGTTTGCATTCACCATCGCAAAGCATCTCAAGTCCAACGCAGTTTGCATCGCAAGCGGTGGAACTCTTTGGGGAGCAGGCACAGGCCAAATGGACCGTGTCGCAAGTTGCGCCATTGCAATCGAAAAATCAAAGGCGAAGTTTTCCGCCACACTTTCCGCCGGAAGCGGCGCGATCCCCGTCGTGGGCAGCGATGCGTTTTTCCCCTTTGCCGATGGACCGGAACTTCTTATTCGTGCGGGCGTGAAATGCATTGTGCACCCTGGTGGCTCTAAGCGTGATGCGGACACGACAGAATTGTGCGCCAAGCATGGAGTGACTTGTTTGCTTGCTGGATCAAGGCACTTTCGCCACTGAGCGACTCTCGTTACGATCAAACCAATGACCACAGTCGTACTCGAACATCCTTCTCTCGCCGCTATCAAGCGCGCTTTCCCAGATGCCAAATTGCAAGTCGCGGAATTTCGTCGACAAACCACGCTGCTTGTTCCAGCTGCGAAGTGCCATGAGATCCTGCGATTTTTGCGAGATGATCCAGAATGTGATTACAACATGCTTCTCGATCTTGGCGGCATTGATTATCTTGGATACCCCGCTCCCCAACCTGCGCGATTTGCAGTGGTCTATCACTTGGTGAGTTATCGATTCAATCAGCGGTTGCGCGTCAAGGTCTCTTTGGACCCATCGCTCGAAACCACTGGCATCCAAGATGATCCGGCGCTCTATCTTGATTCCGTCACCGATCTTTGGGCCGCAGCAGAATGGGCAGAACGCGAAGTCTTCGATATGTTTGGCATTCGCTTCAGAGGTCATCCAGATTTGCGACGAATCTTGATGTGGAAGGACTATCCCGCGCATCCACTTCGCAAGGATTATCCCCTTCGTGGACGCGGCGAGCGCGAGAATTACCAGCGTGCCGCACGCAGCGATGGGTCAACTGGCGCTGGAATCTAGGGAAGATTTTCGCGGCTTGACAAGGCTTTTATTGTGGTCTAATCAAACCCAAAAGCCCAATTTTTGTCAAAATAAGACCGTTTTTGATTTGAATGGCTTTACCATAGATAGTTTCAGCCCAACTACTTAAAAAATTCTGAGAAAAATCGACTGCAAAATTTGACCTTTCACAGATTGGGGACATACTTGAAATGTCATCGGTTCCGTCGCATTGTGTGACGGGAAAACTTGATGTGTTAGGGAGTCTCGAAAAAGGTGAATCAAAAAAATCTGGTTTGAGACTTTGAATAAGTTGTTTGTTTCTTGGTGGATTTCCACTCAAAAACAAAACAGCAGAAAGTAAAAAAGGGAGATTTAAAGAAATGAAGACTTACGCATTACTGGGAGCCGTCGCGCTCATCACTTCGTCCGCAAGCGCAATTTTCACCGGTTGGACAACTGAATCGTCCGTCGTGGGTGATCGCACGATCTATAAGATCTATGCAAATTTCAGCAACACTGGAACGAATGGATCTGAAGGCTCGAGCGCACGCGTCTTGAACGTGTTCGACTTCGGCAAAGCCGATTCAACTCCAGAAGGCAATCAGATTGCTGCTGGACGCGTTGGCGCAATGGGCGCTGTGCATAATGACAATTTCATCGGCGATATCGACAGCGACGGCGACGGCTACCCTGATGTTTTTGGCAGCGTTGGAACTTGGACAGCAGATTTAGCTGCGATGAGCACCACGCAATCTTTGACCGATTCCTTTGTCACTATGCAGCAAATTGGCAACGGTTGGGGAACAGCATTGGATCCATCGTTTAATGCTCCATACGGCCCAAATGCAGGCGACATTAAAAAGTTCATTGCAGGTAATCCACCAGTCACCTACAACGAGAACGCTGGCTGGTATGACGCGACCCCAGGAACGCAGAACCTCGTCGGAGCGGGTTTGAAGGTCAGATTGATGCAGATTGCAAGACTCACTTCAGACACAAGTGTTTTCACTGCGAATATGACCTTGGGTTATGCCGCTTTGGGTGCGACAACTCCACTCTTTGGATATGGAAGCTTTACGATCGGTGTTGTACCAACTCCAGGAGCGCTCGCGCTTCTTGGACTCGCTGGTGCCTTCGGCCGACGTCGTCGCTCGTGATTCTGTAAGTTAAAAAAACGTCAAGATTTTCTTGACTGAACCGGTCGTCGTCCTTGGTCTCCCCGAGGACGACGACCTTTTATTTTTGTGATTTGCTGTTTTTGATTTTTCACTTACTGCTGGAATTTACGATGTTTAGTATGGATTTCGATTGCGCCAAATTGTTACTCTTGCTTGCAAAAAATATTTGGAAAATGAGTGAACAAAGTTGCGTTGACTATTTTTGGTTGTATGTTTCGAATGTATTGCGTCAAAGGAAACTTCTAAAGTTTTCATTGGGAGAACGCGATGACACAGGAGAGGTTGAGTAGAAAAGGGATTTGATTACGAATATTTTTTGCGAAGGATGTTGTTCCATCAACAACTTCTAACGCAGCAGGCTCTCTTCGTTGAGCCTGACTTTCGATTTTCCTTCCCATCCATCCCGCGACACCCCCCCCCAAAAGGGGGGGCTGTTGTTTTTGGATTCAATGTTTTTTGTATGTGAACACGGCCATCCAAGCCCGCGCACCCTTTTCGTCTGTATTGATTTCGTATCGCGTGGGTTCGATTGATTGCACATCCCACGAATCACCCATCGATGCACGGAGTTCGGATTGTGATACTCGTCTAGGACCGGGCCGAGTCTCGTGTTCATTGAAACAAATCAAGATAAGCGTCGCTCCAGGCCGAGCGATGCGCGATAATTCCGCGGCATAGATCGCACGATCCTGATCGGAAAAGACGTGAAAGAGACCGCTGTCGAGAATTGAACCAGCCCACCCATCGGGGATAAGCCCGCGCAAGTCAAGAACATTGGCGTGCTCGAAGCGAATGAGATCGGTTGTGAGTGTCGATTGACGAGCCAGTTCTATCGCGCGCGCGACGGAATCGACTGCAAGCACCTGAAGGCCGTTTTGCGCTAGTAATCGAGCGTTTTCTCCTGTTCCGCAACCCAGGTCGGCCACTGGCGAGCGAAAGAGGTTGCGATGGAGAGCGATCTTGACCGCCGCTTGTGGGCGTGCGATTTCCCAAATTGGAGTTGCCAGATAGAGCTCGTCGAACGACTCTGGCTTTACGCCACGCGCGTCGGCGATAAAGTCACGCGAGGCGGCGCTACGGTCAGGCTTGTCGTTCACTGTTGGTACTGATCGTGCGTTATTTCTTGTCCGCCGCGATCGCGTCAGCCAAACTCATATATCGCAAGTATTGCAGGCCAACCGATGCGCCAGCCATCAATCCCTTTTGGCCAGTGATATAGACCGCGACTCCATTGTCGTATGCAGCAACGGCTGCAGTTCCAGCATCGCCGCCGACTGCGGTTCCGCCTGCGCTGCCTCCGAGCACATTCTTTTTGAATTCATCGAAGCGCGCAGCAGTTTCAAAGACAATCAATAACTGAAGCCCCTGCCCGCCAATTTGCAGACCGACATTTGGGTTGCTCAATGCAGCCCAACCCTCTTGGGTTCCACTTGGTGTGAAGACTGCACCGCGACCAAACTGTCCGCCGCCGAAGAGAAGCCCCCACTGACCAACTCCTGGGAAGACTGCATAGCCAGCGCTCTTATCAAGTTGTGCTTGGAGTCCAGGAACTTGGCTTACAAACAATTCACGGCTGGTCTGCGCTTCTTTTGTGAATGCCGCGCGATCTTCAGTCTTGGGCGCGGTGTCGCATGCGGACAATCCAGCGATTGCGGCGGCGGCGAGAATGGACGACGAGAGAAATGTTGCGGAAATCTTCATAGTGTAATTTATCACACCTCGCCGACTTGAGCCGCGAGCCAGGCAGGGACTCTTTCGATGTTCATACTTTCTTGTTGCTGGGTGTCGCGGTGCCGGATCGTGACATTCTGACCTGTGAGCGTGTCGGTATCGATGGTGATGCAGAATGGCGTTCCAGCTTCATCCATGCGGGCGTAGCGTTTTCCAATCGTTTGCTTGGGGTCATACTCGCAGGTGTGACGCTTGCGAAGCTCCTTGTAGAGCTTCTCGGCGATTTCGGGAAGACCGTCCTTGTTGACAAGCGGGAAAATGCCGGCTTTGACGGGAGCCATTCGAGGATGGAACTTCATATACACGCCACTTGGACGCGTTTCGTCTTTGGTGTATGCCTCGCACAAGAGCGCAAGCGTGCCGCGATCAGCACCCGCGGATGGTTCAATGACATGGGGAAAATATCGTTCGTTCTTTTCGGCATCGAAATATTTCATCTTGTCGCGGCGGCCAGAATGCTCGGCGTGTTGACAGAGGTCATAGTCGCTTCGATGCGCGACTCCTTCGAGTTCGCCGAATCCAGGCGCGGAAAATGGAAAGCGATATTCGATGTCGCTCGTGCCTGCGCCAGTCTTGGCATAGTGGGCGAGTTCGTCGCGATCGTGTTCGCGCAGTTGGAGATTTTCGCTTGTCAGGCCAATCGACTGCCACCAAGCAAAGCGTTGTTCGCGCCACCATGCGTACCACTCGTTGGCTTGCGTTGGATGGATGAAGAACTCGATTTCCATTTGTTCAAATTCACGGCTGCGAAAAGTGAAATTGCGCGGAGTGACTTCGTTGCGAAATGCCTTGCCGATTTGAGCGATGCCGAATGGAATTCGCACGCGCGTGCTGTTGACCACATTTTCGAAGTTGGCGAAAATTCCCTGCGCTGTTTCCGGGCGCAGATATGCGATATTTGATGGATCTTCGATCGCGCCAACATTGGTCTTGAACATCAAGTTGAACTGGCGAGGTTCGGTGAGTGTGCCAACTTCTTTCGCATCTGGGCCGATGCAGCGGGCGCGTTGTTCTGCTGTCAACTGGGTGAATGGTCGAAGCAGATGGCGCGCGGAATCGAGCGCGTCGCACTTCTCGTATTTCAGAAGTGTCTTGATCGCTTTGTCGCGTTGATCTGTGTCGTTCTCTATGAACGCCCACAATCGCGATCCCGCATCCGCAGCGCCCAGAACGGTGAGATGATCCGCGCGATAACGCGCCTTGCTTTCGCGGCAATCGACCATTGGATCATTGAATCCACCGACGTGGCCAGATGCTTCCCAAACTTTGGGATTCATAATGATCGTGCAGTCGACGCCGACGATGTGAACGGATTCGCCGTTTGGTCCAGGCGTATCGCAGCGCACAACATCTTTCCACCATGCGTCTTTGAGATTGCGCTTCAGTTCGGTGCCGAGTGGTCCGTAATCCCAGAAGCCGTTGATGCCGCCATAGATTTCGGAACTTTGGAAAATGAAACCACGTCGGCGGCAGAGTGCGACGATTTCATCCATTGATTTTGTTGGTGTTTCTGGCATGGGATGGGCGAGTGTATGGACAACATCCGATGCTGGCATATGCCCCGCTATTTATGTTTTTTGGATCAGCGAGTTGCAAGAATGAAATCTGGAATTGCTTTGATGGCGAGATATCGCCTGAGAATTGCGGTGGGCAGTTCGTGAAAACTCCGAATCTTCTTTCGGCAAGGCACTTCGCCGCAATTGCACCGCATAATCCACGAATCATCCGCGCCCAAGAGCGTTGAATAGTCGTGTGCGATTTCAGTGGACGCTGCGATTGGCTTCAGCGCTTTGAAGAAAAGTCGGCCAGTGTGTTTGACGACACGGACATTTGGATTGCAAGAGTGATTTGCAAATGCGCCGATCTTGTTCTGTGGAGAGAGATAACGATCGGCGTCATACCGAAAACAATTTGCGGCTTTGCGTGGATCTGTTTTCCAGAAGGACCAGACCTCGTCGCTGGTGACGATGTCGCCATCGATTTCGCAGATCAGCGCGCCGGAGCTGAAGGATTTCAGCGCGACAATTCCAAGTCCGTTGCGAACGCGTTGAACAGCAAGAAATCGCAGCGCAGGCATACAGCGAGAAGAGTACGAAATCTGCGAATTTGAATTGAAGCAAACGAGTGAGGAGGGATTTCACGAAAAGCAACATCGTGATATCCTTCGATTGTCGGGCGATTAGCTCAGTTGGCTAGAGCACACGCATCACACGCGTGGGGTCGCTGGTTCGAATCCAGTATCGCCCATTT
>SXSS01000073.1 GCA_005792145.1 Planctomycetia bacterium | reverse complement strand
CGTTGCCGATCAAGCGCACAATCTCGCCGCGCTGTGGAGCGGGGCAAGCTCTCCACGCTTGAAAGATCGCATCGCATCGAGCGATTGCGTCATCAAGTTCCGCGCGACTTTGCAGGCGTATGCCAGCGATCGGTTCGCCAGTTGTTGGATTGAACGAAATCGAAATCGACTTGTTCGCAGAATCTGGCGCGCAAATCAGAGGATGATTCGCGATACCAAGTTTCGCAAGCAGTGGATGTTGCGCAGTCAGATTCGCCACGCTCACGGATTCTTCGTTCCAGTTGGCGCAGCTGGAGTTGTTGGAGCTGGAGTCGCAGGCGTTGCAGGCGCATCCATGGCGGGCGGTCCAGCGAGAACCTCCATTTTCTCGATGGTGACAACCGTTTTTGGCACATCGCCCATTCCGTTGGATTGTCCAGTTGGAACTGCTGCGATTGCATCGACGACATCCATACCCTTGATGACTTTGCCGAACACCGCATATGCGGCACCGTCACGAGGCTGATCGAGCATCTTGTTGTCGACGGTATTGATGAAGAATTGACACGTTGCACTATCCGGCGCATTTGTGCGAGCCATCGAGATTGCGCCGCGATTATTTGGAAGACCATTCTTCCATTCGTTCTTGATTGGTTTTTTCGTTTCCTTCTGCTTCATATCAGGAGTAAATCCTCCACCTTGGATCATGAATGTCTTGATAACGCGGTGGAAGATTGTTCCGTTGTAAAAACCTTCTTTGGTGTACTTGACAAAGTTCTCAGTGGAAATCGGCGCCTGTGCGGCGTTGAGTTCGAGATAGATCACGCCCTTGGATGTTGTCATCGAGACATAGACTGGAGCAGTCGCGATTGTTGGAGCAGAAGGCGCAGCAGGTTTGGTCTCTTGCGCAGTTGCGGTGTTTGCGATCGCAGCGACCGAAAGAAAGAGCGCGGCGCAACGAATGAGTGAGCGGGAACGAAGAGAAGTAAGTGTCGTCATAATGGACACATCCTATCGGCACTCTTGCGCCTAGTATCTTCAAGTTTCTATGAAGTTCGGACGCGCCATTTTCGACCTGTTCAGTTCTGTGCGATTTGGCATTGTTCTGCTCGTACTGCTCTTTATTTATATGTCAGTCGGAAGCGCGGGAATCTTGTATCCCGTGCATCCAAACATTTTTCATCCAGATGCGTGGACGCATGCTCAAATGCGCCAATGGCGCCCATTCGAAATGACGGAGTTTGAATGGTTCCACTGGTGGCCATTTGACTTGATGATCGGGCTGATCGCGCTCACTTTGATTGTCACCACACTGCGAAGAATTCCATTTCGGGTGATCAATCTTGGCGTCTGGACGATCCACACTGGAATCATCGTGCTCATTGTTGGCAGTTTTATTTATTTTCACTCAAAGGTAGAAGGGGATGCACCCGTCGCTCGTCGAAAGATTGTGCTGAAGTTGGAGGGTGTCGCTGATCCTGTTGAATTGCTTGCAGCACCTGGATCAAGCGCATTCATAGGTTCTGGTTCAAATCGAATGACGGTTGAAGTGGGCGAGATCGATCCTGCGTGGACTTTGCGTTCGGGTGTAGATCAAGGCGAAACTGCATACAGCGTCAACCTGATCGTGACCGATCCATCAAAGAGATTCGTTCGTCAGTTGATCGCAAATCATCCTGAATACACCGAAGACTTGATGTTCACCAACGATCCTGGTCAACCGATGAAGCGCGCGGTGAAAGAAACCGGCACAACAATCTTGGAGCCAAGATTGACGGCGACGCTCGACTATGAGAGCCAAGGATATTTTTATCTCCGCAACGATTTGGCAAAGTCGTGGGCGCTTTATGTGCGGCCAGTTGGCGCGACGCAGTGGGTGATGCGTCCAATTGAAGGTCTCCCTCTTTACAACGATCGATTCAGTTCTCGCAGCGAAGTCTTTGAAGTTGCAGGATCACCACTCGTACCGATTGATCCTCTCACGGTTTCAATTCCTGCGACTTCACCCGATGATCCTTGCCCAAATGTCACTTTCACTGCCAACGGATATCTCCGCTATGCGCAGACGAAATCGCGTTTGGTCGGTGGAGGCGCGAATGCGCCATTCAATCCAAGTGCGACGATCAATGTCAAGAGCGCGGAAGGATCAAATGCGAGCTATCAACTCATCGCACTTGATCCAGAGCGTTCGTCTGGCGATGAAGGATTGATTCGCATGGTTGCGGTATCGAGCGAAGCAGAGTTTGAAAAGTTGTTGCGCCGTGCCGAAGTGAAAATCGCCATCCCAGCGGCGGGAATCGACGTCATCGAAGCTGTTCGAATTCCGCAAGAAGATGCCAAAGACAATGCGGCAAACCCATTCATTCCAATCGGTGATCCGCAACTTGGTTATGGCTTTCGTGTTCTTGCGGCACAGGACGATCTTCCAGTTGCTCAAAGCAAGGCAAGCGTCTTGATTATTGACATTCAGACGCCGACATCAACGATTCGGCGATGGGTTTTCGATGACCCAACCTTGACAAGAGATGTGCCAGCGACCGGAGGCGCGCACGGTGGTCCAGTCGCGCCAGATCCCTCTGTGCAGTTTGAGTATCGACCTGGTGGAGGGCGCGCGCTGTTGACACTCGCTGCGGGACCGAGTCCCGATCAACTTCGGTTGGTCGCATCATTTGGCGAAAGTGCTGGAAAGTCGCAGGTGGTCACGGTGGATCAACCAATGACATTGCCCGCAGGACTTACAATCGAAGTCTCGTCGTATCAACCGCGTTCTGTCATCGATACTCGCCCGATGATCGTGCCTATTGAGCAGCAGATTCGAGATGCGCGCGAGATGTTTTCTCAGATTCTCTTGAGCGTTCCTGGCGGCGAATCGCGCTGGATGGAATTTTCCATGTATGCCTTCGATGATTTTCGATTCGCGCTTCGAAGGCATCCATTTCATCCGATGCAAGTCAAACTTGCAGATGGGCGCGAAATGGAATTGCTCTTTTCTCGACAAAGATTGCCGCTTGATACGGAAGTTGCACTCGAAGAGTTTGTGCTGACAAGTCACGAGGGGGGATATACCGGTCAAGCGGGAACCATTCGCGATTACACCAGTATCCTGCGCTTTCGCGAGGGTGATCAGTGGGGAAGTCCAACGCAAGTCAGCGTCAATTCGCCAATTGAACACAATGGTCTGTGGTATTTCCAGGCGCAGTGGGATCCTCCAGAACCACCTTCTTCCCGAAATGAGCGGGGCTCGCGTGGATTGAATTACACCGTTCTTGGCGTTGGAAACCGCGAAGGCGTGTGGATCCAATTGGCGGGTTGTGTCATCGCAATGCTTGGAATGATCTACGCTTTCTATGTCAAGCCTATTCTTATTCGACGCAGAAGCGAACGCGCTCGTCTTGCCGCTGAAATTCGAATTGGACATTCCAAAGAGGTCGTGACTCCATGAACATGATGTCGAAAATGATCGCATTGCTTTTTGTTTTGAAGGCATTCTGCATCGTTGACGCCAACGCGCAAACCTTTCAAGAGCAGGTTGATCTTTCTCCATTCGATTCCGTGGCGGTGCAGACGGAAGGGCGTCTGAAGAGCTTTGGATCATTCGCCCACGGAGAGATGGGATTTGTGAGTGGTCCGCGAAAAATCAACGGTCAATCTCCAGAGTTCACATTCCTGGACATGTTGTTTCGGCCTGAGGCTTATGAAGATGCGGATGTGATTTATGTCAAAGCACCGATCGTGCGCAAACCAATCGCTGATGCCCTTGTTCTAGTGGATCCAAGTTTGGCAGAACGAATGGATGGATTCATCAAGAGTGGCCTGATTTCCGAGGCGTTGCTCAAACGGCCCGAAGTCCAACCTGTGATGCAGCAAATGCAATCAGATCTCTTGCGGACTGCGAAGGCGATGGATTCGGTTCGAGGTGCTCGCACCGTGATGCGTCCAGATTTTCTTCTGCGTGAACTGCGAGTTATTCCATCTCCAAGCGATAAAAAGGATCAACAATGGTCTTCGATGCGCGAGATCATGTTGCTCGCGGCGGATCCCGGCGCATTGAAGGCTTCGGGTACGACCGCGACACCAATCGCAGGAATTGATGAAACAAAGCAGCGTGAATGTGCCGCCGCTTGGAAATCTTTGGTGGAAGGATGGACGAATGGGGATGCGGTCGTGGTGAATAAATCTTTGGCAAGCATCGCAGCGATCTTGCCATCGATCAATCCTGGTGCTTATCCTGATGCCAACCGTTTACGCTGGGAATCGTGGTATTTTTCGAACGGAAATTTGGTGTGGATTTGGTTGGTCTATGCGCTGAGCGTCACATTGTTGTTGCTTGGCTTGGTCTACCAATGGCGCGGCGCCAGAGTTGCGGGAATCGCGGTGTTTGTCATTGCATTTGCACTGCATTCGTGTGCGCTTGGATTGCGTTGGTGGATTTCATCGCGCTGGCCGAACTCGAATATGTTCGAAGCGGTCACAACTTCGGCGTGGTTTGGCGGATGCGCTGCGGTGATTTTGGAAATTTTCATGCGCCGGCGCGCTGCGGCTGGAATGTTCGCACTCGCAAGTGGTTTCTCTAGCGCCGTTGCATTGATGGCCGCTCACTTTCTTCCAATACAACTGAATGCGCAAATATCCAACATGATGCCGGTGTTGCACGACGTGTGGCTTTACATCCATACCAACGTGATCATTTTCTCTTACTGCTTGATTTTTATGGCCGCGGTTTCAGCCGGGATGTATCTGATCTATCGAGTCTTCGGTGGGAAAGCTGTTTATGCACGGGTGAGCTCCTCGACCGTTGGCGCGATTGTCGGCGGCGGTGGAACACCCGTCGCAGGTGGTATTGGAACTTCTGGATCAGGCGCGCTGCGCGGCGAAAAACTTGGCGAGGTACTCGACGGCGTCACGATGCTCTTGATGAAACTTTCATTCGTGCTCTTGTGGACTGGAATCGCAATGGGTGCGATCTGGGCAGATCATTCATGGGGACGGCCGTGGGGATGGGATCCCAAGGAAGTCTTCGCACTCAACACCTTCGTTGTCTTCGCAATTCTCGTCCACGTGCGATATCGATCCAAAGACAAGGGACTTTGGACGGCAATTTTAGCGGTGGTCGGAGCTGCAGTGATGCTCTTCAACTGGATCGTGATCAACTTCATCATTACAGGGTTGCACTCGTATGCGTGATGTTGGGCGTGGTAGTTTGTGAAGCATGCTTGCGTCGAGACTTCGGTCGCCTTGGGTCATCGCATGGATTGCTATGTTTGTGTTTGTGACACTGGCATTTGGATTTCGCAAGTCCAATGAACTGATTCGGGGTCCGCAGAGTGATAGTTATATGAAGGCCGCAAGCCGCTATTTATCAGGTGGAGATGTTTATGTTCCGCCAGAACCCACTTCCTATTGGCCGTATCCGCCAGCGATGTTGTTGACTGTTGCGCCGCTTGCATTTGTTCCTGAATGGGCCGCACGCATTTTGTGGGGTGCATTGTTGGCAACGTGTATTGTTGGATCTGGGTACTTGATCACGACAACACTTCTCGCTGGTGTCGCTGATCAACTCTTGCGCAAGCGCATTGCGATTTGTTTGCTGATAGCTATTGCTGTCAGTCACCAACACATTCTCTCTCCGCTGATGTATTACAGTCACGATTTTCTTCTTGTGCTGTGCCTAGCCATCGGGTTTGCAGCGACGGTGAAGCGCAAGGAAATTATTGCAGGATGCGCATTTGGAATTGGTGCGGCGTTGAAAGTGACACCAGGATTATTTTTCCCAATCTTGTTGATTCAGCGCCGCTGGAAGGCGCTTGTTGCGATGTTCTGCGCTGGAGCAATCCTGACCGTTGCGCCTGATGTGCTTCGGCCACCAAACGGAGAGACTTTGATCGCCGGCTTTTACAGAATTGCAATGAATTCTGCGGATGTCAGCGTTGCAGGAGGGGGTAAATGGTCTGCGTGGAATCCGCTTGCACAGAATCTTTCAGCGACCATTTCAAGGTGGACGATGAAGACTCCTCCTGGTGAAGATCGCGAATATTTGACTGACTGGTCAGTTGTTCATTTCGATGCCGCCACGCGTTCGCAGGTGACGATTGTGGCGTATGGAATCGTCCTTGGACTGATTGTCTGGGTGGTGCTTGCGAGTGGATGGAAATTCAATTCGTCGCTCTCTCCACTCACGAGGCTGAATGAAATTGGTGCTGTTGCCTGTGGGATGGTTTTGCTGGCACCGCACAGCAGCAACTATCACTTCGCAGTTATTTACTTTGCGATCGCTTCATGCATCATCGCTGTGATGAAAAAACGCGATCCGTTTATGGTCGTGATTTTCTTCGCACTCTGCCTGCTTGGACTGCCATCTGGTAGAGATTTAATAGGGCACTACCCTGTTCAGGTCATGTTGGTTTATGGAAAAATCACATTTGGCGCGCTCTTTGCACTTGCTGG
>SXSS01000072.1 GCA_005792145.1 Planctomycetia bacterium | reverse complement strand
TCCGTGGCTGTATCCGTGGCTGTATCCGTGGCTGTATCCGTGGCTGTATCCGTGGCTGTATCCGTGGCTGTATCCGCGGCTGTATCTGCGGCCGCTATTTCATCCGAACTTCGCCGCTCCCCTTTTCGACAAAACCAATAATCGAAGGATTCTCCCCTGATCGCTTCAACTTCTTCATCATGCTCTGCGCATATTTCGGTCGCGCAATGATCGTGTATCCGATTCCCATATTGAACACGCGAAACATCTCCGCTTCTTCCACGCCACCACATTGCTGAAGAAACGGAAAAATCGCTGGCGGCGTCCACGACGCTTTTTCAATCACCGCGTCGAGATTCTTCGGCAGCGCGCGACAAACATTGCCAGGCAATCCACCGCCGGTAATGTGTGCCATACCACTGATCGATTTCTTTTTGCGAAAACTCTCGACCAATTTGACGATCGACTTGGCATAGATACGCGTTGGCTCGAGCAAAATCTCGCAGAGCGTTCGTTCTCCCAAATCTGCATACTTCGCGTTCAGATCCAATCCCGCATCGCGCACGATTCTGCGAACAAGCGTGTATCCATTTGAATGCACCCCCGAACTTTCCAAGCCAATGATCACATCATTCTTCTTGACGCGCGTCGCGTCGATGATGTTGTCGTATTCCACAACTCCAACGCAGAATCCCGCGATATCGAAGTCGCCTGGCTTATAGATGTCCGGCATTTCCGCGCATTCGCCGCCGAGCAAAGCGCATCCTGCGATTTCGCATCCACGCGCGACTCCAGTGATCATTGCGCTTGTTTCCGCGGGTTGCAATTTGGAAAGCCCCAGATAGTCCAAGAAAAATAGCGGTTCCGCTCCTTGCACGATCAGATCGTTCACATTCATCGCCACACAATCAATTCCAACCGAGTCATACACGCGACGCTCCGCAGCCATCAGAACTTTCGTGCCGACTCCATCGGTGCATGCAACCAGAACAGGTCGCTTGTAATTTCTGCGCATACTCTTCTTGCTGAAGTCCAACTGAAACATTCCGGCGAATGCGCCGTGCCGTCCAAGCACGCGCGAACTGTGCGTGCGCTTCAGAACAGGCTGAATGAGATCAACAACTTCATCGCCCGCGTCGATATTTACTCCTGCATCTCTGTATGTCAGACCTTTGGTGGCTGGGGAAGCGCTCATCCCCCCATTACACCCGATTCCGAGCAAATCGGTCTATGCTCCTCCACCCATATGTCAATTCTCATCGATAGCAATACTCGTGTCCTCTGCCAGGGCATCACCGGAACAGCGGGCGCATTTCATACCAAAGGATGCTTGGAATATGGCACTCAAATGGTTGGCGGGACCACTCCCGGTAAGGGCGGCCAGCGCGACGCGAACGGTTTGCCGATTTTCGAAACGATGCACGATGCGGTCAAGGCGACGGGTGCGACTGCAACAATGATTTTTGTTCCACCGCCATATGCAGGTGATGCAATCATCGAAGCTGCTGATGCGGGAATCGGATTGGTCTGCGCTATCACCGAAGGTATCCCAGTGCAAGACATGATTCGAGTTCGCGAGATGCTGAAGAAATATCCAAAGACAACATTGGTCGGACCGAATTGTCCTGGCGTGATCACTCCTGGCAGAAAAGTCGGCGAGAAAAAATATGAAGGCGGATGCAAGATTGGAATTATGCCTGGATACATCCACATGCACCGCATTGATGCGCCATCACGAAAAGCCGTTGGCATAATCAGTCGCTCAGGAACGTTGACATACGAAGCGGTCTGGCAATGTTCGGCGCGCGGAATCGGTCAGACAACTTGCGTCGGTATCGGCGGCGATCCTGTGAAGGGATTGGATTTCACAGATCTGTTGGAACTTTTCACCGCCGACCCAGACACGAGCGCGATCGTGATGATTGGAGAAATCGGCGGAAGCGCAGAAGTCGATGGCGGAAAATGGTTGCAGGCAAACACAAAGAAACCAGTCATCGCATTTATCGCCGGTCGCACTGCCCCCGCCGGTCGGCGAATGGGACATGCTGGTGCGATCGTCGGCGGCGCGGAAGACACGGCTCAAGCGAAAATCGACGCGCTGAGATCTATGGGAATTCAAGTTGCGGACAGTCCTGCCGATATGGGCGCGATGACGGCAAAAGCGCTTGGGCTGAACTGAAAATTGTTTCTGGTTCCTATTCGATACGATTTTACAAATGATCTTCGGTAGATATTTTCTTCTATCCACTTCACTCGTGGCTTGTATTGCTTTGTCGCTTGGCGCAACAAACGCGACTGATGATGCCGCAAAGCAATCGATCACACCTGCGCCAATCGTTGCTGGGAATCTCTACCAACGCATCGCGGTCGTTGGCGCGAGCGCATCCGATGGATTTGGATTTTCTGTGCGCGCCGATCCGCCACCAGCGGATTCAACCGCGAAAAAACCGATACCGGTTCGGATGAATCTCTCTGATGTTCTGCGATATGCCGCAACTCCCGGCCGCGTGATTATGCATCACTATTCCAGCCGATTTTTCTTTATGAATCCTGGCCCAACTGGCAGAGGCGAAATTGATCGTGCGCTGAAAATCAAGCCAACGCTTGTGCTTGGGCTCGACTTTCTGTTCTGGTATGTCTATGGAACGGTCACTGCTGAAGGCAAGCCGATGACCACCGGCGCTGATCGACTGAGCAATCTTCAACTTGGACTTGATCAACTTGACCGGGTTGTCAACGCAGGGATTCCGCTTGTGATCGCTGATATTGCAAATATGCACGATGCAATTGGCAAGATGCTTTCAGAAAATCAAGTGCCTGATCTCGATACGATCGAGAAAGTCAACAGCCGAATTTTGGAATGGGTCAAAGCAAGACCGCTCGTCAAGATCATGCCACTTTCGCAAATTCTGGAGACTCTCAAGGGTGGCGGCGCCATCGATCTTGCTGGAAAGTCGTGGAATCCTGCGGAATTGGGGGAACTTCTTCAGGATGATCAACTGCATCCAACCTTCGCAGGAACTGTTGTACTCGCCGCTGGCTTGATCGACTTGGCGAAAACCAATGATCCCTCCGCGCCACCGCCGTTTGACTTCGATCCAAAGTTGATCCGACAAAGAGCGTTGGAAAAAGCGGCGGCAAAAAAAGAAGTGAAAGCAGAATCGAAAACTACTGAAGAGTCGACAGCAACTCATTGATGCGCTTGCGCGCCTCATCATTGGTCGTCTTCGCAAGCCAACCACCAACCGCCTCGCGTGCGGCATCCGTGCCTGCGACTCGCTTTATCTCTGGCGCAAGTCGAGAGAGATCGACCGCTGGTCTGACCGAACGAACTTGTTTCGTAAACCAGTCAAGCACTGCACGATCCTTGATCGACGAAAGTTGCTGCGTCCATAATTGCCAGAGCATGTCCTGATCGATCAGCGATGGCGCGGGGATCATGCGATATGCGGCAAGGAACGCATCACTTTGCCGCGAGCGAAAAAGCGGACCAAGCGCGATCGGCGCGCAGACTGTCGCCACCGCATCTCCTTTGCTCACTGCGACCGACCAGAGTTGAGATGCCATCGCGTCGTCGCCAGTCTTGACAACATCACCCAAAGCACGCGCATAATCCGCCGCCGCACCGGATGTTTTTGTAGCAACCAGCGCAGCACGCGCGCTTTCCTTCACATCTGCTTCGCCTTTGGCGGGATCAAGCGCAGTTGGGGCAATTCGCGGCATAGATGGAGTTGATGGCGGCGTAATGACCATCAACGGATCGCCGAACAATGTCACGCGCCACGCAGAATCAATCGGTCCATCGCACCATCGACTTGCGACAAGAAATGGAACCATGTTTGCCATGCGCGTTGCGACCATACTCGGCGGAACAAACGCCACTAAGTATGGCTCGTACACACTGCCGGCATAGGCATAGATTCCATGTTCCAACCAACGCCCACCAACTGTGTCGCGACTCTCTGCGGAAGTCAGGCTCCACGAATGAATCAGATGCATCGCCATCGGATGTTGAAGCATCGGAACATCTTCGGGGTAGCACTGAATCGTCTGCCACATCTTGAAAAAATCCATATTGCCCATCGTGTTCATATAAAGAACATCAGGCTTGAAACCACCCATCAACAAATTGAGCCACGAAACAACCGACGCTTGCGCTCCAGAAAACTCCGTGGTTTCGTATCCCGCACTCTTGAGAACTTCAACACCCTCGGTCATTCCATAGCGACCATATTCGCCCTCGGTTCCATAGGTATTGATCATCCAAACAGATCTGGGCGAAAGATAGAGACTGCACATCGCGATGTACGCGCAGCGCACTTCATCACCAAAGATGTTTGAAGCAATCGCCCATCGATGGCCATCAGGAATTCTGCAAAGTGCATCCGTCACCGCGACGGCTTCCCCAGGCTTTGGATTCGAACCAACCGGTGGCGCCCACTGCGCGCCTGGCGGAACTTCGACTTTCCAGGGCATCGAGCGACAAATTGTGACTGCATCAATTGCATCGCCAAGCGATTTGTATCCCAATCCCGTCTTCTGCGTCCCTTCTTCGATGCGTGTGGAAAGTTCTTGGAATTGCGCTGGACCCATCGTCGAACTTGGAGGATCGAATGGTCCTTCAAGCCAACTCAATACCTGTCCATGTCCGGCGGCCAATGCGACTGCTGCCGTCCATGCAGGATCACTCATACTTGTGAAGACAATTCCAATTGGCTCGAAACGCGCCGATGCGAATGCCTCGGCTGGATTCTGCGGATTCGCATCGCTTCCTGGAACAGTCCACGACTGTGTGATTGCATTCTTTGCCAGCGCATTTTTTTCTCCGCTCGTTGCAGGCATTGCGCCAATCGAAGTGCGACGAATGACCTTGCTCGGCTTGAATGCTCGAACATACATCGGCGCGAATAATTCGTCTTCGATCAGAACTGGCCAACGACCGCGCAAAGTCCATCTGGAAATTTCATCCAAATATGTTGCAGCGTCTGGAACGAGCACCACCTTATCAACGATGGGGATGCGCGTTCGAACTTGATAAGAGCGCAGTCCCATCTGCATCTGCCACGAAACTGGCATTGGCTGTCGAACGACTTTCGCTTGCTGGTCTGTCGGCGCGGGAGCAGATTGCGCAAAGACGGGCACTGCCGCGAATAGAATTAGGCACACGCCGCACAAAGTCTTCATATGCAAAAGATACCGCTTGAAGTGGTTAAACGAGTTGATATCCCTTTGCGATTTGGCGGAAAGCTTCGGCATCTTTCGCAGCCCAAGCATTGTCTCGTCCAAGTTCCTTCGCCAAAATAGCCGCAACTGCATCGGCAGAATCGAACGCTGCTTTCGCATCAAGCAGAAGACTGCGCGTTCGTCGTGCAAGCACATCATCAACTGATCGAGCCATTTCATGGCGTACCGCGTGTGCGACGACTCCAAGCGGATAAGGCAATCGTGCGTGCATCGGCTGACTCCAACTTGAATGTTCGGCGCAGACTGCACGCACCACCGGCGCATCACTGCCATAGACCCGCAACCAATCTTCGCTTGGCATCGCGGCATCGTCGCGTGCGATCCAACCCCGCACGTGCAAAGATTCTGTGCCACAAGGGCGGCGATCAAGTTGACCAACATCAATGACTCTTGTCATTGTGTCCTCGGCCATACGACGATATGTCGTCCACTTGCCACCCATAATCGACACCATTCCGCTTGCACTGACCACAACTTTGTGAGAACGAGAAATCGATTTCGATGGCGAATCAATTCCGCTCTCGTGCACAAGCGGTCGCATCCCCGCATAGACCGCACGAACATCTGCGCGATTTGGGTCGCGTTCCAAATATCGACCAGCATTGCGCAGAATGAATTCGATTTCTTCAGGAAGCGCGCGAGGTTCGATCTCCGCCTTCTTCATCGGCGTGTCGGTTGTTCCGACCACGATTCGATCATGCCACGGAATAACGAAGAGCACGCGCCCATCGTCGGTATGCGGCACCATGATCGCGCGTTGACTCGGCTGCAGAGTGCGATCGAAGACCAAGTGCACTCCTTGCGCGGGTTCGATCATGCGCGGTGTCTTGCCATCATCCAAGAGTCGCAATTCATCGGAGAAAATCCCGCATGCGTTCACGACAACCGTGGCGCGCATTTCCATCATCCGACCGCTTTCGCCATCGAGAGCACGCACTCCATGCACCGCTCCGTGAGAATCTTTCAGCAATTCGCTTACGCGACATTGATTCAGAACCACCGCACCCAAATCTGCCGCTGTGCGCGCGAGGGTCAGCGCCATACGCGCATCATCGAATTGACCATCGTGATATTCCACGCTGCCAAGCAATCCTTCACGGGCGACATTGGGAATCGCTTCGATCGTCTGTGCAGTTGAAAGAAATTTGCTCGGGGCCAAATTTCGTTTGCCTGCGAGCAAGTCATACAGTTTCAGGCCCGCGCCATAGAAAGGTCCTTCCCACCAGGTGTATCGCGGCACAAGAAATGCAAGGTCGTGCACTAGATGCGGAGCGTTCTCATGCATCAATCCGCGTTCGTGCAGAGCTTCCATGACCAACGCGATATCGAGTTGTTCTAAATATCGCACGCCGCCATGCACCAACTTGGTACTGCGGCTTGAAGTGCCTTTTGCGAAATCATGCGCTTCGACCAAGCAGGTGGAATATCCGCGCTGCGCAGCGTCGACCGCGACGCCGAGTCCTGTCGCGCCTCCGCCCACAACAAGCACATCGAAAGATTTTCCATCGGCGCGATCCAACATTTTCGAGCGCAAGAAATCACTCACGACGGCTCCTCCCATCCTCTCGATTTTTCGATTGCCTTGCGCCAACGCTCGCGCATTGCGACTCGTGTGCTCGGGCTCATTATTGGTGCGAAGACTCGGTCGACGTGCCGCAGCGATTCTATTTCTTTCGCAGATGACCAAACACTAGTTGCAAGTCCAGCCAAGTATGCGGCGCCGAGAACGGTCGATTCCAATACCGCGGGTCGCTCGACATGAATTCCAAGCAAATCCGCCTGCATTTGCATCAATAAATCGCTTGCGCATGCGCCGCCGTCCACGCGCATAATTCCAATTGATTGATGTTGATCGGTCGAAGGAATATCCGCGTTCATTGCTTCGAGAACTTCGACCACTTGCATCGCAATTCCTTCAAGAGTTGCGCGTGCAATGTGCGCGGCAGTCGTGCCACGAGTCAATCCAAGTATCGCTCCGCGCGCTGTTGCATCCCAGTGCGGTGCGCCCAATCCAGTGAATGCTGGAACCACAACAACGCCAGCAGAATCTGCGACGCTTGCGGCAAGTTCGTTCACTTCTGGCGCGCTGCGAATGATTCCCAGTCCATCACGCAACCACTGGATCGAAGCACCTCCCATAAAAACGCTTCCTTCGAGCGCATACATCGCGGGTGCGCCTTTCATACGCCATGCAACCGTTGTCAAAAGTCGTGAGCGACTCTGAATCAACTCTGTGCCCGTGTTCGCCAACAAAAAACAACCAGTTCCAAATGTGGTCTTGGACATTCCTGCTTGCGTGCAACTCTGCCCAAAAAGCGCGCACTGTTGATCACCACCAATTCCCGCGATTGGAATTGCTCGGCCAAAGATCGACGGATCTGTCTCGCCGCACACTCCACTGCTGTCAACAATTCTTGGCAGGATGCCTTGCGGAATGTTGAACAACTTCAGAAGCCACTCATCCCACTCAAGCGTCTTCAAGTCCATCAACATTGTTCGCGATGCGTTGGAGACATCGGTCACATGCAATTTTCCGTTGGTCAATTTCCAGATGAGCCACGAATCGATTGTGCCCGCAGCAAGTTCGCCACGCTCTGCTTTTGCCCGCGCGCCATTCACATTGTTCAGAATCCACGCCAACTTGGACGCGCTGAAATATGGATCGAGCAGCAATCCAGTTTTTTCGGTGACCTTTGCTTCGACTCCCTGAGCGCGCAAGCGTTCCAAATCCCCCGCAGTTCGTCGATCTTGCCAGACAAGTGCGTGGTGGATTGGCTGCCCGCTCTTGCGATCCCAAACGACAATTGTCTCTCGTTGATTTGTGATGCCAATTGCCGCGATTTGATTCTCAGAAATTCCGCCAAGTCGAAGCGCTTGCTGCGCGGTCTCCAATTGGGTCGTCCAGATTTCAGAGGCATCATGCTCGACCCAACCAGACTTTGGGAAAAATTGTTTGAACTCTTTTTGCGCAACACTGGCCAATCGACCGTGACGATCAATGATTGCGGTTCTCGAACTGCTAGTTCCCTGATCAAGCGCAAGTATGAGAGATCGATTGGTCACACAAAGAACTCTACTTGATACCAGTCTTGAGCAATTGCTCGGAGTTCAACAAATTTTTCAAGCGCAAAACCAACTTATCACGCGCCGCGTCTCGGGCAAAGGCATATTTTTGAATCTGTTCTATCTGAGCCTGCGCTTTCAATATGGATTGCTGTTGTTCTTCAGGATTTGCGCCGGCTCCTTGCACTGCAGACTCATTTGCAGGGTCAGTCTTCATCTGCTGGATCATGGATTCAACTGCGGTATCGCGTTCAGCATAAAATTCATCTCGAGCAACCGACAATGCGGCGCGCTGTGACTCGGTGAGATCGGTCAGAGAGCATGCTTTCGCCAAACCCTCCGCAACGGATTCGGTCTCGCCATATGCGTGGAAATATGCTTCTCGCAGATATGCGCCCCGAACTGCGTTTCGGGCAGATTGCGCAACGACCTGGATGAGCGTGTCGAATGCATCTCGCTGAATGGCTGCCTTCGACTGGGCGGCTTTCAAGCCGATGGATTTCGCGGATTCTTCGCGCTTTTGCATCGAAAGATAAAAATCTCCCCATCGTGATTGGTCGTTGATCTTCGCAAAATTTGACCAGCCAATCTCGTTGAGGCGCAAGATGCGCCAGTACGCGACGACGGCTTCGTGCATCGTTTGCGCGGACTTCTGTAGATCTACAAATTTCGGCTCCAAAGCCTCCGCAACTTTGGCGCAATCGATGGGTCCGAGCCGAACGCCAGTTGCCGCAAGAATTGCATTGGCATTTTCTTCACCGCCTTCGACGCCATCAAAGACAGAATCCACTCCAGTCCAATGCGTACCACAAATTCGACCAATATGCAGCATCCGCACGATCTTTGCCTGATTTGGTTCTGCGACGACGCTTGCAACATCGATAAAGAATCGGTCTTCGATTTCACGGCGAATCTTTTCTGTGGCGACGGCGCGCGCAACCCAAAGATCAACTTCAGATTCCTCCTTCATTGTGGCGACACCGCCCTCACCTAACGGCGAACCTCTTTTTGTCAGCCCCTCGAATTGATCAACCTCGGGTTTGATTCGCGCATCCCATTCCTTCCAATAATCTTCCTTGAGACTCTGCAAAATTGCGAGAGCACTTGCACTACTCCCAAGAGATACCGCGATGCGCGACATCCAAGCGTCATCCATTCGTCGAGCATTCCACAATCTCAGATCCGATCTCTGCGAGTCCAGTTGACCATCGCTCGAATCAGTCAAGGCAATATCCAGCGCACCAGCTTTTGCACCATCGAGAGCTGTTGGGTCTTCTGAAAGAAAAAGTCCCGCTTCCTCTGGCGTTCCAAGTTTCGCCAACAATTCACCAGAATCCGGTCCAAGGATGGCAAGGACCGCGGCCTGCGCATTTCGAGCTGCATGTGTTCGCTTATAGACATCCGCGGCAATTTCTGTCACCAATCCATCAAGCACGGTGTGATCCTCCGCAGAGTTCTCCTCAAACCACCGCCTATTTTCCTTGACGATAATTTGATCCAGCAACCGATCATCCGCCACCTGCCACTGGTTAAAAATCAATCGAATCGCCTCGCGCTGATCGTCACTGAGTCGCTTCACTCGAAGCGCAGAATTTGCCGACTGCTCGACTCCACTTCCCGAACCATCGTCGAACTGCGGATACGCGGCTGCGAGATATGCACTGCGAAATCGGCGTGCAATTTTTGAATCGTGATGTGCGAGAATATCCCACACAGCGCGATACGCACGGGCGCTGCTTTCACGAAGCGCTTTGCGCAAATCGACAACTGGCTTTCGAACTTTGTTGTATGCCGCTTCAGAAGCGTTCATCAAATCCTTCAACTGTTGTTCGTCCATCTCGCCGACATTCTGCGGATTCACCCGCTCGATTGTGGATAATGACGCCGCCATCTCGACAGCTGCTTTCATCGAAACCGCTACCAATTCTCTAAGAAGTCTCCCCTGACGACCATCAAAGTCGCTCAGCGCACGGTCGCATTCCGCTGCGACTTCTGCCGCAGATGCGACTTTGCTCCAATCCAAGCTTCGCAAAAGGACTGGAACATCAACATCTTCGCCATCAGCAGAATTCAAAATTCCCCCATTTCGCCAAACCGCTCGCTCGCGTGTGGCGCGTGCTTGCGCAAGACCCGCGTGCGTCGTCGGCGGAAGCGCATCTCGTACAGCGTCAAAGAGAATTTGGTCCAGAACCGCACTGCGCTTGATCAGTCCAAGATATGTATCCATTATTTTTTGAGTTTCGTCACGGCTCGGCATCGTCCCAACGCTCGAAAAATCGCGCATCTTTTCTTGAAATCGTTCAATCTGCTGATCGCGCAATTTCAAGCAACTTTCAAGATATATCGCATGGGCCGCTTCAACGACCGCGTATTGATCGCGATACTCAACGCCATTCTTTTTCAGCAAATCTGTGAGCTCGATCAGCCCGATCGGGTCTGCAAATGTCCCGGAAGTTCCTTGGGCATCCGCGTTGGCAGAGAAAAGTGCAAAAGACAAAAAAAAAGTCAACGATGCCACACAACTGATTCGCTTTGACCACCTCACCACATTTGGTGCGGTGAGCGCAATCACATCGCGGACCCCAAGTTCATCACTCGACGCCACGCGCTGATTTGTCCCAAGTGCATTTGATTGTGTGCGAGACACATGAATGCGACCATTGCCCCAACCGTCGGCAACTTGTCCGCCATTTGCGTCATCGGATTCGCTTTTGCGAAAAGGGCATCGTCGACTCCTGGAAGAATGTCAGCGACCTTCGACCAACCCTTGGTGAATTCGGCGATGAGCGCATCCTTCGATGGATACAAGCCAGGACGATCAACGCAAGGCGAGCCGTGTTTGAAAAGTTCGTTATAACCTGCTGGCGCATCGCCGAGATCCTTGTTTCCCAACATCCCCGCAACAACCGGCGCATACAACGCCAGATGTCCTATGCAGAATCCGGCACTATTCAGATCCGCCCGTGGCATATGTGAAAATATTTCCGCGGGAATCGTTTGCACGAGTTTGTCCGCATATCCCAATGTCATCCGAAGTCCTGGCGCGATTAAATTTCCTGCGTGCATATAAATAAGATACCCGCCAGTGTGGATCAGAGTCCGATGTACTGGGTATAAATTCTTCGCGCATCGCTCGGTTCGGGCGAGCCTCGCACGATCGCCCGCCCATCTGCAAACACTGTCAATTCATACAAATCCCCAGTGGATGTTCGCTCGGATCGCAACGCTCCACGCATTCGACCACTCTCGACTGTGAACTCGCCATGCGCCATAAGCCGCAACGCAAGTCCATCCA
The DNA here is from genome assembly GCA_005792145.1 of Planctomycetia bacterium. Lineage (GTDB taxonomy): Bacteria > Planctomycetota > Phycisphaerae > Phycisphaerales > SM1A02 > F1-60-MAGs104. The sequence goes on along the minus strand of SXSS01000072.1, from coordinate 9,911 downwards.
AGTCAATTGAGGTAGAACCTGCAGGCAATATCTGCACGGCATTTCGTCCGCACAAAGTCGTCGCCTGCGAAGATCGAGCGCCATCAAGAAATTCCAAACGCCCATGCACGCATGCCACGCAATCATTTGCACGAGCCGAAGAACCAAGTTTCGTTCGATGCAATCGACCAGTCGCAAGATCGAAGCTGACAAGATCGCTGTCGTGATCTTCGAAGATTCCCGCGAGATATCGCAGAGCCGATCCAACTGCAAATCCCGCTGCAACTGCAACTGCTGGACCGAAGACACCCGCACGATCACATGTCGGCGCGACGCCAGGACTTGGTGGTTCTGGAAAGATGCATCGCAAGCACGGACCAACCCTCGGCAAAATCGGAAATGTCATTCCCTCATATCCAACAGCGCCGCAGTACATATATGGAACCGCGCGACGAAGCGCGAGATCATTGAGCAAATACCGACCCTCAAAATTATCGAGTCCATCAATGATGATGTCCACGCCTTCTGCATATTGCAGCGCATTTTCCGCGCGAAAGTCATCGACCCAGCCACGCACAGAAATCGAAGGATCAATCGCTCGCACGCGCCTCGCCGCTGCTTCTGCTTTTGGAACGCCACGCCGCGCGTCGTCATCAGTGAAAAGCGATTGCCTCTGAAGATTCGTAGGCTCGACCACATCACGGTCAATGATTGTCAATCGACCGACGCCGGCACGCACAAGCAAATCCACCGACGCGCATCCAAGCGCTCCGCATCCCACAACGAGAGCGTGAGAATTTCCAAGACGCTTTTGCGCTTCAATAGAAAATCTAGGCAGAATGATCTGACGGTGAAAACGACCGAATTGATTCGGCGTATCCACTGCCGCGGCTTACCAGGCGAAGTGAGCGAACGCTTTGTTCGCATCGGCCATACGGTGCGTGTTTTCACGCGTGGTCACCGCTTTGCCTTCGTTCTTCGCTGCGTCGAATAATTCCTTCGCAAGGCGAAGAGCAATTGGCTTGCCCTTTTCCGAACGAATGGCTTCGAGAATCCAGCGGAAGGTGAGGCTCTGCGCGCGACGGCGATTTAACGGCATCGGCACTTGATAATTTGCTCCACCGACGCGCTTCGATCGCACTTCGACGGCAGGTCGAACGTTGTCAATTGCGCGGTGAAAAAGTTCAATAGCGGTCTTCGGCAACGCATCCGACTTTTCCTTGTCGAGGCGATTCTGCACCATTTCGAGGGCGTCATAAACAGCCTTCTGCGCAGTGGCTTTCTTGCCGCCGTACATGAGGCAATTGATGAATTTGGCGACGACGAGATCCTGAAATCGTGGATCAGGCTTGAGTTGAGATTCGCTGGCTGTGAATTGCTTTGGCATAACTGACTCCTATTAGAAAACTGACTCCGAGCGGGGCTTTCACGCGACATTGCGTGTGTATGTTCACCGCGGCGCTGGAGGTTGGACATCTCCGGAGAAATGCGCCGCGATTACTGCCTTACGAGCGGAACGTCCGTCTCGCAACCGGTTTTCGAGGAAACCAGAAAAACCTTTCTATGCCATAAATTTTATGGCTCATTGATTCGTGAAAAACTTATTTCTTCTTCGCTGCGACGGCCTTGCGCTTCACACCGTAAAGCGAACGACCCTTCTTGCGACCGTCAACTCCCAAGCAATCAAGCGTGCCACGCACAACGTGATATCGAACACCGGGGAGATCTCGAACACGACCGCCGCGCACAAGCACGATCGAATGCTCTTGGAGATTGTGGCCTTCGCCACCGATATATGCAGTGATTTCTCGACCATTTGAAAGTCGAACTCGAGCGACCTTGCGGAGAGCAGAATTTGGTTTCTTTGGGGTAACCGTCTTCACCTGCAGGCAAACGCCACGGCGTTGCGGGCACGCTGCGAGGTCATTGACCTTACTCTTGGTGATTGGGTTGCGGCGAGGTTTGCGGACGAGCTGGTTGATTGTTGGCATAAGTGGTCGCTTTGTGGCAGGTTGGGCAATGTACCGAAGATGCGTCCCGAAGGCAACCTCATACTGAACAATCCTTGACAGATTGCATTGGTAGGCTAGACTGACTCCCCGCCCCATACCGGGGTCTTAAGAGGACTAAATCATATGAATCCCGTAATGAAAACATCGCCTGGACGAACGCGCCGGCGCCGAAATCACCAAGCTCTCCGAGCCGCCCACACAGTCACCTGCCCAAATTGCGGTGCAACCAAGCGACCTCACCATGCCTGCTCATCATGCGGCTATGTGCGACCTGGCCTGCAACTCAAGGGATTCCAGGCCAACGCCTGATAGAAACCGATGCGTATTGGCATCGATGTCATGGGCGGAGATAACGCTCCCGATGAGATATTGAAGGGTTGCTTTTCAGCACTTTCCAACCTCGCTGCCGACGATCAACTCGTTCTGATTGGCGACGCTGGTTTGATCAACGAAGCGATCGCAGAGCGCGGCATCAAATCAACACATATTGAAGTTGTTGGAACCACCGAAGTCATCGGTATGGACGAATCCCCCGTCGATGCGGTGCGAGCGAAGAAGGATTCGTCCATCGTGATTATGGGCAGAATGGCATCGCCCAAGTTGCCCAATCGACTGGATGCGATTATTTCTGCGGGCAATACTGGCGCATGCGTCGCAGCTGCGCAACTTCATATGCGACGACTCGAAGGCGTCATCCGACCAGGCATCGCGGTGACCGTGCCAACATTTGCCGGACCGATCGTGTTGATCGATGTTGGCGCGAATATCGAGCCAAAGGCAAGCCATCTTGCGCAATATGGTGTGATGGGTGATATCTATGCGCGCCGCGTTCTGGGAATCGAAAATCCGCGTGTCGCGCTGATGAATGTCGGTGGCGAAGAACAAAAAGGAACGCAAGAAGTTCGCGATGCACGCGATCTTCTTCGCGCAACCGAAGGACTCAATTTCTCTGGATTTGTCGAAGGAAGAGGCGTCTTCAACGGCGAGGCAGATGTCGTGATCACCGATGGAATCGTCGGGAATGTCATGCTGAAAATGGCCGAAGGCCTTTCGTCTGGAATCTTCAAGGCTCTCGCCAAAGAAGTCTTCGCAATCGATCCAACACTCGCATCGCGACTCGAACCAGTGGTCAAGAGTTTGTATGCGAAGTACGACTATCACGAATATGGTGGCGCTCCACTTCTTGGTGTGAATGGCGTCTGCCTCATCTCGCACGGATCAAGCGTTGCACGAACGATCACCAACGCAATCCGACGCGCTCACAACTTTGTCGAACTTGGCGTGAACGAAGAAATCGTCACACGCCTTGCCGCTGCGGCACACCTCATCGCATGAACCACCCTGCTCCGCCCTTTGGCGTCCGCATTCGCGGGACGGGATCTTGTGTTCCCAATCGCATTCTGTCGAATGATGATTTGTCCAAGATTATGGACACCACCGACGAGTGGATTTTTCAGCGCACTGGCATTCGCGAAAGACGCATCTGCGATCCAATGACTGAAGGAACATTCACGATGGCCAGAGATGCGCTCAAGAACGCTCTCGACGCTGCGGAAATGAAAGGCTCTGATCTTGATTTGATCATCGTGGGAACTGTGACCGCGGAAATGACTTGCCCATCTGTTGCCGCGCGAGTCGGCGCAGCTCTTGGCGCTGTTCCTGCGGCGGCTTTCGATCTTTCGGCTGCATGCTGCGGCTTTGTCTACAGCATGAATCTTGCGCAGGCGCTCATTCAATCAGGGCAATTTCGCAGTATTGGCGTGGTCGGCGCAGAAGCGATGAGCTCGATCGTGGACTATCAAGATCGCACCGTATCAATTCTCTTCGGCGACTCCGCGGGCGCGGCGATTTTGACACGCGACCCTGATCCGCGCATCGGATGCTTGTATCAAACGATGGGATCAGATGGCAGCGGATGGAGTTCGCTCTATCTGCCGCGTCGGCCGCAAGAAGTTCCTGCGAGTGACGCCGACAATCCGATTCGTCTTGGCTCGCTTCGCATGAACGGCAAGGAAGTTTTTCGATTTGCCGTCACAAAGTTTCGCGAAGTGATCGAAGATGCAATGGCCAAGACCAACTTGACCGCGGAAAGCGTCGGACAAGTCGTCTGCCATCAATCAAATATTCGCATCATCGAAGCGGCGCGCGAAAAATTGGGGTTGCCCCACGAGAAGGTCTATATCAACATTGATCGATTTGGAAATAGTTCCGCGGGTAGCGTCGGTCTCTGTCTCGATCAACTGTGGAGAGCCGGCAAGATTGAAAAGGAACGACCATTTGTGATGGTCGCTTTCGGTGGCGGGCTGACTTGGGCGAGTGGCGTTTGGCGTATTTGATCTGTAAAACAAGTATTTTTATCCCATCGCGCAATAGTGTTTGAGGAGATTTTTATGGCAAATTCAATTATCGTTCTTTGTCCTGGCCAAGGCGCGCAAACCGTCGGAATGGGTCGTGGATGGAACGACACAAGCACGGCGGCTGCGGCAATTTTCGCACGAGCAGACAAAGCAATCGATCTGACCTCGCTTGGCGCAACGCTATCGAAACTTTCTTTCGATGGTCCTGCGGAAACACTCAATCGAACGGATGTCAGCCAACCTGCTTTATACACCTGTGCAATCGCAAGTTTTCATGCGATGCAAGATCGGCCAGATGCGCCGACGATCTCGGCGTGCGCGGGACTTTCCTTGGGCGAATACACCGCGCTGCATTTGGCGGGAGCGTTTTCATTTGAAGATGGATTGCGACTCGTTGCGACGCGCGGAAAATTGATGCAAGCTGCCGCAGAGGCAAGTCGTGGCGGAATGGTTGCGCTGATTGGCGCGGATGAAACACAAGCCCAAGCAGTGTGCGATGGCGCGGCTCAAGGAGAAGTGTTGGTCTGCGCCAACTTCAATGCTCCTGGACAAATTGTTCTTTCTGGACATGCCTCCGCGTGTGATCGAGCGTTGGAATTTGCATCGACAGTTGGATGCAGAGCGACACGCCTTCAAGTTGCAGGCGCATTTCATTCTCCGCTGATGGCACCCGCGGCAGAATTGATGCAAAAAGCCCTTGAAAACGTGGAATTCAAGCCCATCAAGTATCCGGTTTGGAGCAATGTCACAGCGCAACCACATGATGCGAATAATTCCGCATTGCTGAAAAAACTCCTTGTCGATCAGATTGTTTGTCCCGTAAGATGGAGTCAGAGTATGTTGGCGCTTACTGCGGGGCTTCCCGCTGGCGCCGACCGACCTGCGCTGCACGAACTGGCTCCAGGAAGCGTGCTCAAAGGATTGATGCGTCGGATAGAAAAAAGTTGCGAGATCACAAGTCATGACAAACCTGCAGACAAACCAGCACCCGTTTAAATCCCACACGCATAATTCCTTCGTTGCATTTGCCTGTATTGGCGTCCTTGCATGCGTTGGACTGACATCATGCGGTGAGGAAGAAGCTCCTCCACCTCCACCGATTGTGCGTGTCGCACCGCCGCCACCACCGCCGCCACCACCAACCATCAACTCTGTTGCCGAATTGATGGCGGAATACAAGATTGACGAGCGAGTCAACTTGCCCGAAAAAATGGCGCCAGACACTAACGAAAAGCGCATTGCAGTTCTAAAGTTTTGGAACGCGTTCGCCAAAGGTGATTCCGATTATGTGGGGAAGAACGTGACAAAACTCGACAGCAATGTGCTTGCCGAGCTTGTCAAAAATGGCGGATGGGGAACAACCACATCTAAAATCACTGCCATCGAAGTGCAGTGCAAAGATGATGGCGATGGCTTCGCAACATTTGGACTTGTCACTTCAAACGGTATCGAACAACCGATGCTTTGGGATGCGACAATGTCAAACAACGAAGCAACCTTCACAGCCTTCCCAGGCACGCAAGACATTATGGCGCATCTTTCGGGTGAAGATTCGATCGACGCTTGGAAGACTTATATCAACGGTCTCTTCGAAAAATATGCAAATCTGCCCGATGAAGAAGTCGAAATTCTTCAGGTTGATCTTCAGCTTGCCGAAGGCGATGATCCTGCATCAGGTGGTGGTGGTGGTGGTGGTGGAGAAACTCCAGAGGCACCTTTAGGACCAGGTGGAGGAGGCGGTGGTGGCGCACTGCGCAAGAAACCGCACGCACCGATCAAGTGATTGACCGCGAACTGATTCGCTTCACATCCCGAGTCCGCCGTCAACTGACAACACTTGTCCAGTGACATACCCCGCTTCGTCTGAAGTGATATAAGAAACTGCGGCTGCAATATCGTTGCCCGCGCCGAATCGTTTGAGTGGAATTGCAGGAAGAACCGCCTCGCGAAGAGCTGCGGGGAGTGCGCTCGTCATATCGCTCTCGATAAATCCAGGAGCGATCACATTTGCGGTAAGTCCCTTTCCACCTAATTCTTTGGCGATCGACTTTGTCAGTCCGATCAAGCCTGCCTTCGCTGCGGCATAATTCGCTTGGCCAGCATTGCCCATTATTCCCGAGACAGAACCGATATTCACGATGCGCCCAAATCGACCGCGCATCATCGGCCTTGCCGCAGTACGGCAGGCGACGAATGCGGAACGCAAATTGATTCGCAGAACATCATCGAAATCTTCGTCGCTCATGCGCAAGATCAAACCATCGCGCGTGATGCCCGCGTTGTTGACCATGATGTCCAATCGACCGAGGCGTTCTGCAACTTCCTCGATCGCAGTTGCCAGCGCAGCCCCATCACCCACATCGCATGCTTGCATTTCGCATGATCCGCCAGCTGCGGTGATTTCAACGCGGAGGTCCTCTAACTGTTCGGCATTGCGGGCGAATCCAACAAGATGTCGACCATCCGCCGCTAAACGAATTGCGATTGCTCGGCCGATTCCGCGGCTTGCTCCAGTGACGATTGCGACTCTCTTTTCGATGACAGACTCCTTCTTGGGGTGGGATCATAACCGCCCCAAATCTCATTATGGCATCAACAATGCCAGACCAGACACCTTGCTCGAGCGACATCCGCCCAGAATCCTCAACTGCCGTTATCATCTGAATCATCGGCATTCGCCGATATGTTTGTCCCGTCCGTTTCGGTCATTTCGATCATTTGTCTTTCTATATGAGGAGCTAACCCGTGACAGAAGCAGAGATTCAAGAAAAGGTCATCGCCATCGTCGCCGAACAAATGGGTGTCGACAAGGCTGAAATCAAGCGAGAAACGAGTTTCACGAATGATCTCAATGCAGACAGCCTCGACATTGTCGAGCTTGTCATGGAGTTTGAGGACCAATTCGGAACATCGATTCCAGACGATCAAGGCGACAAGATTCAAACCGTTGGATCAGCCATTGACTACATCAAGGCGAACTTCGGCTCCGGCCCCAAGGGCGATGCTGCGAAGTCCGCAAACTGATTCCGTAGGTTGATTGAAGACCTTGCGGACAATTACGCTGCGAAGAGTTGTGGTTACTGGCATGGGTGCTCTCACCCCTGCTGGTAATTCTGTTGCCCAAACTTGGGACTCAATGGTCAACGGTCGATCGGGAGTTGACTCGATCACACTTTTCGATGCGAATGAAGATTGGGGAGTTCGATTCGCTGGCGAAGTTCGAGGGTTCGATCCAAACACAATTCTGGATGCACGAGAGCAACGACGCTTTGATCGCTTCGCGCTTCTCGCGCTCGCTGCGGCAACCGAAGCTGCGAAAGATTCTGGATTTGATTTTCAAACCGGCGACCCATACCGACATGGTGTTGCGATCGGATCTGGAATCGGCGGCATTGGAACGATCGAGACTGGAGTCAAGGGTTTGAATATCGGTGGAAACAGAAAGATCGGACCTTTCACCGTTCCAAGATTGATGGTGAATGCAGGAGCGGGGCAAGTTTCCATTCGTTTCAATTTGCGCGGAGCGAATATTGCAACCGCGACTGCTTGCGCCACTGGATCGCATGCGATTGGCGCGGCATATCACTTGATTCAGCGCGGCGATGCCGATGTCATGATGGCGGGCGGCGCGGAAGCGGCGGTCACTCCACTTTGCATCGGATCATTTGCCGCAATGAAAGCACTTTCAACGCGCAACCACGAACCGAAGTTGGCATCGCGACCATTCGATAAAGATCGCGATGGATTCGTTCTCTCCGAAGGCGCTGCGGTGATCGTCCTGGAGGAATATGAGCACGCGAAAAAGCGTGGCGCTCATATCTATGCGGAAGTTCTTGGATTCGGATCTTCTGGAGATGCGTTTCATATCGCTGCACCAGAAGCGCAAGGATCTGGTGCGCACCGAGCGATGCTCAACGCGCTGAAAGATGCGGAAGTTTCGGCGGATCAAATTGGATATATCAACGCTCACGGAACAAGCACTCCACTTGGTGATGCGGCCGAAGTTTCCGCTGTCAAGGAACTCTTTGGAAATCATGCAAAAAAGCTTGCGATGAGTTCGACAAAGTCAGTCACTGGTCACGCGCTCGGCGCGGCTGGCGGAATCGAAAGTATCGCGACAATCATGGCGTTGCAGAACGGCGTGCTTCCCCCCACCATCAATCTCGATTGCCCAGATGAGGGATTCGATTTGAACTTCGTCGCACTCACTGCGCAGGAACGCCCGCTTCAGTTCGCGCTCAATAACTCGTTCGGATTCGGCGGCCACAACACTTCGCTGGTTTTCGGCCGATTCAAAGACTGAATCGCGAGCCATGCCGCGCAACCTTCCTGTTGGCAATGGAGAAATGCTCGTCGCATTCGATGATCTCTATCGCGTCCGCGATTTGTATTGGCCGCATGTGGGAATGCCCAATCACACTTGTGGTCACCTGCAACGATTCGGCGTTTGGGCCGACGGTCAATTTGCATGGATCGAAGCACCGAGCTGGACACGCGATCTGAACTATGTCCAAGATTCGCTGGTGACCGAAGTGCGACTGCGCAACGAAAGACTGGGAATCGAATTGGTCTGCCGCGATGCCGTGGACTATTGGAGTCCGGTCTATTTTCGATCGGTCATCGTCACCGATCTGCAAAATCGCCCGCGCGATGTGCGATTGTTCTTTCACCAAGACTTATCGATTGGCGAAAGTGCGATTGGAGATACGGTGAATTACGACCCACAGACCGGGGGATTGATTCATTACAAGGACGACACATATTTTCTTTTCAACGGTTGTGGCGCGAGGTCATACGGAGTCGACACGTGGTCCACTGGACAAAAAAGAATTCGCGATGCGGAGGGAACTTGGCGAGATGCGGAGGATGGACTGCTTTCACGCAACACAATTGCGCAGGGTTCTGTTGATTCGACCGTGGGATTTTCCCTGATGCTCCATCCCGGCGGATCATCGACGGTGACATACTGGATTTGCGCTGGAAAAGATTATGAAGAAGTGAAAGCACTCGACGACAAGGTTCGCACAAAGACTCCACAGCGCATGATGCTTCGAACCGAGGCTTATTGGCGTTTGTGGGCGACGAAGGAAGGATTTGATTTTTCCCCGCTTTCGAAATCCGTGCGAGATCTTTTCATCCGAAGCGAATTGATCGTGCGCACTCAGATTGATCACGATGGCGCGATCATCGCCGCGAACGATTATGACATCACGCGATTTGCTGGCGATACATATTCGTACATGTGGCCGCGCGATGGTGCGCTTGTGTCATATGCATTGGTCTTGGCGGGACAGAGCGAACTTTCGCAGGAGTTTTTTCGCTTCGCTCAGCGCGTGATCGAAAAGAGCGGATACTTCTTGCATAAGTACAACCCGACTGGAACGCTTGCGTCGAGTTGGCATCCTTGGACATTGGACGGCAAGCGCATCCTTCCGATTCAACAGGACGAGACCGCGCTTGTTGTATGGGCGCTTCGCCGACATTTCTGCACATTTCGCGATGTCGAATTCATCCGCGACTTGTACAACCCGCTGATCGTTGATCCCGCAAGTTGGATGCTGCG
>SXSS01000071.1 GCA_005792145.1 Planctomycetia bacterium | reverse complement strand
TGCCCAAGTTGATGGAATTGTCAAGCTTCAAGAACGTGACCAGAAGGATTTGGCAGTAGCCCTCGATCGAATCGTAAGGTCGTCTCGCCTCGTGGCGGCAATCAACAACAAAGACAAATTCAGGCAGAATGCCGAAGATGAACTTCGTTACTTGCTTGACCGTGGCGGTCCTCGCTCCTCGTTCTTCTTTATGGTTGAGAACGATTATTTCACGGGTCGTGATGAGGTGTCCTCATTCAAGGCTTTTAAAGAACTCGCCCCTCTTCTTAAAAGAATCAGCACAGTGCCGATCACAGAGCCATTTTCACTCTATTGGCCATTTGATGGAGAGGTCTTTCAATTCATGCTCTCGCCGATGATTGATAGCGACGGGTATCTAGGTCTGCTTGTGTTTTACTTTCCGTATTCAAAAATAGATCCAATGATTATGAGCGATAAATCTCTTCTGCAAGTTGGCTTGCGAATCGAGGATGGGCTTTATGGATTCAGTTTGAATGAAGCCGAAAAAGCCACCGCAGAGATCGCACTTAAATCCTCCGGCGGGGCCCTCGAAAAAGAATTCACGATGGATAGCCAGAAGCAAATTGCATATACGCACTCGATTGTCAAGGAGCCGCCGACTGAACTAGTCGCAATCACAAGTCTCGCGCCTCTTTATGCAGCAGAAAGCGCCTTATTCTGGCGAATGGTTTTTGTTGCCGCAATCGCGCTTTGCGTTGGATTGGTGATGACACTCTATCTCGCCCACACGCTTTCGCGTCCGATTGCCGATATGACTATTGCGGCACGGGCTATTCAGGCAGGTGATTACTCAATACGCGTTCCGGTTCGCGATCGAGGCGAACTCGGCGCACTTTCACAGCGGTTCAATGAAATGGGTGAGGGTCTTGCGTTACGCGATCAATATCGCCGTGTTCTTGATGTTGTTGCTGATCCGGAAGTTGCGAAGGAACTGCTTGCGGGAAAAATCGATTTGACTGGGCGTTCGCTTGATGTTGGAATCCTATTTTGTGACATTCGTGGATTTACTTCGCTGACCGAAAATATGCCTCCACAGCGAGTTATTGAATTTCTCAATTCCCATATGTCGGTGATGACGAAGGTGGCATATGAACACGGAGGAGTGGTCGACAAATTTGTGGGCGACATGATCATGGTGACATTTGGAGCGCCGAAGCCATCGTCCAATGATGCGCAAAGAATGGCGAAGTGCGCTCAAGCGATGATCCAAGCCCGTCGAGCGGCAAACGACGCATCATCAATACCCATTCAGATTGGAATTGGATGCGCATTCGGAACTGTTGTTGCAGGATGCATGGGCAGCGAGCAAAGATTGGATTACACCGTGCTTGGGGCAGTAGTCAATCTTGCCGCAAGATTGTGCTCGATGGCGCCTCCGATGAAGGTGTACATTGATACTGAAACAAACACTCGCAATCAAAGCGCGACCTCTGTTGCGTTAGATCCGTTGAAAGTAAAAGGTTTTTCATACCCAATTCTTGCATTCGAGCTTGAATGATTGTTCCACACAATATGAAACTTCGTTGCCGCACAATCTCCTCCTTCCTGATCCCGTTTACGCTGACTCAATTGTGTCTTGCTGGTGATGTACTCGATCAAATTACAGACGAGATTCGCCAAGGAACCTTCTTTCAGTCTGAGGATGGAAAGACTTCACTTGACTTTGATTTTTATACAACGGTGGACAATTGGGTTGTCTCGCAACCGCCGCCAGGCATTATGCGGACGGGCGAGAACTATCTCAACTCCCCTCGACTGAGCATGCTTGGGACTTTCAACGTGAACGAATGGATGTCGATCTTTGCGCTTGGAAATGTTGATCGCGGATTTGATCCAACGGACGAATCGATTCAGATTCGACCTGATATCTATTTTTTACAACTGAACCCCTTTGATGGAATGGCAAAGGGAGCGTTTGGAAAAACACAGACAACTTATGGTCAGTGGGCGAATCGCCATTTCAGTTGGGATAATCCGCTTGTGAATGCACCACTGACTTATGAGTGGCTCACGACAGCACTCGGCAGTGGGCCAAACGCAGGCAAAATTGGGTCAAAGAAGCTGGCTGCCAATTACAACACATGGGTTCCAGTTATTTGGGGACCGAGTTATACGACAGGTGGCCAATTCACTGGAACGATTGATGTTTTTGATTACGGATTCGAAATCAAGAACACGGCGCTCAGCAGCGCGCCTGACGAGTGGGATCTTTGGAATCACGGATTTTATGGAGACGCTCTGACATATTCGGGACGTGTTGGTTGGAGACCTCGTACTGATTGGAATTTTGGAATCAGCGGAAGCACTGGATCTTATTTGGCACCGAACTCCGTCGCAGACTGGCAGAGTTACAAGCAAAATGTTGCAGGCGCGGATATTTCTTGGGCGCACGGCCCGTTGGAAATTTGGAGTGAAGTGAATTGGTCCAGCTTTGATGTGCGCCAAGGAGCAAATTCCAATGCAGGGACTGTTGGACTTGTCAGTTACTTCATCGAATCGAAATGGAAGTTCGCGCCCTCTTGGTGGTTGGCAGGCAGGTGGAATCAACAACTCTATGGAGACAAACCAGATTCGAGCGATCAATGGGACAACGATGTTTGGCGCATCGACGCATGCCTGGGATGGCGCCTTGATAGATCGCTGACTGTCAAGACGCAAGTCAGTTATACCGATGAGCAAGGACCCAACCCAACAAGTGGTGGCGTAAGTTTGCCGAACAAACAAGGCGAATATCTCTTTGATTTGCAATTCGTGTTCTCATTCTGATTCTTTGGCGGCGCTGCCACCGTGCAGAGTGTGCGCACAGCGACAACTTACAACCTTTGCGGTGATCGAGTCCAAAACATATTGGCGTTGTGCGCATTGCCAAGCAACATTGCTTGCAGATGCGCATCTCCCAACACCCAGCGAAGAAATCGCGCGATATGCCCAGCACAAAAATGACCCGCACGATGGGAGATATCTGGATTTTCTACGCAGGTTTGTTGATCCGCTGATGGTCGAGTTGCCTACGCCGCAAGTGGGTTTGGATTATGGATGCGGTCCCGGTCCAGCGCTTGCGCAGATGTTGATTGAGGAGGGGCACGAGATGCATTTGTATGACCCGATTTTTCACGCCGACGCCTCTCAGCTTGAAAACAAATACGACTTCATCACATGCACAGAAACGGTGGAGCATTTCCATCAACCGCGCGTGGAATTTCAGAAGTTCAACAGAATGCTGATACCCGGTGGTTTGCTTGGTGTGATGACCAATTTTCAAACAGCCGACGCGCAGTTTGCGCAGTGGCATTACCGCCGAGATCCAACGCACGTCACGTTTTATCGCGAGGCAACATTCACTTGTATTGCCGCAGATTTAGGATGGCACTGTCAGTTTCCTGCACGCAATATCGTATTGATGCGTAAGCCACGCGAGGCGTGATAGCAATGGACACCACCTCGATCACCATCAGCGTTTTCGCCGGAGTCTTCGGATGCGCATATTTCATCTATGGGAAAAAACAACAGAAGTTGATCCCGCTCTTGTCAGGGGTGGGACTTTGCGTTGTTCCATATTTCCTCGATAGCAATATGGTGTTGATCGGCGCTTGCGTTGCAATGTTGATCGCACCATTTCTTATCAAGATCGATTTCTGAGGTCGCACATGGAAATAATTGTCATTTCACTCGTCGCGCTTGTTGCTTCGGGGCTGACTCTGTTTTCAGGATTTGGTCTCGGCACGCTCTTGATGCCCGTCGTCGCGATCTTTTTCCCAATCGAGATTGCAGTTGCAATCACAGCAGTTGTGCATCTTGCAGCAAATCTTTTCAAGTTCGCGCTTTTTGGCAAACGCGCAGATCGCGGCGTGGTGATTCGATTTGGTGGACCAGCGATCGCCGCGTCATTTGTCGGCGCATTTTTGTTGGTATGGCTTTCATCCCTTGCGCCAATCGCCGAGTATTCCATCGGATCAAGCGTGCGCCAAATCACGCCAGTCAAATCGATCGTTGGTGTGTTGATTCTTGCGTTCGTGATGATCGAACGATCTCCAACATTTGCAGAGCGATCAATGCGCCGCAATTTGTTGCCTCTCGGCGGAGTGATCAGTGGTTTTTTCGGTGGACTCTCTGGCAATCAAGGGGCTTTTCGCAGTATGTTTCTGATCAAAGCAGGTTTGACGAAAGAGCAGTTCATCGCAACGGGCATCGTGATCGCAGTCTTGGTCGATCTCGCGCGAATGAGTGTCTATGGCTGGGATGTCGTGATCAAACACAAAGATATGGACTGGTTGTTGATCGCGATCACCTGTGCCGCGGCTTTCGTTGGCGCATTTGTTGGATCACGCTTCATAGCAAAGGTCACGATCAGCGCGATTCAAATGATCGTTTCGATCTTCCTTGCACTGGTTGGATTGGGGTTGATCAGCGGGTTTCTGTAAACAAATGAAAGGCGTTATGCATACGCGCTCATCCCGTCGCATGTGCAGACGAGATTGCGATCACCGTATGGATTATCAACTCGTCCCACCGCGGGCCAGAACTTGAAGTGCTTCAGCCAATGAGCGGGGTATGCAGCTTGTTCTCGCGTGTACGCGTGTGCCCACTTGTCCGAGCAAACTTCAGCAGCCGTATGCGGCGCGCCCTTGAGTGGATTGTCTTCGCGGTTCAAGCGGCCAGCTTCGATTTCGCGAATTTCATTTCGGATACCGATCATTGCGTCGCAGAATCGATCGAGTTCCTCTTTTGATTCGCTTTCTGTTGGTTCGATCATCAGCGTTCCAGGAACTGGCCAACTCATCGTCGGCGCATGAAATCCATAATCGATCAAACGCTTGGCGATGTCTTCATTCTTAATGCCAGCGTTCGGCTCGAATCCACGGCAATCGATGATGCATTCGTGCGCGCATCGTCCATTGTGATTCACAAACAGAACGGGATAGTGCGTGCTCAACCGTTTCATGACATAGTTTGCATTGAGAATCGCGACTTCCGTTGCTTTCTTCAAACCTTGCGCGCCCATCATCGAGATGTACATCCAGGAGATGAGCAGGATGCTCGCACTGCCATATGGCGCCGCGCTGACTGGGCCGATCGATTGTGGTCCAGCATTCAGCGGCGCTAAAACAGGATGGCTTGAAAGAAAAGGCGCAAGATGCGCGGCAACGCCGATCGGTCCCATTCCTGGTCCGCCGCCACCGTGTGGAATACAGAATGTCTTGTGCAAATTCAGATGGCAAACATCGGCGCCAATTTCTCCAGGCCGCACAAGTCCAACAAGCGCGTTGAGATTCGCTCCGTCCATATAGACCTGACCGCCGTGTTGATGCACGATTTCGCAAAGTTCGCGAATGCCTTCTTCGAAAACGCCGTGCGTGCTGGGATAGGTGACCATACACGCCGCCAAATCCTTCGCATGCTCATGCGCTTTCGCGCGCAGATCCGCGAGATCAATGTTGCCTTGATCGTCGCACTTGATCGACACGACATTCATTCCAGCAACAACCGCGCTCGCGGGATTCGTGCCGTGGGCACTCTCTGGAATGAGGCACGCAGTGCGATGACCTTCGCCGCGACTTTGATGGAAGGCACGGATCGCCATCAATCCGGCATATTCGCCTTGGCTTCCAGCATTTGGTTGCAAAGAAACCGCGGCAAATCCAGTGATATTCACAAGCCACGATTCGAGCGTCTTGAAAATCTCCGCATATCCAAGCCACTGTTCGCGCGGTGCGAACGGATGCAGTTGGCCAAACTCTGGCCACGTGACGGGCAACATCTCGCTGGTCGCGTTCAATTTCATCGTGCACGATCCGAGTGGGATCATGCTGTGGCAGAGGGAAAGATCCTTTGATTCGAGTCTCTTGATATATCGAAGCAAGTCGGTTTCCGAGTGATGCAGGTTGAACGCATCTTGCGTCATAAACGTCCCTGTTCGTGCAATCGCAGTTGGGATTGCAGTAATGGTTGACTCGAATGATTCGATCTTCGGCGCGGGCTTGCCGGTTCCAGATGCGAAGCATGCGAGCAAATCCTGCAGATCATTCGTCGTGACTGTTTCATCAAGCGTGACGCCGAGCGATCCGTCCGCAAACGGACGCAAGTTGATTTTCAAACTTGTCGCATGCGCGATGATCGCTGCGGAGGTTGTTCCCTTGATATGCACGCGCAGTGTGTCGAACCAAGTGGACTGTGTGGCAGTTTTTGATTCACCAGCGATGGTGTGTCCTATCGAACGAATTCCTGCCGCGAGCGCATTTGTGCATTGACGGACACGCTTTGCAATCTTGAGCAAACCATCTGGTCCGTGATACGCGCCATACATTCCAGCCATCACTGCAAGAAGAACTTGCGCGGTGCAAATATTGCTCGTTGCGCGGTCGCGCTTGATGTGTTGCTCGCGAGTTTGAATGGAGAGTCGCAGAGCTTGCGAGCCGTGTCGATCGCGGCTCACGCCAATCAAACGACCTGGCATTCTGCGTACATGCTCTGGTTTTGTGGACATAAACGCGGCATGCGGACCGCCGAAACCCATCGGCACACCGAATCTCTGCGCAGTTCCAACAACGATGTCCGCGCCCCACGTGCCGGGAGGTGCGAGCAATGTCATCGCAAGTGGATCGCATGCAGCGACAACTTGCGCGCCGGCTGTATGAGCACGCGCCGCAATTTCTTTCCAATCATTGGCGCATCCGTTCGTGTCTGGATATTGAACGAGAATTCCCGCAAATGGCTTCGCAGCGAAATCTGTCTTGAATGGATCGCCGACGATCACATCAACTCCAAGTCCAGACGCGCGTGTTTGCACAACGGCGATCGTTTGCGGATGGCATGTCTCTGCGACGAAAAATGATCGACGCTTATCGCCTGCGATGCCCAAGCACATCGTCATTGCTTCGGCAGCGGCAGTGCCTTCGTCGAGCAATGAGGCATTCGAAATTGGCAGGCCAGTCAACTCCGAAATCATTGTTTGAAAATTGAGCAGCGCTTCGAGTCTGCCCTGCGCAATTTCAGGCTGATATGGCGTGTAAGCGGTGTACCAACCTGGGTTCTCAAAGATATTTCGCAAGATCACGCCGGGGACGATGCAGTTGGTGTAACCCATTCCGATATAGGAACGAAAGACTTGATTGCGCGATGCAATCGTGCGCAGCGCGAGCAACGTTTCGTGTTCGCCGCGCTGGGCGAACTGTCCAGTGTTGGTTGGGTCGTCGATCACGAGCGGCGACTTGACGCGAATCGACGCAGGAATCGTCGCGCTCATCAAATCTTCTAGGGATGCAAATCCCAGATCTGTCAGCATGGATGCAACATCACCATCGCTTGGCCCAAGATGGCGATGGACAAACGTGTCGGTCGGATCAAGCGATCGACTGTGAGTTGTGGGCGAGGAGTTGGTACGGGGAGTTTCAAGCATGGACATTGGTTTGATGAGTATAGGAAGGGGGCGAGGGT
>SXSS01000070.1 GCA_005792145.1 Planctomycetia bacterium | reverse complement strand
TTTCCCGCCCGCGATCTTGGCGATTGGTCGAAATTACGCAGATCACGCCAAGGAAATGGGCGGAACGATCCCAACACGACCGATCGTCTTCTTCAAGAATCCAGCTTGCGTCATCGCAGATGGCGCTCCGATCATCATTCCCGAAATTTGCCGTGAAGGTGGTCCGCAGGTCGACTTTGAAGGCGAGTTAGCGGTGATTCTCGGCGCGAATTGTTGTGGAGTTTCTGAAGCAGATGCGCTTGGAATGGTGGAGGGATACGCAGTCGCGAATGATGTCAGCGCAAGATGGTGGCAAAATCAAGGAGCGGGTGGGCAATTCAGTCGAGGCAAGAGCTTCGACACATTTTGTCCGCTCAGCAAGATCACGCCCGCAAACAAAATAAAGGACCCGCAGAACCTCCGCATTCAAACCAGAGTTTCCGGCGAACTGATGCAGGACTCATCAACTTCCAACATGATCTTTTCTGTTGCCAAACTGATCAGCGATCTTTCCCGCGGCATGACGCTCTTGAAAGGAACAATCATTCTGACTGGTTCGCCTCCCGGCGTCGGGCACGCGCGAAATCCGCCGCGCTATTTGCAACATGGTGATGTTGTGGAGATTTCTATCGACTCAGTCGGCACATTGACAAACCCCGTGACTGAAGCGCCGTGACCTCGCCCTCGCCCTCGCCTTCGCCTTCGCCCTCGCCTTTGCGCCCAACTTTCATCGCGCGAATGTGCATCGCATTGATTCGCCTCTATCAGATAATTCTCTCGCCACTCTTCGGTGGGCGATGTCGATTTCATCCTTCATGTTCGATCTATGCAACCGAAGCATTTGATCGTCACGGCGCATGGAGCGGGGGATGGCTGACTCTTCGCCGTCTTGCACGGTGTCATCCATGGGGCGGATGCGGCGACGATCCTGTGCCATAAACGCACGAACCATTCATTCGCTGGGTGAATCCTTCAATTTCAGTTGAATCGCAAGTCGCTTCGTTTCCTCCACGATCGCTTGTTTGTAATCCGCAAGTGGTCGGTCTGGGTGCGATCTTGCAGAGACCACAACATCCATACCTGGCGGAATGTCCTTGCGAATCAAACGAAATGCCTCACGAACCATTCGCTTGACTCGAACGCGTCGAACTGCTTTCCCAACGCGTGTTCCGATGGAAAGTCCAAGTCGAGTTCGTCCAAGTTCATTGGGTGCAGCATGCACGATGATCCAACCGAGATCACGCCGCGCTCTGCGCGCGAATACGCGGGCAAACTCAGCAGCCGAGGAGATCCGAAAGGACGCGCCCGCGCGATGTGGTCTAGGATTCATTGTCCTCCCACCGCGCTGTTATAGACAGCCATAATTTGACTGCGGCTGATCAGTCCAATGGGCTTTCGAGTTTGCGCGTCAATCACCGGAAGCGCTTGTGTTTCGTGACGCCCAAATCTCTGAAGAGCGGTGTCGAGCGTGTCATCGGACTCAAGCGGGGCAAAGTCTGTCCGTTCAAGTTCCGCAACCGTCAAGAGTTGAAGCGCATCTCGATAGACCAGCGCCGAGCGCACATCACTGCCGCAGACGAATCCGTGATATCGCCCATCACTATCGACGACAGGAAAATTATGAATCGCATTTCGTTCGCCGATCTCAATCAACTTTTCTGCGGAATCGCTTGCTTGGACTGGCACCGAAGGCAACAGAGAAATATCTCGAATCAATGTGCTTCGCAAGATTGAATGATCGGCAACCGAAGTCAGTCGAATATTCAATGCGGCAAGTTCGGCGGTGTAAATACTGTCTGGATAGACCAATCGTGCGGCGACTGTCGCGATGACTGCCGCAAGCATAAGCGGTAAGAGAATTGCATATGAGTGAGTCAGTTCATAGACAAGGAAAGCCCCGGCAAGCGGAGCGTGCGCGCCCGCTGCAACGAATGCGCCCATTCCCACCAGAACTCCATGCGTGGGAGAGATATCAGGAAGCGCAGGCACTAGAGCCGTCAATGCGCTGTATGCCGCGCCAAGAATCGCTCCAATGACAAGTCCAGGCGCGAAGAGTCCACCCGCACCACCAGAACCAAGCGTGAATGCTGTGGCGAGCGCCTTGAGAATCATAAGCAGAGAAAGTGAACCAAAGAGCACCAACGCGCTTGTTCCTGTCCCCATTGGTTCGCTCAGCAGACTCTCGATCAGGGTGTATCCATTGCCATAAAATGGGGGCAATTTACCTGCATTTGCAGCGATATTTTCCACCGGTGATTGTTGTTGATGAAGCAACGCCCAAGCCGCACCGCAGGCAACAAGAAGCGCCGCGCCGATCAGTGGCTTGAGAAGCGACGGAACTCGCAGAAGATTGAATGCACGATGCGCGGATTTCATGCCAACTGCAAAACCTGCCGCACAAAGTCCAGTGATCACTCCCAATAATGCATACTGAGGAGTCTGCGCCAAGAGCAGCGGAGTCTTGTCAAGTTCAATGAGAGCCATACCGAAAATTGGATCAGTAGATTGCAAAATGGATTGTGCCGTCGCGGCGGCTGTTACAGAAGCAATCACGATCGGTGTAAATGTTCGTGCGGTGAAGTCTCGAAGGATGACTTCGAGCACGAAGAAAACTCCAGCGAGTGGAGCGCCGAAGACAGCGGAAAGTCCTGCCGCCGCTCCGCAACCAAGAAGTGTTGTTCTTCGGCCAGCATCCAGTTCCAACCAAGAAGCGAATGACGAGCCAATCGCAGCCCCGATCGCAACGATTGGTCCTTCTGGTCCTGCGGAACCACCAGAACTGATCGTCGCCGTGGATCCAATCCATTGCCTTGGCGCGAGGCTGAGTGGCAAAACAGACTTTTGTCGATGAACCGCAAGCATCACACGCGAGACGCCGTGACCCTTAAACGAGCTTGGAAAGATTCGAAAGATGATGACCGTGATCACTGCTCCAGCAAGCGGCATGGCAATCGCAAGCCAAAATTGAGCGGTTCCTTGCGATGCAAATTGGCTGAGTTGCCGCAGCAGCCAGTTCATCGTTCCGATGAAAACCAAAGCAAGCGCACCAACGGATATCCCGCACAGCGCCGCAAGAATCAGCATATGCCAATCTTGCCCAAGCCGAAGGGCATTCCCTGTTCGACGGAAGAAGTGGCGAATTGACGGGCTCGATTTCATTGCGTGTCAAGATGGTCTGCTTTGCGAGTTGCTTTGAACATCGATGGGTGCTATGCTAATGGGCTAACCATTTGGAGCCCACACTATGAACGAAGCATTGAAAAGCGATGATATTGTTGAAAAAGTTGGCGGTCGTTTCAAGTTTACTGCGCTGATTCAGCGACGCATTGCCGAGTTGATCAATGGCGCTCGCCCACTTGTTGAGCGTGATGGCCGAAGCGACTTCGAGGTTGTGATCGAAGAAATCGCAACCGACAAGATCACAATTGATTGGGAAAAGTCCGGCATCGTGAAGTCGTACCCCACGAAATAATCCAAGTATCGATTGTTTTGGGTCTCAAATCCAATAAAAACGCAATACCAAGGTCAAAATAGACCTTGTTTTTTGTGTTGAGCCTTTTCCGTGGTACTTTGCTCATAGAACGGTTCGAATCTCAATCTCTGGAGACTTGCCATGAATTGTAAATCAATGTTGGCTATTTTCGCATATTGCACCTTGGGAGTTTTCTCTTCGCTTGGCGCAACTGCCGACCGAGCAAAAATTCTTGACGAGATGTCGATTGCCGCCGGTCGCCAATGGCCTATCTGGTCGGCGTACCGCGACATTCCATCGATGAAGATCATCATCCAAGGCAAAGGGCAGGACCAAGGTGGAATCGCGGGATCATGTCCTTCGGCAACAGTGGCGCATACAGATGCAAACTTTGGTGGAGGATCATTTATTGTGCAAGCGGGAATGGGAGAAACCGAAGCCGCCGCAGCGTCATATGTACTTCCAGCTGCGGCGTTTCCTTTGCGCCTTGATATGACAGAAATGATTTTCGCGACAAGTAATGCCACAGTTCAAACAACAACGAAATGGTCCGTGATGGTCTGGGAAGGAACTCCTGCGACTGGCACTCTGAAGTACACGTTTTCATCCGATGGGAAAATGATCCCACACATTGTTCTTGCTCCTGGAACAAACGGCGTGAATGTTCAGTTCATGATCGACCCAAATGATCCTGAACAGATGTATCTCGATGATGATGGGAGCCACACATTCTCCATCGGCTACCGCATTGATGATCACAATAATCAAACTCAAAATCCATGCACGGTTGCCCCTCCAAGTTCGAGCAATGCATTTCCAACCACAGATACAAGTGGTTTGCAGCAGTCGAGTAAAAATTGGCTCTTTCTTTTGAATTGCGGTTCATTCGGTTGCGGCGTTGGTTGGAAAACCTTTGCGCAGTTGCCATCACTCTGTCGCCCAAGTGGTGATTGGGTCATTCGTGCAACATATACCCCGATCAATTGCGCAGCACAGCAGGGCGCATGCTGCGTTGGAACGAATTGCGCGGTGGCGACTCAAGCAGACTGCCAATCCGCTGGTGGAGCATATCGGGGTGATGGTTCGATTTGCTCAAGCACCATCTGCCTTCCTCAGGGAAACAACGCCTGTTGCTTTGCATCAACTGGTGGATGCGTCAGTTTGTCATACCAGTCATGTATCTCGGCTGGCGGAGTCCCAGGACCTGAAGGAAGCGCCTGCGCGACCTATGTTTGCTTTCCAACTGGAGCATGCTGTTTGAGCAATGGAAATTGTGTTGGTCCAATCAGCTCCGCATCTTGCACTTCGCAAGGTGGTGTTTATAAAGGCAATGGCACGACGTGTTCGACAGTTTCTTGCCCGCCGCCAATGGGAGCGGCATGCTTTCCAAACGGATTTTGCCTCATCATGACCCAAGCAGATGCGACATCTTCGGGTGCGAATTGGCGCGGCGCTGGAACGACTTGTGCGGATATCAATGGCAACGGATCTGCCGACGCATGCGAACTTCGCCCTGGCGATCTCAATGGCGATCAATTGGTCAATGGCCAAGATCTAGCGATCTTTCTCTCCGCATGGGGGGCGACCAGCGGTCCCGCGGACATCAATCGTGATGGAATTGTCAATGGCACCGACCTCGCCACGCTTTTGAGCGATTGGACAGGCTGACGATTCACGGCGATACTTGTATTCCCTGGAGAGGTGTCCGAGCGGTTGAAGGAGCTAGTCTCGAAAACTAGTGTGGGCCTTGTGCTCACCGTGAGTTCGAATCTCACCCTCTCCGTTTTCTAAATCCGCTTGTGCGGATTTTTTTATTCGCCCGCGCGAGCGAGTGCGTTTGCGATTTCGCCAGCAACTTGTGCGTCAGAGGTCTTGACCCACCCTGATTGACCATCGGTCAATCGAATGCGGTACCAACCTGGACGCATTTCAATCATCGTGAATTCTGATCCACGAGCGAGTGGTTCTGTGAACGCAGGTGCGAATCCTTCACCGTTGCCTTTGCGCACAACAACCTGATCGTTGACAAGCACGCCTGGTGGATTGATCTCTCTTCGAAGGGCGTCGACTCCGACCGTCAGAGAAATTCCAAGACAAATCGCAGATGCAGTGATCAGCAGGGGACGCCACGGCACGCGAACGGACCATCCGCAGAGAATGCCAGCTACCACGATTCCCCAAACCAATGTCCAAGCGAAGAAAGCCGCCCAGACTCGTGTTGGGAATGCCGCCCACTTCCAAATGGAAGCAACTCGATCGAGTGGTTCGCTTTGCGCAGTTGGCGATGCACCTTCAGCGACCAAAGACCTTGCATGGGTCAGATTCGCTGAAATGCGCGCATCTCCTGGCAAGAGTCGCTGCGCTTCAAGATACGCACCGATAGCTCTGCCAAGATCGTCTGATTGGACAAGTGCATTTCCAAGATTGAAGAAAAGCTCGCCGTTGGAGATTCCGCTGTCGACAATACGCTGATACTTCGCTGCAGATTCGCGGAAGAGTTCGCGTGCGTGATCTGGATCGTTGACAATCAACGATGCCGCCTCATCGTATTTACTCTGAGCTTCTGATGCGATCACAAGGTTGGTTTCGTCACTCACACGTGGAGTCGATAAGACTTGGGCTTGAGCGAGTGTTGCCATTGAAGACAAGAGCACAGAGAGCCCAATAAATTTCCCAAGAGAATAATGAATGGGAAAAATTTTCATGATCGCTTCTCCATGCGTAATAATTTGTGCGCAGAGCGCGCCTTTTTCCAGTCAAGTTTTTCAAGACCTTGAATGCAGGACTTTGCTTCTGTGAGGGATTCGGCGGAGGCGCTTGAATCATTCCCAGCAGAAAAACGAGAGCGTTCGAATTGTGCCAGCAGCCGATCGACTCTTTCGATCAATTCGCTTGACGCATTTGCGGTGGTCATCGAACTTCGCGCTTCTGCACGAGTGACTGTTCCGCTGGGTTGATTGATGCGATCAGCGATATATCCGACAAGTGCGGTTGCGCCATCCCCCAGAGCAAGGCGTTTATTCGCCACGCCGCGCGCGCCTTGCTCTTTCGCAAAGGCCACATCGCCGCTGAATCGATCGCTTCGACGCCGCGCAAGCAGGATCGCCGCGCAGGCAATTGGGGGCATAAAGAACATTGCAAATCCAGCAACAATACCGATGCTTCGTGATTGATCCCGAACCATTGCCAGGGTTGGCGCAACATTCGCCGTCAGTCCACCCTCGGTTGCGGTGAGTTGTTTGGCGGGAGTTGTTGCTCCTGTCGAAGTTCCCAAGATCGCATCTGTCGCAATGCGTTCGGATGCGACAACTTTGATGTCGATTGGCTTCGTCGATGCACTTCGATATTCCCCCGCGACTGTATCGAACCATGAAAATTCAATCGCTGGAATCTTGTCAACACCCGCACGAGTCGGTCGAAGAGTTTGGGTGAAGGTCTTTGTATCTCCCTTGACCGAACCAGCCAAGGGGGCAGTGGGCATTCGAAACTCAGATTGAATCGATGGAATATCCAACTTTGGCGGTTGCACTGTTTCAAGATTCCGAGTGCCCGATCTATCAGTTATTGTCAATGTGAGTGTGATCGGATCTCCGACAGAAACGCTGGTTGGTTTGGCGGACGCATCGATTGTGAACGACCCAACAGCACCCTGGTAAGATTTCGGTTGTCCCTCAGTTGGCAATTCAAGCACATCAATATTTACGGTGGATGCGCTTGCAGTGATGGGCTTGGTTGCGGAGACCGAGAGTTCATTTCTCCCAAAGAAATCACGCGCCGAACTGATTCGTGTGGGATATTTCCAGGCAACGAGAATTTCACTGAAATCTGGAACACCGCTGGTCGCTGGAATGATTTGCGCGGTGACTTCATAGACCACATACGCACGCCCATCAATCAATTCTTCATGCCCGACAGGTCTTTGTCGATTCTGCATCATTTCTCGAAGGGTTTTTATAAATGGGCCAAAATCTGATCGGTCCTGATCGATAAATTGCCACATATCGGCTTCGCCAAGAGTGACCCGATGTTCTGGGCTCTGAAACGGCTTGACCAAAATGCGAAGTGTCACATCAAGAGGTTGACCGATCCAGGATTTCTTTGAGTTACCGATGACTTCTACGCTCAAGAGATCGCCGGTCGTCGAGACAGAGGACGACATTGAAGTGGGCTCGATACTGTGCTTCACACCATCGACCACGATGCTGATTGGCGGGATATTGATGACGCCTGCAACAGAAGGAGTGATCATAATTGTGATCGTTGTCGTATTGCTTCGCGTCGTCTTGCCATTGATGATTTGCACGGAGTTCATTGTCTGGCGTCCAGGTTGAATCTCGAAATCTAGTCCAGCGACTGTTGGCAGCACTGGTTCGCCAATCACCTCGCCATCACGCACGACAATCTTGAGAATGGATGGGCTTCCGATCCAAGTTTCGCGAGGAGAGAAAGTAAACTCAACATCAGCGGCATTCGCATTCACACTCGCAAAGAGAGTCAATATGAACACTGCCCCGACAATCATTTGGCGAAGAGTCTTATACATGTTGCGTGTTCTATCCATCGGTCAATCCTCGGTATTGTCCTTTACTTCTTATTCGGTTTTACCAGTCTTTACTTGCCGGCGTTCGTCGTGTTGGTTTGGCAAGTTCTTTTGCTTCGCGTTCTTCTTTGCGGGTCTTTTCCCGGTCACGGACGGCTTGTAAAAGACGATCCGCTTCCTGTTTGGTTAATGGTGCATCTTTGACGGGTTCGCCGGTCTGAGATTCCTGACCCTGCGTCTCTTCGCCAGGTTTCTGACCTTCTGCTTGCTTTTGTTCTTTTTCTACAGGCTTTGGTGCTTCTTCTTTGCCGTCCTTAGATTCATCAGGTTTCTTCTCTTCTTTTTTCTCTTCTGATTTATCCGGAGTTTTTCCTTCTTGCTGATCGCTTTTATCGCCTTCGTCCTTCTTGCCGTCTTTGCCTTGTTTATCTTTCTCTTGCTGGCCTTCATCTTTCGGTTGGCCATCCTTTGATTGATCCTCTTTTGGATCGCCTTTTTCACCCTCTTCCTTTTTCTCCTCCTCTTTTTTTTCTTCTTCCTTCTTTTCTTGATCCTTCTTTTCTTCTTCCTTTTTCTCCTCCTCGAGCATTTTCAGCAGTCGAGTTGCAGCTTCGGCGTTGTACCGCGCATCGAGATCCAATTGATCCGCCGATGCGGCATCTTTGAAGTGCGTCAGAGCTGTGCTTGCTGCTTTCATAGCCGCATCAATCGCTTCCTTGCGCTTTGGATTTTCTTGGTCTTGTTGAGCAGGGTCAGAAGGTTTTTTGAAGTCATCAGAGTCGATGATCTGTATCGCACCGCTATATGCCGCATCGCCTTGATTGAACATGGCACTTTCGGCCACACCTGGATCACCAATTTGACCAGCTGCTGCAAATGATTCAGATGATCCTTGAAGATTTTGATTCTTGTATTGGGCAACTCCCTGATTGAACTGCGCGCGCGAATTGGAAGGGTCCGCAGCAATGGCTTGTGCGTAGGCTTTCTCAGCTGCGACAAAGTCCCCAGCATCCATCGCCTTGCGCGCTTCTGCGACTGCGGCACGAAATGCGGCAGAATCAACAACTTTTCGAGGCTCCACAGTCGGCTTCGCATTTTTTGCAGGAGTGGTCACAGATGGAATCGCGGGAGCATTCTGTTTCTGAACACTCGCGCCCATCGCGCAGATCGTGCTCACCAGAACACAGACTCGAACAAAATGTTGCGAGCGTTTTTTCATGCCGCGCCTCTTTGCAATGTCAACTCCACATCATCCGCAACTCTTGCAGGTTTCTTCACCGACTTGCGATCTGGAATCAGACATTCCAATACAAGCAGGATGAGCGCAAATCCCGCTGGCCACTGAAATCGTGGAATCGATCGTTGAATCGTCGAAGTCTCAAATTCTCCGCGTTCCAAATCTGAAAAAGATCTCTGAA
The DNA here is from genome assembly GCA_005792145.1 of Planctomycetia bacterium. Classification (GTDB taxonomy): domain Bacteria; phylum Planctomycetota; class Phycisphaerae; order Phycisphaerales; family SM1A02; genus F1-60-MAGs104. The sequence continues at coordinate 13,551 of SXSS01000070.1, read as the reverse complement.
GAATATCGCCAAGATCGACTTGTGCAGTGCCAGCTGGAACAAATAATCCGCCGCCACTTTGAGCGATATCACGCAGGGTGTTGGCGTCCATTTTCGACCAGACTTCTTGTCCATCGTGAACCATCCATGTTCGGTCGCCGTCACTTCCAACTGGGATGCGACCTCCGTCGCGAGAGTCGCCGATTCCTACGGTCATTATTCGAATCCCTTGCTTGTCATAGATTTCCTTCGCCGCGGCGATGGGATCGCTTCCCATATCCTCGCCATCGGTCAGCACGACAATTGCACGGCCAGCAGTTGCGTCGCTGGAAAAACTTTCAGCCGCCACTCGGATTGCATCGCCAAGCATCGATCCACCACGCACCGCGTCCTTGGGTCGCAAATCGTCCACACTGGTCATAAAAGCTCCATAATTCAGGGTCAACGGAGTGCGCATCGCCGCAACTCCCGCAAAGTCAACAAGACCAACTCGATCGCCTGCCATCTGCCGAATCGCATCATCAATAAAAACTTTTGCTCTGCTGAGCCGGTTTGGAGTCGCATCTTCAGCAAGCATCGAACGGCTGACATCGACGACAAACATCACATCAGCACCTCTTCGCTTGATTTCTTCGCTTTCAGTCCCAAATCTTGGATCGATCATCGCAGCGACCAAGGCAATCATTGCCAGAATGATGAGTGCGAATCGCAGGGCAGGGCGCCAAAGAGAAAACTCTGGTGCAATCTTCGGAAGCAAATTTGCGTCAATCATCGTGCGCAGCGCGCGTCTGCGCCAAGCGATAGCCATCGAAGCGATGATCGCCAGCGCTGCCACGATCCACATCCAATTCAATGCTGAAAGATTGTTGTATTCAATTTCCATAGTGTTCTCAATTCACGCTGCGAAAACGAGTCGTTACCAAAAGGAGTTCAGCGCACAACAACAACAAGACTCCGCCGAGGAGCGGGGGAAATCCATAACCCGCGAATCGAAAGGACTGCACTGCAAGATCGGTGTAGTGCATTGACTGTCGTTGTTCAGTCTTGGTCTTTTCCATCTTGTCGATCTGGTCATAGATCGCCCGAAGGCTGCTGGTATCAGTCGCGCGAAAATATTCGCCGCCAGTTCTTTTCGCCAAGTCCTTCAACAGGACCTCGTCGATTGTCACCGGTATATTGCGCATCATCTGCTGTCCAAATGGATCAACCCCAACGGGAAATGGCGCGTTTCCACGAGTGCCGACACCGATTGAATAGATTTTGATTCCATATGTTGCGGCGAGATCGGCGGCAACGCGAGGGTCAATATCTCCAGCATTGTTTTCGCCATCAGTCAACAGAATGATTGCCGCACTTTGGATTGGTTGTCGCCCTTTTTCCATTGGTGCGTTCTTCATCGCGTCACGGAGTCTCTCGACACCAAGCGCAACGGCTTCGCCAATGGCAGTTCCATCTTCGGATTGTTCCTTCGCAGGTTGGATCTTGTTCAGAACATCGATGACATATCCATGATCGAGGGTCAATGGCGACAAGCTATCGGCGTATCGAGCAAAGGTGATCAGGCCAACAAGATCATCTGATCGTCCTTGCAAGCCTTGTCCTCCTTGGATGAATGCGCCGCCCACGCTTTTCACCGCGACAAGGCGATCGACTTGCTTTCCATCTAGCTGGAAGTCCATCGCTCGCATAGAACCCGAACGATCAACTAGGAATTGCAACGCCGCACCTTCGACGAATACTTTTGTTTGTTGATTGGCGATGACCGGCCGAGCAAGGCAGATCGCCAAGAGAATGATCGCTAGACCGCGCAGAACAGGAACGATAAGGCGCATTCGCAGGGCCATCGAAACACCAGCCGCAGAAATCAAAGCCTGCGACGAATAGCCGATTCGTACTCGGCCGCGCGAAGAGAGGAAACGCCATGCGGCAAGTGGCGCGAGAAGTGCCAAAGGCAGAAACCATGAAGCAAGCAATTGAAAGGATGTCATGACTTGACCTCCAATTTTTCTTCAGTCGCATTTGCAGCGGAGGTTGTCTCTCTCACGAAGCCTCGTGCTGCATCTAATCCTTGAATGCAATCATTGTTTGCCGGCCGATGAGCGGCGAACTTGACCATATCAGCAGCCCGCAGGAAATCTTTTAGTAGATGGCGATGCTCTGCGCCAATGAATGGATGCTGACTTGCCTGCGCAAGAAATTCCTTGGTGGTCTGTTCAGGCGCGGCGATGTGAAATCGCCGTTCGACATATTCCCGAACAGTTCCAGAGAGTCGAACCCAGAAGAGATGAAGTTCGCCTTGCTGGATAAGTCCATCTCGTTCAAGTCGATTCAGTTCTTGGATCGCCCAGGCATCGGGAGTAATTACTTTTTCCACGATTGATCGTTGGCGCATTCTCAGAGTCAGCACCAACAATGTGATGATGACGACTGCCGCAGTCGCAATGATCCACCACCAAGAACTCCCGAAGTCAATTTTCATTTCGCCTTTGATGTCTCGAAAGACATGCGGATCAAAGTCCGCGCCTATCAAGCTGAGGACTTCGAGCAGGCTTGGTCCGACAGAAAGCGTTTGCTCTTCGCCTTTCAAATCTTTCCACTTGATTTCGATCGCAGGTAACTCGATTTCGCCGCTCTCATATGTCGAGGCGTTGAATGTAATGATTGATTTTCTTTTTTCTCCATCACGACTTGTGCTTCGCTTGACATCTCGAATGTCAAATTCTCCAAGCTTCTGGCCGATCTCTGGAATCGTAAGATTCGCGCCATCGGTGGCAGTGATCGTCAGCGTGAATGGAATCGCCTTGCCAACTTCAACAACATCGGCAGGGGTTGCGAGTGTCGCGCTCACTGCGCCATTTTCGACGCGAATGTCAATGGGACGGGCAGGGTGAGAAGCCACCTTTGATGGCGGAGCCTTGGCAGGCGCTTGCCCACTTGGCGGGCTTTGCGGAGGTGGCGGTGTTGTCGAAAGAACTTGGCTCTGTGCGGCGCCAGTGACAAATGCCACTAGACAAAAAGTTGCGATGAGTGTTCGAACGCAATTCATCTGCTTCCTCTTGCCTCTCGTTTTCGGAAATAGGCGATGATCGGTTCGACATAATCAACTCCCGTTTCGATCATCAATGGATCGATTTTCATTTTCCGCAAGGCCAGTTCGAATTGCAATGCGCGCAATTCTCCTTGCCGACGAAACGCATCGCGCACTTTTCGGCTTGAAGTATCAACGATGATTCGCTTGCCACTCTCTTCGTCGGTCAGTTCGATCATGCCAATTTTGGGCAATTCTCGCTCTCGCCGATCGAAAATAGAAACTGGAATCACATCATGTCGTCGTCGTGCGATCGTCATCGGCTGTTCCCAGCCGTTATCAAGGAAATCACTCACGACAAAGACCACCGCGCGTCGCTTCTGAATGCGGTTCAATTCGTCGATGGCCGCGGCGATATTTGTTCCCGTACCGACAGGTTTATGCGCCAAGAGATCTCGCACGATGCGAAGAACATGGCGTCTTCCTTTGCGTGGCGGAACGAAGCGCTCGATTTGATCCGAAAACAAGAGCAACCCAACCTTGTCATTGTTTCGAGTCGCGCTGAACGCCAATATTGCCGCAACTTCCGCGACAAGTTCGCGCTTGGTCTGAGCATTCGAACCAAACGAGAGTGATCCGGAGAGATCGACCGCGAGCAAGATGGTCAACTCTCGTTCTTCGCGGAAGAGCTTGACATGCGGACCGCCAGCGCGAGCGGAGACATTCCAGTCGATCGTTCTCACATCGTCGCCATCCGCATATGGACGAACCTCCTCGAATTCCATACCGCGCCCTTTGAAGGCGGAGACATATCGGCCTGCGACCGCTTCTTGAACCACACGCGCTGTGCGGATTTCAATCCTGCGAATTTTCTGGATGGTTTCTTTGGTCAGCATTGGTGTGTTCCCTCGCGCGGTCGATCTTTCGTCACTTCATCGCAAAGAATGTCGAAATTTCGCCGCAACTTTCACCTAAGGGACTGGCACATGATCAAGAAGAATCCGCACAATGTCGTCGGAGGTCTTCTCGACGGCCTCAGCTTCATAGGAAAGTCCCAGTCGATGACGCAGAACATTCGGCGCTACATCCTTCACATCTTGCGGGACGGTATATCCGCGGCCATCAAGGAAAGCCTTTGCTTTCGCGGCGAGTGTCAACGCAATCGTCGCACGCGGCGAGCATCCGTATGTCAACAGCCCTTCGATTGGAACTTTATGTTTCTTGGGATCGCGCGTGGAAATGACGAGATCGACAATGTAATCCTTCATTCGATCATCCATAAAAATCTGATCAACAAGCAGACGCGCTGCCTTGATGTCTGCTGGATTCATCACAGGGTCGACGGTCAGATTGTTGTGCGTGTTCGCCATGCGATCGAGAATCAATCGTTCTTCCTTTGGCGATGGATATGTCACCACCAATTTCATCGCGAATCGATCAACTTGCGCTTCGGGAAGGGGATAAGTTCCCTCTTGCTCGATTGGGTTCTGGGTTGCGAGCACCAAGAATGGATCTGGCAACGGATATGTTGTCTCTCCGATCGTGACTTGTCGCTCTTGCATCGCTTCGAGCAATGCGGACTGCACTTTTGCTGGCGCGCGATTGATTTCATCCGCAAGAATGATGTTGGAAAAAATCGGACCGTGCTTGACGACAAACTCGCCACTGTTCGGCCGATAAATCATTGTTCCAATCAAGTCCGCAGGCAAGAGATCTGGCGTAAATTGAAGCCGACGGAAACCGGTATTGATTCCTTTGGCAAGACTGCTCACCGCCATCGTTTTGGCAAGACCTGGGACGCCTTCAATCAGGACGTGGCCGTTCATCAGCAGGCTGCAGAGCAAACCTTCGATCAGAGAATCTTGCCCAACGATGACTCGTTGAATTTGATCGACTAGGTGACGGAATGGACGGCTGGCTGCTTCGACTTGGCGTTCGAGTTCGACGATATCTCTTTGTGATGTGGACATAATTTGGTTCATCCTATTTTTACGCCTCCCCCAAGGGTTGGGTTCGGACCGTTTAAGAAGGATAATCGAAGCGTAACCTCGTCCGATATGGAATCACCCCTTCGAATCGGTTGGATTGGAACTGGAGTTATGGGAAATTCAATGGTTGGCCACCTCATAGCGGCAGGTCATTCGCTGACAATTCACTCGCGAACCAAATCCCGCTCTGCTGGTTTGCTTAATCGTGGAGCAATGTGGGCGGATACTCCCGCCCAAGCCGCGTCTGGAATGGATTTTCTTTTTTCTATGGTCGCGCTTCCATCCGATGTCGAATTTGTTCACCTCGGTCCGGAAGGAACTCTGAGCGCGCAAAGCATCCCGAAGTTTCTCGTTGATATGACCAGCAGTCGTCCTTCGCTTGCTCGCAAGATCGCAAAAATTGCAGGAGAAAGAGCATCGTTTGCATTCGATGCTCCAGTCACGGGCGGCGATATTGGCGCGCGAAATGCAACCCTTTCAATTCTCGTCGGAGGCGATGCAAATGCGTTCCAGCAACTTCTGCCAGTGTTGAAACTGATGGGAAAAACTGTTGTTCTTCAAGGTGGTGCTGGATGTGGTCAACAAGCGAAAGTTGTCAATCAAATTCTCATCGCATCCACGATGATGGGAATTTGCGAAGCATTGCTTTATGCCCGCGAAAGCGGACTCGATCCCGAGCGAGTTCTCGAATCAGTTTCTGCGGGAGCAGCGGGAAGTTGGTCGCTTGCAAATCTCGCGCCTCGGATTCTCAAAGGTGATTTCGAGCCTGGATTTTTCATCGATCACTTTCTGAAAGATCTAGGCATCGCTTTGGAGGAATGCCATGACAACAACCTCCACGTTCCAGGGCTTCTGCTGGCCGAGAGCCTCTACCGCAAGGCCCAAGAGGCAAGCCACGGTCGAAAGGGGACTCAGGCGCTCTATCTGCATTATGCCTCTGGGAAGGGCTCCAAACACGCCTGAAGGCGATTGCTGGCAATGAGTGTGATCGGCTTGCAAATATCCTGCTTCGACGGTACGATTTTCGACCCTCCTCGGAGCATAAATATGACACTCACCGCTGGCAAAACCGTAACAATTTCAGTCACGAAACTTCCAGCCGAGGCGAAGCATCGCAAGACCATCGAGAGATTGATGCGTTTGCAACCATCCATTCAGCGAACTCTGACTCGCGTCGCTCGCGAACGAGGCCGCAATAATCCAGAGAATCAACGAGGTGGTCGAATGTGGATTTCCCGCATTCCAGCAACACGCTGCGTTCGCGCAGAAGTTGGCGCAAAGTTCTCGATTCGAGTGACGCCAAAGATCATCCCAGATGTGATGGCAGTTCAGCGATTCATCGCTGTCGCCTGATCAACTCGCGCTGATTGCTTGCCAAATTGGCATAACAAGATGTGGAATTGCGCGTTGTTCCGCAAGTCTTTCTGCGTGTCCGCAGAGTGTCGCAAATATTGTTGGCAGTTCATCAAGTGAAGCGAGCGGTCCATTGCGACGCACTGTCAAATAGACGCTGATGGGTTCAGCGGTGGATGAGTGCTTGAGATCTGGTTGGCGAGGCCGCGTCTTGACCTCGAAAGATGCCTGCAATTCCCGTCCTTCTGTAAGTGAGATGCCAACAAACGGTTGCACATCAATCGGATGATCGTGGTCGCAGTCCAAGAGCGATCCAAGTGGACTGTTCGCCAAGAGCGCGTCATAGACGATGCTGTCGCGATGCGACGCCGTTTCGATATCGAAGCCGAAGACCAACTCGATGTGGTCAATGTCCAACGGACTCATCGAAAGAAACCACGGCGCAGTTTCCAATACTGCTCGATGAACCTTATATCCATCATCTGTCGATTTTGGATTGACATGTCCGCTACGAATTGATGTCTGACGAAGAGCGACCCATACAAAATCCTGTTCGTCTTCAGCTGATTCGAGCGCGATCTCGCCCTCGACTCTGCGCACGCGTGTCAGTCTTGGCAATTGTCGTCGCAGTCGATCGAAGAGTTCAAGCGTGGGTTCTCGCGCCTCGGGGAGATCCATCTTGAGCGCGATTTTCTGATTGATACAGAAGTCGCTGCAGAAAGTTCCAAAGGCGGACATACACGAAAGGTTAAGCACCTCCTGCGCTGGGGGAGAATTACCGACTGGTAATCCACGAAGCGATCCGACCCCAATCATCGAGCCCAGAAACCAGCAAATCAGGATTGTGGGTTTCCAATTCTGCCATTGGATGGTTTCCAGTCGCCACCGCAATCGCCAAACAGCCATTGAAATGCGCGCAGTCGACATCCAAAGGTGTATCGCCGATCACGATCACTCTAGAAGTGTCAATGCCACGGCCCATTTTCTCGCTGTATCGCTGAATCGCAACTGGCGGCAATTCACGCCGATGGTGGCCATCATCGGCCCACGCGTTGTGCTGGAATGGTTCGAGCGAAAATCCCGCCTGTTCAACTTTCAGACGACCCGTGTGTTCATAATTTCCAGTGAGCAGGCCGAGTCCCAGCCCACTCTGCGTGTGCAGCGCATCAACCAATTCTCGCGCGCCCCTGAGTGCGTGTGCGCGCGAGTTCTGCGAGAACCCATATCGCAGGTGCTTGCCATAATTTTCGCGAAAGACTTCGTGGATTTCGGCGGTTGGTTCGACGCCGCTTCGTGTCATGAGATCTTTCCAGATCAAACGATCAAGACGGCCCGAAATTGAAATGCCATCAAACGAAAATGTTTTCGTAGGGAAAAGTTCATGCGCCGTCGCGAGCATCGCGCTTATGCCGGCACCATCAGTGCGCAGCAATGTCCCATCGATGTCAAACAGGATGAGCATAAGTTTTATGCAGTATGGCAGGGTTCGGCGGCGACCGCGGCAACAATCTTTGACGCGGCGTCGGTCAAGTCTGTGGCGGATTGCATCGTGGGAATATTGGCGCGAGCTTCATCAAGAATGCGCCGAGCCTCGGTGACATTTGTTCCTTCAAGGCGAACGACCAGCGGCACTCGGAAACCAATTGTCTGCGCTGCTCCAACAATGGCCCGTGCGATTCGGTCACACTGCATAATTCCTCCGAAAATATTGACTAAAACTCCTTTCACTCGATCGTCGCTGAGAATGATTCGGAAAGCTTCAGTGACTGCTTCTTCGGTGGCGCTTCCTCCGACATCGAGAAAATTTGCAGGTTCTCCGCCGTGCAATTTGATGATGTCCATTGTGCTCATCGCCAACCCTGCGCCATTGACGAGGCAACCAATATTTCCGTCAAGGGCAACATATGAAAGTCCAAACTCCTGAGCGCGCATTTCTGCCGCGTTTTCTTCAGTCGGATCGTGCATCGCAGCGATGTCAGGATGTCGAAAGAGAGCGTTGTCATCGAAGTCAAACTTCGCATCGATCGCCATCACTTGTCCATCGGGATGCACATCGGTTGCAGGAGTCAACACCAGCGGATTGATTTCAACCAAACTCGCATCCGTGGTGCGCTGCAGTGCGCTCAGTTTTGTGAAGACACTGATCGCTTGTGCAATCGCTTTGCCTTTGAATCCAAGCGCCAGCGCAACTTCGCGGGCTTGAAATGGTTGCAGACCAACAACTGGGTCGAGGGGAATTCTGATGATCGCTTCGGGTCGAGTCTCTGCAACCTTTTCAATTTCAACGCCACCTTCCGCACTGGCGATGAGGGTGTTCGTTCGATTTGCACGGTCGACCAACACGGCGACATAAAACTCGTGGGAAATATCAACCGCATCCGCAATCAGAAGGCGGTCGACTTGAAGTCCTTCTGGCGGAGTTTGCGGACTTTTCATCCGGTTGCCGAGCATGAATTTCGCCGCGGCAAGAGCTTCGTCGATGGACTTCACAACCTTTACAAATCCAGCTTTTCCTCGACCGCCCGCATGAACTTGCGCCTTGACGACCGCCAGTTTTGACCCCGCTGCGAAAAGAGATCTTGCCGCAACGTGCGCCTCCTCAACAGTCGTGACCATCTTTCCAGGTGGCACTGTGATTCCGACATTCGAGAGCAATTGGCGAGCTTGAAATTCGTGGACTTTCATGGATTTTTCATTCTATCGACTTTGCGTGAGTAGCGGCGCATTCGCCACCATTCAATCACGATGGGCAGAACAGAAACAATCACAATACCAATCACGACTGCTTCGAAGTTGCGTTTGATAATGGGAATGTCGCCAAAGAGAAAACCCGCCCCAACCAGAAGCACCACCCACAAAAAAGCGCCAGCGACATTGTAAAACTGAAATGTCCGAAATCGCATTACGCCAATGCCGGCAAAGAATGGCGCGAAGGTGCGAACAATAGGAACGAATCGTGCCAACACAACAGCCTTTGGGCCGTGTCGGTTGAAGAATTCTCTGGTTCGTTCAAGATGCGCGACTCGCAGGAGAGGAACCTTGCCTGAAAATGCGCGAGGTCCTATCCATTTACCAATATGATAATTGACGAAATCTCCAAGAATTGCCGCGATAAAAATGACTGCGCCGCACATCCAAGGATCGAGTCCAATCCGACGCGCACATATCGCGCCAACAGCGAAAAGCAAACTGTCTCCTGGAAGAAACGGGAAGACAACCAACCCAGTTTCGCAGAAAATTATTACAAAAAGAAGTACATATGCCCAAGGCCCCGAACCCTGAACGACTTCGGTCAGGAAAACATCCAGTTCGGTGAAAAGGCGAGGAAGTTGTTCGATCAAGCCATCCATTCAATTCCAAAAATATCCTGAAATCACTTCCTTCAAAAACAAGAAAACGGACAGGGCGGGATTCGAACCCACGGTAGGGGTATAAGCCCCTACATCGGTTTAGCAAACCGACGCCTTCAACCGCTCGGCCACCTGTCCAAGGAATCGAAGTGTATCAATCGATTGGGAATGTCTCAGAGAGGCTGGTTTTTCGATTCGAGAACCCTTCGACATTATCTTGGTATCGCAACTCCGGAGAGCATTCGAACTTTGTTTTCGGGCTCTCGGCGGTGGCTTGCGAATGTGGTGTCACCAATTGTGCAGGGGGGGTTGGATTCGATCAATTCGCTTTGCATTCCCGCGCGTTCGAGCAAGATTCGCACAGCTTGCGAGCAATTTGCAAATGCCTTATGCGCGGATGGAGAAGACCGCAGAGCCCCGCTGAGGCCTCGCTGAGCGAAAGCGTCGATGACATCTTCGCCGACCTCATATCGCTCGACGCTCGCGCAAGGACCTATTGCGGCAACCATATGCTTGGGATCAGCCGCGAAACGATCAACGAGTGCTCGCAGCGATTCCCCAATGATGTCCAGAGCGATACCTCGCCATCCAGCATGAATTGCCGCGCACGATTTTGAGTGCAAGCAAACCACAAGCACAGGGCAGCAATCTGCGGTCGAGATGATTGGCACAAGCAGAGGATTGTTGGTGATGATCGCGTCGGCGAGTTGCAGCGGGGCGCTCTTGCACTCGGCCGCGTCGAGGCACCGTGCCCCATGTACTTGTTTTACTCGTGCCGCGCGCGCGTTTTGCGAGCCAAGGCGCTGAGCAATCCAGTTCGAATCTGGCGGCTCTCGTTTGGAAAACCAATGGGGGACTTTGTGTGATTTCAGGAGTGGGGAGATCCAGCCAGAAAGTTCCTGCGAGGATTCTGAAGTGACATTCATGAAGCGGAACAATAGCGGACTCTGAAGTCCTTTAGTAAAAAGATGAAAAAAGTGGGGGTAAAATAATCACAAACTCTTGCACCCCATCAAGTGGCGCAAGAGTTCGTGCGAGGCTCAAACGGAGCCTCGGCGGATACCAAGTTTTTTCTTTAAGGACAAGTGAGGTTGACACTCCTGTCGCCCTCATCTGTTTCATCAATTGTTGCCATGTCAATATTCCAACCCATAGCGTCGAGTGCAAGCCATTCACGCTTGGTTAGAAAATCTGCCCTCGATCCCTGTGGGTCGAGTGCAAGAGGAGTGGTTGTATATGAGCAATAGTCACGAGAGTAAAAAGTATTGCCTTTACCTATTGCCTGTCCCATTATGCATCTTATCCCTAAGCTTCCTAGTTCGTTTTGTTTTACGAATGCTCCTCGAATTGGCGAACCGTCGTACATCTCCATCTCGAAGTCGAATTCTTGACCATTGGATATGCCATAACAGAACGATAATCATCATCTCCAAACCCGAAGGAGTCAGGGAAAAGCGCGCCCGCTGGAGGACCTGCGTTGTCGTGATCGTGCAGGCAACCCAAGTTATGCCCGAGTTTATGTGCATAGACAGTATCTCCGAGGACAGTAATGTCAAGAAGACAAAATGGAGATTCGGAAATTGCCTGAAGCGTAGAAATGTTTGATGGACCCAAAATTCCGTTTACTGCATTAACAATTGTCGCGTCGACTATTGGATGAGGATTCGTTGGAATTGAAAGTCCCGCAAAAGCTTGAGCTCCATTGTTAGTGTCGCTCATGACGGAGGTCAAGCCAACAAATCCACTATCAGATCCATAGCCAGTGCCAATCAACGCAACTTCGTCTGCTCCAAGTGCGTCTCTCCAATCGAGGACATAATCCAGATATCCATCTTCAGGCGTAGAAAGGCGAGACAAGTCAACCGCAAATCCTGTGCTCACAAATGGTTCTTCTTCACCAAAGAAACCGACGGCAACCAAAGCGCCGACGAGCCGAAGTCTTGGCAAGCAAACTTCAGTTTCGGCGGGAGTCACACCAGGGCGAGCTTCGTGAGCAGTCCTATCATCTTCACCTTTACAGTTAAAGGGTGGCTGTGGTGCAGGAAGGGGTACTGCCGGAGGATTGGTAACTGAATCCGGCTCTGGATAAGCACCGTATCCGCACCGAGTGTTTAATTGATTGTTGTTGTCTTGACCGTCAAAGTCTGAAGCAGGCTGATCAGTCGAATTTTTCATTGCAAGATTCGCTTGCGCAACGGTAAGGACTGCTTCGTCGTACGGAGTCCTTCCTTGTGCAAGCAGAGCCTCATTTGCATCAACAGAATAAACGAGAAGGACATCAATGATAATTCCACTATCCTTCACTAGTCCAGGGGGCAAGCCGATAGGAGATACTTCAGGAGGACAAGGGGTCAAAGTTCCAGCAATTCCGCCTTCATTTTGAGGTTGGCCAGTTCCCTTCAGACCGCTTCCTAGTACAGGATGCTCGGGTAATACTCGTCCAACTCCACATTCGAGCGCGCCATAATTAGGGCGAAGAGTGAGCTTATATCGACCAGCATCGGCAAGCGTAAGCGCATATGCAGAACCATTTCGAGCCAAGAAATATCCAGTTAGCCGCGGACCAATTTGGCTAATGATTCCATAGAGTGAGTTTCCAATTTCACCTTGCTTGAGGTAAATCTGCTTTTCATCAATCCCAGTCCATGCTCGTCTTTCAACGATGAAGTCCATAGATCTGCCGTCTGGGGTTGCGATCGACATCGGATCGCCAACTTTGAGCGAACGAATATTTTCCACAGTGAGATTTGGTAAGCCGTTACCCGAAAGCCCAAGAGCGGAAAGATCGGTTCGACCGACACCTGGTGAAGGAAGAACTCTTAAAATTTCAACTTCAGAATTGATTCCCGTTGAACCTATTTCAGCCTTATCTTTGGTTGAAACGATAGCTAGTTTTTGTCTGTCCCACCGTTGGCAATAGTTAACGCTGTCAAGGTGAGACAAGTGAAAGTAATCGCCGAAAATTTGTAGTTAATGTTTTTCATTTGATGGTTTATTTTAGTACGAGTGGAGGATCAATTAATCGGGTGGAGGGAAAACAACCACACATCCGAAATGATCCTGCTACGCCCCGCAGAGAACGTAATGATGTGGAATTTTTGTTTCTCAAGAAAATATGGATCATTTTTGTATAATTGGGGTAACTCGAGTTTTTACCTTATTATCCACAGGGCTCGCCTGGATCACTCAATGGATTGTTATACAAGATTTGAATCTGGTCGAGCCAGATTTGGGCTTGTCCCAAACCCCCGATTGGAAGTACCACAACGCGTGCCGCAAGTCGAGTTCCATTTAAAGAGGGGAAACCAAGATAACTTGGAAAAACACAAGGTGGAAGAACAAATTGCGGAAGTGTGGTTTGTACTCCCGTCATTTGCCCTATGTACGGAGGCAGAACATTCCATCGATTGGTCGTGTAGTTATAAATGTAACCAAGGACCAGTGCGCTTGTAACTGAAATCGTTTGTCCAGTTACACTAAGAGAGACAGCTGTAAGGTCCTCAGGCGACGCGAGATCTGTGGTTCGAATAACTTGAATATCAAGGACGCGCTTCGAAGTTGGGTAGAAAAGTGCGGGTCCAAGTCCAGAAGACGATTGATTATTATTTGGTCGAGCTGTTCGAGTTTTAACATACTTTTGGTCAATGTTTTTCATACTGAACTGCGTTCCAGAAAGTAAAGTTCCACAGACAATTTCGAAAGTACTTTGGTTCGAATCGTTAAAAACACCAGTAACAACGCTCCTGCCAATTGCGCGCACATTTGGAAAACCACCAACTGGTGAAGGTTCGCCCTCACCGGGTTGAACGGTATTGCCAATGAGAGCATTCGTGAACTCAGGTTGAGCTCCTTG
>SXSS01000069.1 GCA_005792145.1 Planctomycetia bacterium | reverse complement strand
TGGAATATGATCGCAGAAGGAGCTACATCATTTATGGGTGTGACAGGTTTGCGCTTGCCGACTGAAGCGGAGTGGGAATATGCATATCGCGCGGGAACAACGACAGCATTTCACAGTTATCCCGATCAGCCAACTGGCTTCAACGACGACAGCCTTCTTGGCAACATTGCGTGGTACTCAGGAAACAATGGCGCATCAGGATCTTCTACCTATGGAACGAAAGCCGTCGGCGGTAAGTTTGCCAACGCGTTAGGCCTCCACGATATGGCAGGCAATGTTTGGGAGTGGTGCCAGGATTGGTATGGCGCTTATTCAAGCGCTGCGCAAACAAATCCCACAGGACCTGCGACTGGTTCGTACCGTTTGTTGCGCGGCGGCGGCTGGGACTTCAACTCCTACGGCTGCCGCGCGTCGGAGCGCATCGGCACCGCGCCCGACGTCATCTACTACAGCGTCGGTTTCCGTGTCGTGAGGACTCCGTAATTCCATCTACCCTTGCAGGCTCCGCCAAGCGGAGCCTGCTTCCATTTTCCATTTTCTCTGGGACTAGTCCGCGGCCTTCGCCGCGGATAAATGTTCATTTGTACTTCCCCAAACCTTGGCGTCCGCCAAGGTTTGGTGGCTACGAAGGCTGTGGGGCTGTGGGCGAAAACAAAACAAAAAAAATTTTGAAAATGTAAAAATCGACCCTCGTTTTCTGCAAAAAAACGAGGGTACTCAACTGTTGATTTCAGTCAATCCCATTCGATTCACAACAAAGAAAAAGCGCGCGGCGAATCAAGCGCGATTGCGTTGGCGCAACCCAATTCGTCAGACTCCTGCTTCACGAATTGAGGTGGGAATCAATTTTTTTGCCCGAAAATCGAATCAATCTCCAATTTTCTCGAATGTTTTTGGATGCAGCCCAAGTTGGGGACATAATTGTCGTAGTGAACCCACGACCAATCATCGCTTTCATCTTGGCGCTTGCCTCGACACTCTCCGCGCACGCTCAGACCCTGACAACGGTCAGCGTTGCAAGTGGCCTGACCAAGCCAATGCAGGTTGCCTTCGCCAACGGCGATGACACGCGGTTGTATGTGATCGAGCAACGCGGAATCGTGAAGCTCATCAAGAATGGCGTGTTGCAGACAACTGCGTTTCTCAATATCGACACCGTCATTCCAGAGCAGACTTATAGCGGTCTGATGGGAATCGCATTTCATCCTGACTATGCGAGCAACGGTCGCTTTTATCTATATCACACGACTGGCGTGACCGCATCGATCATCGTGTGGCTTGCAGAATACACACGCAATACGACGAACCCTGATCTCGCTGACATAAACAGTCGCCGAGTGATCTTCAAACTCGCATCGCCTTCAACGCAGGGATATCACCTTGGTGGTTCGCCAATGTTTGGTCCCGATGGGTTGCTCTATCTGCCGCTGGGCGATGGTGGTTACACCGGCGATCCGCAAGGTGGAACGCGCAGTCAAAGCCTTGCATATTTGTGGGGAAAGATTTTGCGCATCGATGTCAACAGCGACGACTTTCCAACGGACGCGGAAGCGAATTATCACATTCCTGCTGGAAATCCATATGTTGGCGGTGTTGCAACCGACGACGCAATTTTCGCGCGCGGTATGCGCAATCCATTTCGGTGTTCATTCGATCGCGCGACGGGAAAGATTTGGATTGGCGATGTTGGCGGAACTGCGCGTGAAGAAATTGATGTCTTGGATCCACTGAACGATGCGGCGAAGAACTTTGGATGGAACTGTGTTGAAGGAACGCTCTGCACATCCAACGCAAATTGCGCTTGTCCATCACCGTCGCTGACTGCGCCGATTTATGAGTACACGCACTCGGTTGGACTGTCGATCACCGGCGGCAGTGTCTATCGAGGCTGCGCGATACCGTCGTTGGTCGGGCAATATCTTTTCGCGGACTATCAAAACAACAAAGCGTGGAGAATGAATCTCGCGACGGGAACTCCTGTCGTCACAGATGTCACAACTCAACTGGCAACAATCAGTGGAGTCACTTGCATTGGCGAGGATTCACGCGGCGAGTTGTATGTTGTCAATCACCTCAATGGAACGGTGAGAAAAATCACATCGAATCCCGCGCCACCAGACAGCGATGGTGACGGCATTCCAGATACGTGCGAAGTTCGCGTCGCAGATATCAATAACGATGGGCGCGTTGATGCGGCGGACTTGTCGCAGTTGATCGCGGGATGGACGACGACGGGGCCGACCGATCTGAACCGTGATGGTTTCACGGATTCAGCAGATCTCACGATTCTGATTGCGGATTGGGGTTGAGGCTTGGGGGATTTTGAAAACAATTTCATTCGGTGGAATTGATTCCTCCCTCGTCGTAATCTGCCGTATATGAATCGCCGAACATTTATGCAAACGCTTCCCGTCGGAGTCGCAGTTGTTGGAGGTGCGTTGTCGAAGGGGCACTCTGTTGCAAATCAGGAAGTCGCTGCGAAGCCACCAGTCGGCGGGGGATCAGGATTTCGCCACTCCGTCTGTCAGTGGTGTTATTCATCGATGGACCTTGCGGACTTGACCAAGCAAGCGAAGGGAATGGGCATCGAGTCAATCGAATTGCTGGGTGAAGAGCAGTGGAAAATTGTGCAGGCGAATGGATTGACATGCGCGGTTGCCAATGGCCCGACGACGATTTCATCTGGGTTCAATCGAATCGAAAATCATGATGCGATCGTGAAGCGCGCCGAAGAATTGCTGCCCAAGATCAAGGCGGCTGGAATCCCCAACATGATTGTCTTCTCTGGAAATCGTGCTGGGCTTTCAGATGCAGATGGATTGAAAAACTGCGCGATTGGATTGAAGCGAATTACGCCGTTGGCAGAGTCGCTTGGTGTGACAATAATAATGGAGTTGCTCAATAGCAAGATTGATCACAAGGATTATCAATGCGATCACACTGCGTGGGGTGCGGAACTTGTGAAGCGCACCCAGAGCGATCGATTTCGCTTGCTATATGACATTTATCACATGCAAGTGCAGGAAGGTGATGTCATCCACACCATCAGCGACAACCAGTGGGCGATCGCGCACTATCACACGGGTGGTGTGCCAGGTCGGGCGGAAATCGATCAGAGTCAGGAGTTGCAATATCCTGCGATTTGCCGTGCTTTGAAAGAGATGGGGTATCGCGGATATCTCGCGCAAGAGTTCATTCCACAGCGTGATCCAATGAAATCTCTCGCAGAAGCAGTGCGAATCTGCACGGTCTAGGTCTGTGCGGAGAGTGTTGGGAAAAATTAGTCGAAAAGAAATCAAGTCTATTTGCATTGCGTGTTATTGGTGATAGTCTGCATATGCAGTAGAGGGCAACGCCGACAGTCATTGGGCGCTCGGGTGGGCTCCTTCGTGGGGTAGCCCTCCCAGCGCCTTTTTTACTAGCGCCATTTGAATTTTCGATTTATTTTCAAACCGCAAATGCGATTGAGCAGGTCAATCAAATCCCTGAATTGATCCAGTGCCGTTGTTTGCGTATGGATCCCAGTTACCGACAAACGCACCGCTGCCGTACGCGACATTGTCGAGCGCTGGCCGATAGCCAGAGACTCCATTTGCCATATGAAAATTTGTGCTGCCAACGCGCGGATTCGCTCCAAGGGCTTGACCTTGTCCAGACTCGCCACGACCTCCAATATTTCCTTGATACAAATGCCAAGAGGTGTTCATCGAATTTGTGATCGGAGTGACATAGCTGTTATTCGCATAACCAGGCGTGGTTGATGGAGCTGACGGAATCGGCTTTCCTGCTGACGATGGTGAAGTGCCGTCAGTTCCATTTGCATTTCCGTCTGTATTTTCGTTTGGAGATGCCTGCTTGGAACTATGCGAGCCGTAATAGTGATAATGCACTGTCGCATTTCCGATCGCGGCTTGTTCGAGCGCTGTCGAACTGAGTTCGCCACCCTGCTGATTGAATCCAACTCCAGGGGGGGTCGCATTCTCATCAACCTGCTTTGGAGGTCCTGCAAAAGAAGTTGTTGTTTCTTCTTGCGCGCGCGCTTGTCCGATTGCGAATGCAGTGGATGCAAAGAGGATTCCAAGTCGTTGGGCGGTTTGTGCGATCTTCATATTGGAAAGGGTATGCTGACTCTGCTTCCTTTGGAAGTGAACTTCGAAGATCATTTGAATTGAAATGGAGAAATCAATGTCATCAATCACTTCGCAAACAACATCGACTCGTGCAACTTCCCAGAGCCCATATCCGATCAGTGGAGTTCCTGGAGATGTTCCTGAAATCGATGCACTCTGCATCAATACGATTCGCACGCTTTCTATGGATGCAGTCCAAGCGGCAAAGTCTGGTCACCCTGGCACACCGATGTCCCTTGCTCCAGTGGCGTATACGCTTTGGCAAGAATTCTTGCGATTCGATCCTGCGAATCCGCTTTGTCCTGGACGCGATCGATTTGTGTTGAGCAATGGCCATGCGGGGATGTTGCTCTATTCATTGCTTTATCTGACGAAGACTCAGGCGGTGAACGCGCAATATCAGCTGACTGGTAAGCCGAGTTTGACCATCGATGACATCAAGGGATTTCGTCAAATCGACACGCGTTGTCCTGGTCATCCTGAATATCACTGGACCAGTGGCATCGAAACGACAACAGGTCCGCTTGGTCAAGGGCTTGCGACAAGCGTTGGTATGGCGATGGCCGAGCGTTGGCTCGCGGCGCGATACAACCGCCCAGGATTTGAACTTTTCAATTATCGAGTCTGGTCGATCTGCGGCGACGGCTGCATGATGGACCGCTTCGCCTATCCCGGCCGCGCCGAGCGCTGCGACGGCGTCGACTTCGACTGCAACGGCGTCCTCTTCCCGGTGAACTCGCCGTGCTTCGTGACCGA
>SXSS01000068.1 GCA_005792145.1 Planctomycetia bacterium | reverse complement strand
TATGGCTCTTCTTCTCGAGCGAAACTGGGGTGTAGAGCAACCCAATCATTGACGATGGTGGACTTTCCAAGTGAGTGGCTTCCAGAGATTGCGATACGCATAGGAAGTTAGAAGTTTATGGAGATTGGTGAGGGGGCGCAGTGGAATTCTTGGCAAGTGCAGATCGACATTCGTGCCGCAATGAGCAATCACCCTGATCTCGAAACCACAAGCCTTCGACACATTTTTGTGATCTTCTTACCGATCAATTCCTGCGCCAATTCGTCCGAGATTTGCTCCTCTGAAATAAGCTTCTTCTGCAAGTTTGCCTGCAATGGCTTTGGACATAACAGTCTTCCAAAGAACTCTCACTTGAAGTGGACTGGCATTCAGGGGAGTGACCTCCCCGCCCTCTTCACTGCCACGATCACTCCGCCGACGACGATCAATCCGAGGCTGGGGAAGAAGGTGCACATCGCCAAGATTCCAAAGCCAACTGGATTTGGATTTGGATCGCTGGTCCAACCTAAATATGCAAACAGAATCGTCAAGAGCAGTGGTCCTGTGCCCAGCACGAGCATCGCCACACCTGCGACAATCATCATCGCGGGCAACAAAAATATCGAACGCTTTTTCGCCACTGGCTTTGGCGCACTCCCACTGAAATCCGGCGGACGCTGCGCATTCAAAATGTCCTGTGGCGAATGACCTGGCGGGACATCGTTCATTCGTGCAGTTTCCCAGTGAATCCCCCATTTCACAACCCTTCAATTTCATTGGCATATGCAAGAGCATTGTCGAAAGGCGCTTCACCTTTCAATTCAACCTGCACTGGAACTGGAACCGTCACCACCTCCTTCGCAACCATAGCCTCGCTCATCCAGTGACCCCAACGCGCGACTTCGACAAGGTCCCTGCCCGCCAACCAATTTGCGCGGCTTGCCAGACGCAAATCAACACCAACCGAAAGTTGCCTCGGATCAAGATGCATTCGATTCTCTGTCTCAACTCGCACGCAACGAAATTCAGTATCGCCAGGACAAATACCAAGCGTGACGATCGCCTCCCTGCAACCATGAACTTGCACCGCCTTCAACGCAAGTTCGCGCGCAATCAACGGTCCCGCACGATCAACCTTCCAGAAATCCTTGCCGCTCATCGCACCACCACCAATTGGAATGCGTGGGCCATAAAAATCGACCACAAGTTTCTTTCCCGAAAGTCCGTTGTCACCCATCGGCCCACCAACTTCGAAACATCCCGCACCGTTGAAATTGAACTTCACAGAATCATCGAAGTGAAACCCAGGGACTGCAAGCGCGAAATCCGCCAGCGCAATCAAGAGCGCGTTGCGCGTCGCGCGATACGCATCGACTCCACCCCAATCCAATCGGTGATGCAGAGAAACCGACAACGAATCAAGCCGCCACGATCGACAATCAGGAGCTTCAGCAAGAAAGACAATCACCTTTCCATCGGGCCCACAATTCGAAGCGTTTGCTTTCGAAAATTCGTAAAGCGCCTTTGCGAGGTGTCGCGCCAGCGCGTGTTCGACTGGCAAATATCCAGTTCCAGGCGTGCTGCACGCATATCCAGTAACGATCGACTGATCGTCCGCCATCGGACGAATCTCTGACTCGCCTTTCGCAAACTTTCCTCGAATGAGATCGGTGATCACATTCAACTTGTCATCTTTCGACCAAGACCAATTTGTATACCCCGCACTTCTGAAAACGCGCTTGGCGATTGATCGCACATCTATTCTCCTGGTGGAATCACCCGCGATTCGCCCATCAATGAAAACTGATTTGCGAAAGAGCGCGACCTCCACCGCAACAAGCGCACGCGGATCCTTCTTCCACGCCGCCTGCACGATGCCATCAGCGATTGCGTCAGCAAGCTTGTCCGGATGTCCAGGCAATATCCATTCCGCTGTTCGCAGAATCGAACTTGTTTTAAAGTGATTCATTGCCCACCTCCAACTATGTCAATCCAAACATTTACATATTCCGCCATTTGATTGCGACTTGCATTGACCCCCGTCAACGCAGTTCCGATGAAAACGCCATTCAAGACTGACAATTCAGCGGCATTCACAGTACCGACGTAACCATCTGTCACGATGACCGCACGCTTCACTTTAGTTTGTTGCATATGCCGAACAACGCACGAAATATCTGTTCCCCCAGTCGAATTCACTTTCCCCTGGGCAAATTCTTTCAGCGTGACATCGGAAACGATGGTCGAAAACAAATGCACCTTTGGAAAGACACAATCCGAACAATCACGAATTGCGCCATACAGCGGAGGTATCAACTTCGTCATACTTCCCGAAACATCCATATAGACATGAACACGTTCGCCGCTTGGAGTGATTTTTCGATGTTCGATCTGATGCGAGTGCATGATCTGCCTTCCTCCAATTGCTCGAAGCACCATTCCTCTGCGATCACACCGTGGAATTGGTGACTGAATCGACATCAAACTGAGATTCCGCCGCCTGAGATTCCCTTTCTTTCCATTCTGACTGACCTTGCGAATCAGACTTCGCAAAGAGTCTTGTTTGGTCTGTGGCACTTTTACTTTGTGCGTTTCAAAGAGATCATCGAGTAAGGACTTTGGAAGCATCACGCTCGCAGGCCACTTGCCAACAACCTTCTGAATGACACTCGCAAGAGCCGGCGCGACGCTTTGCAAATTCCTCTCGTCGCGTTCGTTGGCATCATCATCGTGACCACCAATCAAGACCTTCATGTCAACTTCAATCACCAGCCCACTGTTGCACAGCGCCTCGCGCAATTCGCTGTAAGTACAGCCATTTTTATAAAGTCTGCGATGCAGCGCAGCAAGTTCAGGAAATTTTCGAAGCGCCGGCGGAGTGACCGCAAATCCCGTGGGACTCCATCCAGACGCTGGACGCAGAAAGCAGTACAGCGGGTGGTTGTCATCGTACAAATCGCGGAACAGCGCAGTCGACGCAGGGTCTGGATATGCCTGGCACAACATCGCGTTGATGACCGCATCGAAGACAAGATTGTCCAGCGGTGTGGCACGAGCAAAGAGCCGAGTATGACCAAGCACAATGTGGTGCATTTCATGCAGAATGAGCATGGTCATTTTCTCCTTTGTGTTTGCATACTCGCTGCAAAAAACTGGATTGATCTTGAGAGTTGAATATTCACCGCAGCTGACGCACGCAGTTGGAACACTTGTTGTCTCTTCAATTGAAATTAATCGCAAGAGTGCATCTGCACCAAAGTGCATAGCAGGAACTGAATTCATAACTTGGTGAATGAGTTCTCGATGAATTTGCGAGTCGGTCGTGTCGTGTGAATCTGTGATCATGTTGTTTGGTCTTTCTGGGTCCAGGAATTGGGAAGCAAGAGATTGACGAAGCGGCTTAGAACCGCAGGCGTGTAAATGGGTGACTGTGATCGGATGAACGCTTGGTTTGTGCAGCGAGCCAAGACGGGCAACAAGGGGCGTGGATCGATGACGACTTCAGGCGGGTCACTGGGCGAGACGACTTTGTCAAAGAGTTCTTTAGTCAGAGCGATGGCCTCGACCGGAACGATCATCGGCAATTGTTTGACAAGCGAAAGGTCCTCGCCGTTGCCGTGAAGAAATTCACAGAGCATTGCAGCGTTTTTTACGTTGGAAATTCCCCAAAACTTTGCGACATGCTCCAAGGTCAGATCGATGTTGAACGCTGCCAATTCCTTGCGGTCTGCTTTCGTGACGATTTCTTTTTCAGGCAGAAGTAGCAATCCAATTGCCGTTATGCGCTTTCGAGAACCGACGCCGGTTTGCTTGAGCGTAACTGTTGGTCCTCCCATATGAAGCCGCGATCGAATTTCAGTTGGACAAAGCTTGTTCATGCTGCCCTTCGATTCTGAAGTCGTTCGTGCATCGACATATATGAATCCGCGATCCTTGTGACAACATTTTCATCTGCACACTGCGACTGCTTCCAAAGTTTCAGAAGCAGATTGTTCAAGCTGATCGTCGAAGGCGCATCTGCAACTTTTGAACCGATGGTTTGAATGATCTGGTTGTAGGCCTTGTTTTGCGAACCATGTTTTGTAACGCTGTCGTTAATTTCACACCCAATTTCAAGTTCGCCAACAAGTATTGCAAGTTGCTCCGCAATTGCGGGATTCACTCGTGCGATCGCGGCATGCTCGGCGATTGCCGCAGCCAGAAGATGGCGAGCACCCAAATCACACGACGCGAGCGCATCCGCTGTATACGCAGAGAGTTCATATCCATGGAGCGAATCAATTTCGAGCGCCAAAAAAATTCTATTGATTGGGTCAGTCTCTTGACAGAGCAATCGGCGCGGATCTGCGCGTTCGAGATGCAGAGATTCGCAAATTTTCCGGTGCGCCAGTTGAAGTTTTCCTTCGTCAATGGTGATGCCTCGAGCGCGATCAGAAATCGTATTTCTGAGCGCAATCCAAGCGCTTTCGTCGATGTTGAACTTTCCTTCAAGTGTCCAACGAGCGGCATGCACTGCAAAGATCGCTTCATTGAGCATCACCGCACGCCGCCCCGAAAGTTGAATCTTGACTTCCGGCAATACCTTGGAAATCAAGTGGACATATTCGCTCATCATTTCACCAAATGCGTCCTTTACATGTGCGAGGCGTTGCCGCGTCAACTTGACAAGCGCCTGCACGGATTGCTTGACCGCCGGAGTAAGAACAAAAGTTTGATTCTGGACGAGCGCGATTCGATCATCTGGCGTGAAATTCTGCCAGTTTGGCATTTCAACAACAAATGGGAAACGATCCGCAAGCGCGGCATCGAGTGCTTCACTACCGAGATATTCCGTTTCGTCCCCACTACTCGAATCACTTGGCGGCGGATTCATCGCAGCCCAACGGAATCTGAGATTTTTAATCGGCATCCCTTGAATGCATTTTTCGTGAATAATTGGGAAAAGCCTGTTCTGCATATCTACGCGGCAGCGAGAAATCTCGTCCAAGAAAACCGCTTCTGCCGGCCAGATGCTTGCGGGAGTTTCAACAAACTTCAGCGTGCCATCTGCATCAGGCAGTGGATAGCCAACGAGGTCGTCGTAGTTCAAAAGGCTTGCGTTGTAGTGGCGAAACTTCAGATCGAGCGCTTCGGCGATGCGACTGAGCAGAAGACTTTTCGCTGTGCCATGCGCTCCGATGAGCAGCAACGGAGCTTCCGTTGCAAGCGCGGCGAGAAGGACTCCGTCAATTCGATCTGAACCGATAATGCCGAGTTGCCGCAGAAAACGCGCGGGAACATTCGCGGTTGCGTTTTGTGGATTTGATGCTGTAACTGCTGAATTTGTTGTTGTTTCTTGCGCCATAACGGACTCCATTGGCAACAAGAGCTCGGCTCCGAAAACACAAATTGAAATCAAAGCGCATGAAGAATCATGGGCGATGAAATCAAAAAGTGCAGTTCGGAAGGGTGCGCCGAACACGGTGTTCGAACGCTTTGCGTCAACGCAATCCTTTGGAAAGGCTCGCGCGGCCGCATCGATCCCCCTTCGGGGCTGCCTCGGCACCGTTCGACTGCGTATCGCAGTTCGTCGGTTGCCGTTCAGACAAGAGGCTGTCTGAAACTCTTGATGCCGTGTGAAGTATACAGCGTCTTTTTGAAAAAGCAAGTCAAGGCGCTGAAAATTTTATCGCATTCAAATGTGCGTATTCAAAACATACTGTTCGATGAATCACGCCATATCGAATCGATCCAAATTCATCACCTTGACCCAGGCGGCAACAAAGTCGCGCACGAACTTTTCCTTCGCGTCTTCGCATGCGTAAACCTCTGCAAATGCTCGCAGTTGAGAATTTGATCCGAAGATCAAATCCGCTCGACTGCCCATCCACTTTGCATGACCAGTCTTGCGGTCACAACCTTCGAAAGTCTCCTGTGCCGCCGATGTTGGCGTCCATATCGTTGCCATATCAAGCACATTGACGAAGAAGTCATTTGTCAGCGCGCCTGGTCGAGTGGTGAACACGCCAACATTTGAATGATCAAAGTTTGCGTTCAAAACTCTCATTCCTCCAACAAGAACAGTCATTTCCGGCGCAGACAGCGTGAGCAAGTTTGCACGATCGATCAGCAAATTTTCCGCTGGCAACGCTTGGCCTGCGGTGAAATAGTTGCGGAATCCATCATCCTTTGGTTGAAGCACTGCAAATGAATGCACATCAGTCTGCTCTTGAGTAGCGTCGGTGCGACCTGGTGTGAAGTGGACTTCGATACTCACGCCGGCTTTCTTTGCGGCTTGTTCGACAGCCGCAGATCCTGCAAGCACGATCAAGTCTGCGAGCGAAATCTGCTTCTTACCTCCTGCTTGCGCGCCGTTGAAATCCGAGCGAATCGCTTCGAGCGATTTCAAGACCTTCGACAACCCCGCTGGATTATTCACCGCCCAATCTTTCTGCGGTGCAAGTCGAATGCGTGCGCCATTCGCACCGCCTCGTTTGTCAGTGCCGCGGAATGTGCTGGCACTTGCCCACGCGGTGCAAACCAATTGCGCGGTGGTCAAGCCACTTGCAATCACCTTCGCCTTCAGCGATGCAACATCCTGCGAGTTCACTAATTCATGCGTGACCGCAGGCACTGGGTCTTGCCAAATGAGAACTTCTTTAGGAACAAGCGGACCCAAGTATCTCGTGATTGGCCCCATGTCACGATGCGTAAGTTTGAACCACGCACGCGCAAATGCATCCGCCAAGAGCGCAGGATTCTTCATAAAACGCCTTGAAATTGGCTCGTATGCCGGATCCATTCGAAGCGCAAGATCGGTTGTCAGCATAACCGGCGCATGACGCTTGGTTGGATGGTGCGCATCTGGGACGGCGTTCTTGGCAGAGTCATCAGTTGGAATCCACTGATGCGCACCCGCGGGACTCTTGGTGAGTTTCCATTCATAGCCGAACAAAGTTTCGAAATAACTGTTGTCCCATTTTGTTGGAGTCGGCGTCCACGCGCCTTCAAGTCCACTGGAAATTGTGCTGGCTCCGCTGCCTGTTGCGAAACTATTCTTCCAACCCAAACCCATTTCTTGCATTGGTGCTGCCTCGGGCTCTGGACCAACATACTTTTTTGGATCCGCGGCGCCGTGTGTCTTGCCGAATGTGTGACCTCCAGCAATCAGCGCGACAGTTTCCTCATCATTCATCGCCATGCGCGCGAAAGTCTCTCGGATGTCGTGGGCAGAAGCCAGCGGATCTGGTTGGCCGTTTGGACCTTCGGGGTTGACATAAATCAAACCCATTTGCACGGCGGCAAGCGGGTTTGCAAGTTCGCGCTTGCCTGAATATCGCTCTTCTGCAAGCCACTTTTTCTCGCCGCCCCAATATGTTTCATCAGACTCCCACACATCAACGCGGCCGCCGCCAAATCCAAATGTCTTAAAGCCCATCGATTCAAGCGCGACATTGCCAGTGAGAATGATCAGGTCGGCCCACGAAATTTTCTTGCCATACTTTTGTTTGATGGGCCATATCAATCTGCGCGCTTTGTCCAAATTGACATTGTCAGGCCAACTATTCAGTGGAGCGAAACGCTGCATTCCAGCACCACCACCGCCTCGACCATCGCTCACTCGATATGTCCCCGCGCTGTGCCAAGCCATTCGGATAAAGAATGGACCGTAATGACCATAGTCCGCCGGCCACCACGGCTGAGAAGTTGTCATCAGCACACGGAGGTCTTTGCGAACAGCTTCGAGATCAAGCGACTTGAACTCCTTGGCGTAATCGAAATCGCGATCCATTGGATCGATCGTTGGAGGATTGTGCTGAAGGGGCTTCAAGCTCAGTTGATTCGGCCACCAAACTTGATTGTTTGGAGCTTCTGGAATATTCAAATTTGAGCCACCCGCAAACGGACACTTTATAGCTGTTGTCATTGTGATTTTCCTTGAAGTACTGAATATGAGAGTCTAAAGGTTAGCACGGTCCATATCATTTGTTACTGTTTCTATATGAAGCAACTTGATACAAACACGTTTGCTGCGAGCTCTCTTGCGAGCGGGCGATATGTGATTCGATCGATGTCCATGATTGAAATTGAACAGATCCTGATTCCGCATATGCGCAATCTGGGATGGAATCCTGGGATCCACGATGCAAGGATATTTTTTACTGCCGACCCAAATGGTTTTTTCGTGGGAGAACTTGATGGGCAACCAATCGCTTGCGTCAGTGCCGTGCGCTATGACGACACATTCGCATTCTTTGGTTGCTACATCGTTGATGAAATCCATCGTGGATGCGGATATGGACTTGCGATACACGAATTTGCCCGAAAACACGCTGAAGGATGCGTTCACGGTGGAGATGGAGTGCTTGAAAATATTTCGAAGTATGAAAAGATCGGGCGTGTTGCGGCATACAAGACAACTCGCTTTGAAGGCATCGTGACAAATGAAATGCACGGCAAAAAAAATCTTTCAACGATCGACATTTGCGATGTTGATTTTCAGCACATCGCAGCACTTGATCGAATGTGCTTTCCATCTTCGCGCATTGCATTCTTGCGCGAATGGCTTTCCCAAGCGGACGGCAACGGGTTCGCCATTGGCAGTGAAGATTCAGTCGAAGGGTTTGGATTCATTCGAAAGTGTTTTCAAGGCCATAAGATTGGGCCGCTCTTTGCAAAGTCCCCCGCAGCAGCGGATGCAATCTTCTATTCACTGATTTCCACAATTCACCTTGGCGAAGTGTTTTGGATGGATGTTCCGGAACCAAATAAGGATGCAGTTGCATTGGTAGAGCGCAACCGAATGAAGGAAGTCTTTGCAACGGTCCGGACATACACCGGAATCCCGCCAAAGATTCGACTTGATTGGATTTATGGCAACACAACATTTGAACTCGGATAAGTTTTCTTCGCACCGTATAAAAGATTTCTAGGGATTTATTCGCGCATCACTTGGAAATCACTGAACATTTACGGCGTTGGTTTAAGCGCTCGCGATTATTGAATTGATTTCTGCGCTCTCGATTCGAGTCGATATGTTGTCTGTTTTCAAGACCCTACGTTCAAGTCTTGATTGATTGCCAAGGATCGCCGCATCCTTGGGGGAGAAGACGATCATGAATCGATTCGAATGATTGTTCAATCAAGCTCTGATTGCGCCTGCGTTTGATGCGATGGGAACATTGCATTTGGGCTTCAAAATCAAACAAAAGTTGTGGTGCGACGCGGAGGTGTGCCATATATCTTTATTGTTGAAGATCGAAAAGCGAAGAAGATTTTAGTCACGGTGGAATTCGATGATGGAACAAGAATGCGGATTCGACCACTCGACAGTGACGGAAATCCTGACAGTCCACTGCCAAAGACCACTGAATACGTGCTCAGCAATCAAGGCGAACTTTCAGATGGACAACCCATAACTGCGACTCACACTGATTGGTAAGACTTGAATTTGTGTTACAAATCCCGCGTGCTCACAAACTTTCTCTGCGAGCCAGTGATTGGATCGCGAAACTCCAAGCTTCGTGCAAGAAGTTGAAGTGGCTTGGAATAATCCCTCGGAGCATCGTCGGTTGGCTTCGGCTGCATGATGGGATACATCGGATCATTGATGATTGGAATCCCCAGCGCGGCGCAGTGAACACGCAGTTGATGCTTGCGCCCAGTGACTGGCCGCAATCTGTAAAGCGCATGCTCGCCACGCGCCTCGATTAAATCGATGTGCGTCAGAGAATTCGGCGCGCCCTTGCCGATCACTTCGCACATTCGCATGAAATGTTCATCTTGCACCATTCGACTTTCGTATGTCATTGGAAGTTTCAGTGATTGGTTCGCGCACGCAACGGCTTCATAGCATTTTTCAACTTGACGCTGGCGAAAGAGCGCTTGATATGCATCGCGCTGAGATTCTTTGACAGTGAACACAACGATTCCAGCCGTTCCACTGTCAATTCGATGAATTGGCACGAGCGAATCAATCCCAAGGCGGTTCTTCAGTCGAACAAGCAATGTCTCTTGCACGAATCGCCCCGAAGGAATGACCGGCAAAAAGTGCGGCTTATCTGCGACCACAAGATGATCATCTTGAAAGAGAACTTTCTCATCAAATGGAATTCGATCCTCGACCTCGATCGATCTGTAATAGAAAATTCCGAGATTTGCTTCATACGGACGATTTTCCGTGACGGCAACGCCGCGCTCATCAATGACCTCCTCCAGAGACATCCTGCGCTTCCATTCGCTAGCGGAAACATTGGGAAATTGATCGACAAGATAATCCAGAATCGTCTTCCAAGATCCCACAGGCAAGACAGTGCGACTTGGGCCAACCCCATCACGCGTTGCGAGTGGTATTGAAGTGTTTGGCGGAGTTTTTCGCTTTGGGTCTGTGGTCATTCTGTGCTGGAAGAGACAAGTCTACGGCGATCCGCTACTCGCCTAATCTGCACTCGTGGCACACATTGGCAAACGAAACATTCTCAGCATCACCCGCGAAACAAATTCCGGCCTCTATCTCGATGGAGAAGAACTCGGCGAGATTCTGCTGCCCGGTCGCTATGTTCCACGCGATCTCGAACCTGACGCGACATTAGATGTTTTTCTTTATCGCGATTCTGAAGATCGACTTGTTGCAACCACAGAGAAACCATACGCAATGGTGGGAGAGTTTGGATATCTGACCGTGAAGCATGTCCATGAAAGAATGGGCGCATTCTTGGATTGGGGGCTCTCGAAAGATTTACTTTTGCCGTTTGCAGAGCAAGCGAAACCACTCGATGCAGGCAACCGTGTGATCGTTGCGGTCTGCATCGATCCAAATACGGATCGCATTATGGCCAGCGGTCGCATTGTCGATCATCTCAGCAAGGAACCGCCAAAATATACTCAAGGGCAATCGGTTCGACTGCTGATTACCAGCGAGAGCCCGCTTGGATACAACGCAATTGTTGAACACTCGCATCTGGGATTGTTTTACCGAAGCGAACTTTCTGCGCCGATGGTCGTTGGGCAGAGAATCCAAGGATTTGTGCGGGAAGTTCGACCCGATGGGAAGATTGATCTTGGGCTTGATGCGGTTGGATATGACCGCGTCGCGCCACTGACCGATCAGATTCTTGCGGCGCTGCAAGCTGCGGGCGGAAGGTTGAATTACGACGATGACAGCACGCCAGATGAAATTCGTCAGCGCTTTGGAACAAGTAAAAAGGCTTTCAAACAAGCACTCGGCAACCTTTTTCGCGAAAGACGGATCGCATTTATGCATCCTGGAATTCAACTTGTAGAAAAGTGAAGTCGGGGACC
>SXSS01000067.1 GCA_005792145.1 Planctomycetia bacterium | reverse complement strand
CAGCCGTGAAAAGTCCTCTCGGGGCTCAAACAGTCCTCGGCGACAGACACGATCCAATTTGCGAAATTTATTCACAAGCGCCGTCGGTCGCCTGCGGAACTCGCCCGAGAGAACTTTCCAACGGCTGAAGACGCACATCGTTTCGCGTGTGCGCCGTCGGGACCATGTCCTGCGCGAGTTTGCAAGCCGAGCCGGAGTCCGCGTAGGCGAGGCGCAGCATGTTTGAGCGCCAGGACATGCGTCCCGCGGCGCTCGCAAAAATCATTCCGTCTTCGTTTGAGCGCCAGACATGCGTCTCGCGGCGCTCGCACAAATCACTCCGCAGTTGTTCGACCCCATACATGCGTCCCGCGGCGCTCGCAAAAATCATTCCGTCTTCGTTTGAGCGCCAGGACATGCGTCCCGCGGCGCTCGCACAAACCATTCACCGCTAAAAAATCTTCTTCCACCAAGCAAGAATTTCCCCAAGTCGGTGCATTCGAAGATCTGGCGGTCCCGCTCGACTCATTCCGTGACTTGTCTCGCGAGGATATTTCACAAAGCGAACTGGGACATTTTGAACCGCAAGCGCAGCGTGCACTTGCTCTGACTGTTCGATGTTGCATCGAAGATCGCCTTCGCTGTGAATGAGCAACATGGGCGTGCGTGCTTTGGAAAAACTTGCGATTGGGCTGGATTTCCAAAGATGCTTCGGATCCGAATAGGCAGAGCCAGTCCAGTACACGCCTGGAACATCAGGAAAATCTGAATTGCCCGAATGACTGACGATGTTCGAAACGCATCGATCGCTGATCGCTCCGCAGTATTCGCTCGAATGTCCAACCGCCCACAGAGTCATGAAGCCGCCGTATGAACCACCCATGATTCCGATACGCGCTTTGTCGATTCCACGATCACTTCGCATCGCACGCGTGATCGCTTGAACATCCATCCAATCCTTCCCGCCCCACGTGCCTTGAATTGCTTGGCAGAATGCGCGTCCATATCCCTTCGATCCACGAGGATTTCCATACACCACCGTATATCCCGCTGCCGCAAGCAATTGAAATTCATGGAAGAACGCCCATCCATATTGAGCGTGTGGTCCTCCGTGCACTTCAAGTATGCCTGGAGTTTTTCGTTGCGCTCGCGCGGACTTTGGCGGACGCATCGTCCAATAGTGAACAGCGACTCCGTCCTTTGCCTTCGTCCACGATTCTTCGGGCACCGCAAGATCGAGTTCGTCGCAGAGCGCAGAGTTGACACGCGTGACTTGGCGAACTGGAAATTCTCTGCCAGTGATATCCGCGACACAAACTTCTGGCGGTTCGGTTGGCGCGGAACGAATCAGCGCGATGCGCGCACCATCACGAGAAAGTGTGCACGGAAGATGCTCGGCGCCAATTGGTGTGTGCAGAGCAACAAAGTTTCCAGCGAGACTGGCGCTTGCGATATGACCAGATCCGTGCCATCCAATTCGCATCAGCAAAGAGTCGCTACCCGGCATCCATTGAATCCATGAAGCAAAGGATGTGTCGACGGAGTCGGAGAGAGTCGCGCTCATCAAGCAGAAATCGCTTGAACGAAGCAGATTCCTTGTCACTTTCGTTCGAAGATCGTGCACGAACAATCCAAGATTTTCGGTTGCATACATTTCTGTGCGACCAACTCTGCCCGCGAATGCAACCATTGTTCCATCTGGGCTCCACGCAACAGCGCTCTTGGGTCCTTCGGCAAGCGCATCGAGCGCTTTGATTTTTCCAGTTCGCACATCGGCGATCACGATTTCCGTCTTCCATGGTTCGAAGAGCGCGCGAGGGGAACGATTGACCGTCGCGGCAATCGTTTTTCCGTCTGGCGACCAATCAAACGAAAACATTCCAAGCGTGTCGCCAAGAGCAAGCTCTCGAATGCGACGAGTGTGGATATTCAAAATATGCAATCGAAAGCGCGCCGATCCGAAGACGCCATCGCCGTCGAGTCTGTACCACGGATCATCAATAACCAGCGGTGGAGTGCTTCGCCCACTTGCAGTGCGCGCTTTGGCAGCAGCGGCAGTTCTCTCGGCGAGAGTCTCGCGGTATGCGAATGCAATCTCGTCACCATTTGGAGAGAAACGAAAATTTCCAATTGAACCATCAAGAAGTTTCGTCAATCTCTTGGGCGCGGCAAGTTTCATCCCGCGTATCGCTGCCAACATGATTTGCGGATTGCCTCGATCGGCTTCACGAATGAATGCAATTGAAGTTCCATCTGGCGACCAGCGCGGCGCGCGATCGCGTGGTCCTGCCGTCAATCGACGCGCTTTCTTCACTCCATCCGCAGATGCGATCCAAATTTCCGCGCGATAACTGCCTGGCTTATCAGCGATCTTGTGGGCGAAAGCGATTCGCTCGCCATTGCCATCGATTTGAGGATCGGATGGAACGACAAGTCGTCGAAGATCTTCCGCTGTAATTTTTCGGGATTTCATTTGTGCTCGTCGTGCCATAGAAGTTCATCGTAGGATCATCCGTCATGACATGGGTATGGCGAGGACGAGATGATGGACCAGATCCAGCGGCGCAACGTTGGCATCAAGTGATCCGTCCGTGGGATGCTGCTCCGCGCGCGCGCGGAAGAAAGTCTCCAATCGTGGTGATCGGCTATCCAACAGATGCGGGAGTTCGAGCGAACTTTGGCCGACCAGGTGCGGTGGATGGTCCAGCCGCGCTGCGAACCGCGTGCGCAAATTTACCTGCGCCAACAACGCACGCTCTTTTCGACGCAGGCGACGCGAGTGGTGCTGGCGACGATGTGGAAAGTTGGCAGCAATCACTCGCCGCGGCAGTTTCGGCAGTACGCGCAGGCGATGGAATCCCACTCATTCTTGGTGGAGGTCACGATCAAGCTTTCGGCCACTGGATTGGAACTGTCCGCGCCGCTGCAGATGGCGCAGTTGTTGGTTGCATCAACTTCGATGCGCATATCGATATGCGCATGCTTCAATCTGGTCGCGCTCATTCTGGGACTCCATTTTTTCAAGTCAATGCATGGAGTGCCGCGCATAGCCGACCATTCAAATACATGCTGCTTGGTATGCAGCCTCCGCACAACACGCCCGCACTGATTCATTCAGCATCCTCCGCAGGTGCGCAGCTTGTTGATGCTGATGCTTTTCATCCTGGCCAAGAAGCATCTCTGCTGCAATTGATCGATCGTTTCCTCTCGGCCGTCGATCTTGTTTGTTTGAGTATCGACTTGGATGTCTTCAGCGCAGCCGCGGCACCTGGCGTGAGCGCTCCATCACCAATGGGAATCGCTCCCGATGCAACATTCCGCACGATTCTTCGGCGAATCGCGTCAAGTGGAAAAGTTGCGGGCATCGAAGTCGCGGAGTGCGCTCCGTCGTTGGACATCGGCGGTCGCACGGCGCGCTTGGGTGCCGCAGTCATCGACACAATTGTTCGATCGCTCGGGATTCCATCATGAGGATGCAGTCGTGATGCGAATTGGAATTGATCTTGGTGGAACAAAAATCGCTGGTTGTGCGCTGAGCGAAGATGGCAAAGAAATTCTGCGACGACGCGTCCCAACTCCCAAAGGGGATTATGCCGGCACAGTCGCAGCTATCGCTTCGCTCGTCCTTTCGATAGAGAAGGACGTTGCCTCATCTTGCACCGTTGGTATTGGTTATCCCGGAAGTGTCTCGCCGAAAAACAGCACGCATCGCAACGCAA
Organism: Planctomycetia bacterium; assembly: GCA_005792145.1. Lineage (GTDB taxonomy): Bacteria > Planctomycetota > Phycisphaerae > Phycisphaerales > SM1A02 > F1-60-MAGs104. The sequence goes on along the minus strand of SXSS01000067.1, from coordinate 16,636 downwards.
ATTCGACTTGCTTGAATGGGCAAGATCTCGTCGGCGATCTTTCATTGCAACTTGGCCGAGAAATTCGTGGAGCCAACGATGGAAATTGTCTGGCGCTCAGCGAAGCATTCGATGGCGCAGGACGCGATGCGCGCGTTGTCTTTGCCGTGATCATCGGAACTGGTATCGGTGGGGGAGTTGTGGTTGATAAACGCATCTTGGTTGGTCGCAACGCAATCGCAGGTGAATGGGGGCATTGCCCGATGCCTGGAACCGATCGAGCAGAGCGTCGTGCAAGGCGTTGTTATTGCGGTAAAGACGGTTGCATTGAACAATTTCTCGCTGGACCATCTTTGGAGGCAGAATATTTTCGCCATACAAACGAGCATCGTTCGCTGGATGAAATCGTGGCGCGCAGTGTTGGTCAAATCGATTTGAGTGCAACGGCGGTGATTGATTTGCTCTGTCAACGATTCGCGGATGCTCTTGCGGTCGTTGTGAACACGATTGATCCTGATGTGATTGTTGTTGGCGGCGGAGTGAGCAATGTGAAAACGATCTTTGAGCGAACGCCATCGTTGGTCGCAGAGCGAATTTTTTCAGATCAATTCGAAACACCCATTTTGCAAGCGCAATTTGGCGATGCCAGCGGAGTCCGCGGTGCCGCGCGTTTGTGGGATGCCCGTTCCTAGCGTCGGTCAGGTCGCACGGCGGCGAGAATTTCTGGATCAATCGACTGTTGTTGCCCACAAATATCTGCGGCGATTATTCGACCAGTGATTGGGCCGAGCATCAATCCCATCATTGCATGACCCGTTGCGATGTACAAACCCGGTGTCGATCTGGCAAAGCCGATCACAGGCATTCCATCCGCGGTGCATGGTCGATAGCCCGCCCATTCTGCCGTCACGCGTCCTGCGTCGATACCGTGCAAATATTTTCGCGCGCCAGCGATGAGCGCGTTGAGTCTTCGACGCATCCATGGTCTTCCAACAGGCGCGATCTCGAGCGTGCCCGCTAGACGCAATTGATTTCCCATCGGGTTGTATGCAACAAATGTTTCGTGCATCACTCCGCCGGTGACTGGCAATTGCGGCACGCCTTCTAATTGAACGTGATATCCCCGAGCAGGTTGCATCGGCACTGATACCCCCGCAGATTTCGCAAGTTCACTCGACCAAATTCCCGCAGCGAGCACGACATTTTCTCCATCCACAACTTCGCCGGTGGAAAGCCGTGCTCCGACGCATTTTCCTTTCGCATCGCGCTTGATTCCTGTGACGGTCACGCCAGTTCGGATCTTCACACCGTGTCGAGGCAGGGCATCTGCAATTCCGCGCACAAGTCGCCCAGGATGAATGATCGCGCTATCAACATAATGAATTGCGCCAGCGACTTCATCTTTGTATGCCCCATCGCGTCGACGCAGTTCAGCGCCAGAAATTCGGTCGGTGCGATATCCCATCGATGCGAGCGTTCTGCCTTCTCGTGCGGCGGCATCAAGATTGTTCTCGTCAAGAATGAGATCCATCCAACCAGATCGGCGATAGAGGCAATCGATCGATTCCGAATCGAGAATTTCCTCGAGCGCTTGAATAGTTCTCCAGCCCATCGCGCACAGCGTGCGCAAACATATCTCGGTGTGTGCTTCGTTGCAGTTTCGATGAAATGTCCAAAGCCAGCGAAGTAGATCAGGTGAAAGACTGGGACGAATCCACAGTGGACTGGATGAATTGAACATCCAGCGAAGTCCTCTCCATGACGCGCCTGGTCTTGTGAGGGGATAATGCCCGATTGAAAAGAGTCCCGCATTTCCGCAAGATGCGCCGTCAAATGTTGTGCTTTGGTCAAGCACGACAACATCCACTCCGCACTTCGCAAGTTCATATGCGCCGCACAATCCAACAATGCCTGCGCCGATGATGACCGTCCGTGGTGATCCCATAGTTCCGTATGCTATGAAGCTTATGACCTTTGGACTTGGAATGATTGGTTGCGGAAGTATCGGAAATGTTCACGCACTCGCCGCTCTGCGTGCGGGGATAAAAATTGTTGGAGCGTGGGACATTCTTCCAGATCGTGCGGCGCTTCTCATTGAAAAACATGGTGCAAAGGGCAGTCAAGCCGCACCAAGTATCGACGCGCTCTTGGCAATGAAAGGAATTGACGCTGTTGTTGTCGCAGTTCCAAACGATCGCCACTGCGAATGCGCGTGCGCAGCGCTGAAGGCTGGAAAATATGTGCTTTTGGAAAAGCCAATGGCGCTCAGCACAGAACAGTGCGATCAAATTATCGCGGCCTCATCGAAAAGCCCCGGTCATCTGCAAATGGGATTTGTCTGCCGAGGAACTCCAGCGGCTTTGACTGTGAAGCAGTGGATCGACGCGGGCAGATTTGGAGAGATTTATCACATCAAAGCCAGTCTCTATCGCCGACGCGGAATTCCCGGATTGGGCGGGTGGTTTACGACGAAAAAGCATTCTGGAGGTGGCCCACTTATCGATCTTGGAGTGCATGTGATTGATCTCGCGCTTCATCTCGCGGGTCATCCCAAAGCGCAACGAGTGAGCGGCGCAACATGGTCGAAGTTCGGCCATCCCATCAGCGACTATCGATACACATCTATGTGGGCAGGACCACCGAAGGTCGATGGAATTTTCGATGTCGAAGATGGCGCGATGGCGCTCATTCGATGCGCTGGAGGTTTGACGATCGAGGTGAATGTCACCTGGGCCGCAAACATTCCAGAAGGATCTACCAAGGATGGAATTTCAATCTGGGGCTCGCGCGCAGGAACAAGCTTTGATATTTTCGGCAAGGAGATTTCGATCGCCACCGAGGAGCAGGGGATGTTGGTGGATATCAAACCGCAGTTCGATGCAACAAATCCGATGGATCAAGCGTGGGATCAGCAGTACCGACATTTTCAAGAGATGGTCGTCCAAAGAAAAACGCCCTTCGCGACAGGCGCGCAAGGGCGTTCATTGCAAGCAGTGATCGACGCAATATACGAAAGTTCAAATCTCAACCGCGAAGTGGAAATCGGCTGACGATTTTCAGATCGCTTTTCCGTTTCCTGGCGAACTTGTCTCGTACTTCTTGAGAGTTTCTTTCATTTCGTCCAGCATCGGACCCGCTTCTGTTTTTTCGATCGCGGATTTCTGGATTGAGATCGCCAACTTCTGATCCGCGGAATCCCAATATGCGCGAGCAAGGGTGTCCAGAATCGCCCCGTCTTTGTTGTCGCTTGCCGCAGCAGCAGCTTGTGCGGCATTGAGAGCGAACGGGATATCTCGTGTTTTCACTGTCTTGGAATCAAGTACGAACCAAGCAACTTGATTCAGGCCCATTGCGCTTTTTTCCGCGATGAGTGCCGCAACAACTTTCTTCCCAAGCGCATAAGCCGCTTCTGGTTGATTTGCTCCGCCAAGCAAAGTCTGAAATTTTTGCAGTTCCATTCCAACTGCTTCCTGTGGACTCGCTTTAGCGATCGCCTCATCGAGCATGCCGAGGAATGGAGCGTAATCATTTGTCTTTTGAGCTTCACGAAGAAGCCCGGACATTCGTCGCTGCATTTTGCTCGCCTGCGCAGAGGCCATAAATGAATTTTTCGCCTTGGCGATGTCCCATGTTCCAGCGACGATCTCTGCGATCGGCTCGTCCATTGTCATCGGATGTCCGATCCACTGCACGACTGAATCCTTCACGATGAATGCACAAGGAATTCCATTTTGCATCGCTGGCTTCATATATTGGTTGTGCGACGAACGATCCGCATCTACGCAGAGCGTGTACTTGGTCTTCTCAGCCCACTCTGGCTTATCAAGAAATGTCTTGACGGTTTCGAGTTTTTCATCGCTGATGCCCATCACAACAACGCCTTTGTCCGCATAGGTGTGCTGCACTTCTGAAAGATGCGGCATTCCAGCTTTGCATGGTCCGCACCACGTTGCCCAGAATTCGACAACATAGACCTTGCCAGCTTGGAAGCTTGAGATTGAATCTCCCTTCACAAAGTTCTCAATTTCAGGAAATGGCGCCGCGGAACCAGGAAACATCGTTGGTTCTAGTTGTTCTGGCGCGACTGTTTTGACAGCGGGTGCTGGCTTCGCAGCGGGCGCAGTTGGGGCGGTGGACTGAGGGAAAGCGAACGAGGATGCGAGGATGAGTGTCAGCATTATTTTTCTCCTGAAGATTTTGGAATCACAACCAACAAGAGAATAGCGGACGAGATACATTTCACCCAATGCCAGCCAAAGTCATCGACGGGAAAGCAATCGGCGCTCAAGTTCGCACCGAGATTCGCAAGCGAATCGACATTGCGAAGCGAAGCGTTCGATTGGACGCTGTCTTGGTCGGTGATGATCGTGCCGCTGCGATTTATGCGCAAAATCAAGCAAAAACTTGCGCCGAAGCTGGGATCGAATATCACTTGCACACATTGCCAGCGAGTTGCGGATACGAAGAAATCGCAGGTCGCATTCTGCTGATGAACACCGAAGAGTCGATCAAAGCCATCATGCTGCACCTTCCACTGCCTCCAGGAGTCGATACGGAGCGCGTTCAATCCCTGATCGCCCCCGAAAAAGATGTCGAGGGGGTCAATCCTGCAAATATCGGCAATGTTGTTTATGGCCGCCGCAGTTTGGTTCCATGCACCGCGCTCGCAGTGCTCGAGATGATCGAGTCGACGGGCTTTTCCCTGCGAGGATCGAAGTGCGTCGTGGTTGGCGCAAGCAATATTGTCGGCAAGCCGATCGCAGTTTTATTGATGCGCGCGGAAGCGACGGTGGTCAGCGCAAATAAGTTCACCCAGAACCTCTCCGCGCTCACGCGTGAAGCGGATGTCGTGGTTGCCGCTGCTGGCGTGCCATCACTCGTGAAGCCAGATTGGATCAAGCCTGGTGCAGTCGTCATTGATGTTGGCATCAATCGAATCGCCGGTGCGGATGGAAAATCTGTGACGGTTGGTGATGTCGATCCGAAGGTCGAGGGAATTGCGGGTTGGATGAGCCCAGTTCCCGGCGGCGTTGGACCAATGACAGTGGCAATGCTTCTGCGCAATGTCGCTGAAGCCGCATTGCGCTGAAGCAGTCGCAAAGCGCGACGCATTTTTATCTCGCAAAAAGTTTTTGCAGAGCTTCTTCGTATCTCTCCAGCGTTCCCGCAACAATCTCGCTTGGAACTTCCGGACCTGGCGGAGTCTTGTCCCACGACCCAGACTGCACTAATCGCAAGAGCCAATTTCGCAGGAACTGCTTATCGAAACTGGGTTGGTCGCGACCAGGCTCATAGTTTGCAAGTGGCCAATAGCGACTTGAATCTGGAGTCAGCACTTCGTCCACGAGCATCAGTTCGTTCGTGGCAGAGCCATTTCGGTCGAGCGCAAATCCAAATTCGAATTTTGTATCGGCGAGAATCACTCCTCGTTCAAGGGCATAGTGCGCTGCAATGGAATAGATGTTCAAAGTCAACTCTCGAAGCCGCCGCATGAGATCCGCGCCAACGATTTCGCCTGCTCGCTCGAAGGAGATGTTTTCATCGTGACCTTCAACGGCCTTGGTTGCGGGCGAGAAAATTGGCGCGGGTAATCGATCGCACTGTTTCAAACCTGGCGGCAATTTCACGCCGCAGACTGTCCCGCTGGATTGATACTCCGCCCATCCGCTGCCCGCGAGATATCCGCGCGCGACGCATTCGATCGGCACAACTCGCGCGGCGCGACAAGTCATCGTTCGGCCTCGCAGAGAATGGCGCAAAGAATCTTCGATTCCTGGAATCGCGGGAAGATCGGTCGACAGCACATGATCTTTCACAAGATTTTGTTTTCGCAGAAAATCAAACCATCCCGATGCAATCGATGTCAACAGTCGACCTTTTCCAGGAATCGGCGTGGGCATAACCACATCAAATGCAGAGATTCGATCTGAAGCCACCAGCAACAACCGCGGTCCACTCGAGTCGGGTGGCAGGTCGTACACATCACGAACTTTGCCCTGTCTTCGCCCTTCGAGAGGCAAATCCGTTTCAAAAACAGAATCGTCGGTTGGGGTCCGCATCGGGCAAAGTGTAAGGAATTGCACACGGCATGAGTAGCCCTGAAAAAATGCAGTTACGGCATAAATCGCTTGGCAAGAAAGCGACCGCTACACTCGAATAAGTCCAATGTTGCGATTCGCATTTCAGCAAGTTGAAGGATCTCCAGTGGCGATCAATATCGCTCGTGGATATCTCATCGGAAACAACGACGAATCGATTGCGGGTGAAATTCGTTTTAGCAACGGGCGATTGGAATGTTTGCCATCCATCAAGAGAGCCGCCGCATTGAATCTCGAATGTGAAATGAAGGAGATGGGGCGACTTTCAGTTTCCACATGTTTGCTGGAGCAGCGGCGTGAACCCTATTCTCTCTTGCTCGAATTGGCGCGATACCGCATCAAGCACTTCATCGCAAAGTGCGAAGACTGGCAAATTTGGGATCACCCTGGAGCCGCAGATGCGCTCGCTGAATGGAATGAAGCGCGGCTCTTATTTACTGGTGCTTTGACAACTCAAGACCCTGCAAAGGCAGATGGCCTCAGCAGTCGCGCGTTGGTCAAAGGCTTGCAAGCCAGCGAGAAACTTGCGGTTGCGCATTCAAGAATTTGGTTGCATCGGCGATACGCAGCAAAGTCGGCATCAAAGATGGTCTTGGGAGTTCGTGTGGATCCTCGTGTTGCGCCAGCAATCGCCGCGGACGCTGCAAAGTCTTTCGATATGGTCGCGCTTGCGCTTTCGTGGGCGAAGATAGAGCGATCGCCTGGTCAATTCGATTTCAGTTCAGTCGCTCCGTGGTTTGATTGGGCGGCAAAGTCTGGCCGAACAATCCTCGCGGGACCCATCATCGATCTTCAGCCCGACAATGTTCCAAGTTGGATCGCAGCGAAACGCGGAGATTTTCCAGTCCTGCGTGATGGCATTTGGAAATTCGCAGATGCAATTGGAAAAGAACTCGCGGGTCGAACTGGTATGTGGAATATCTCGTCGGGAATGAACGATAATAATTGGTGGCCACTTGAACTTGAACAGATGGTCGAACTTTCGCGTCGTGCCGTTGTCGGATTGCGACAAGCACGCAAGAATGTTCCGACACTTTTGGAAATTCCGCGTCCATTTGGACATGAAGTTGCGACGCGCGCTGGGGCTATCACGCCTCGCGCTCTGGTGGATGCGCTGGTGAATGACGGCATTCATATTGATTGTTTAATGTTGCAATTTGTGATGGGCGAGCAGAGTGCTGGGCGATTGACTCGCGATCTATTGGAGTTTTCCGCACTTCTTGATTCCTATCGCCCGCTTCGCAAGTCCGTCTTCGTCGCTTTGGGTGCGCCGAGCAGCGTGGGAGATCCCGCGGCGGGTTATTGGCGGACTCCGTGGTCTGCAAAGTCTCAAGCAGCGTGGGCGAGTCGAATGTTTTCGATCGCAATGTCAAAGCCTCATGTTGCAATGGTGATGTGGGAATCGCTGATGGATAGCGATCCGAAACAGCCGACGCATGGCGTGGTTGGAGGCGATCGAAAGCCAAAGCAGATCTTGCAAACCTTGCTCACTTTGCGCAGAACACTCAGTGTTCCAATTGGCGAATGGAAGTCGAGCGATGGAAAGAGCGCGCCTTCTGATGAGTGACCCTCGCACGAACAAACTTCACGCCGCATTTGTTTGGGGATGTTCGCGGCGATGGTGGCATCTTTCCAAATCTTCGATCACGATCTTGGCGCTGGGAGGGATCGCAGTTTCTTTCATCGCAATCATTCCGTTGGTCGTGGATCGAATCTCACCGGCAATCCGGGTCGAAGTTCCATCTTTTCAGATCGATCTCGATTCAGCAGATGAAGAGACGCTCGCCTTATTGCCTGGAATCGGCCCCGCGCTCGCGGCAAGAATTGTCGAAGATCGCAATCGACTTGGCGCATTCGGCGGTATCGCAGGACTTGATCGTGTTCGAGGTATTGGTCCAGCGATCAGCGCTGGAATACAACCGTTTGTGATTGCGCAAGTGCGTAAAGAGTGATTCGCATTTGAATGGCAATCACCGGTTCTTCGCTTGTACGTCGCCGAGTCGCCCTCTGCCGTAAAGTTCAAAGCATGCAATGGTTTGATCGCATCCGCACCTCAAAGTGCCTTGACCGAGTGATCGCGCTCTTGAGCGATTCCTTGTCATCAGCATCTTCTACAGCAGGAAAGTTGCCGATTGCGATGGTTGGAAGTGCGGGTTCGAGCACCTCCGTCATCGTTGCAGCAATCTCAAGTCGACTGGGAGTTCCGATTCTGCTGGTGACGGCGCACCGCGACGAAGCCGATGAAGCGGTCGCTGAAATCAGTGGGCTTGGAATTTCCTGCGCGCTTTTTTCGGCGCTTGAATCCTCGTTCGCGGGTCAAGAAGTTGCAGAGCAATTTGGTGAGCGCATTCGCGTGCTTCGTCGACTCGACGCCAAGGATTCGCCTGCAGTCATCGTTGCACCCGCAACCGCGCTGATGCAGGGAGTGCCTGCGGTTGCAGATATGCACGGGGTGATCACGACCATTCGCAAAGGAGAGCACATTCCTCGAGATTCAATTCTTGCTTGGCTAGCGCAAGGTGGATACGAGCGCATGGCGACCGCCGAAACACCGGGAAGTTTCGCTGTCCGTGGAGGGATCGTCGACATCTTTCCAGTTGGAGCAATCACATCTGTGCGAATTGATTTCTTCGGCGATGATGTCGAACGAATATTTGAAGTCGATCTGGCAACACAAGCCGCAGATCGTCAGGTCGAGTCGGTTGATTTGGTGAGAGCGGGGGGGCTCTTCGATGCGGAGCGTGTCGAGCCAATCGCATCGCGCTTGGATCCGCGAACAATTCTTGTTCTCTGCGAAACAACAGAAATCGCCGAGCAGTCGCGTGGATATCAGGATCGGCTGAGTGATGGTCGCGGTGTTGTTCCATGGCCAGACACTCTGCGAGAATTGCATAAAAAATGCGCGAAAACGATCGAAACTGGAACTTTGGTTCGATCGGCTGACGCGCAGCGCCAAGTTGATGTTCCTGTCAATGCGCTGAATCCATTTCCAGAAGTCATGCCCGCGGCGATCGAGGCTCTTGCCCAGATTTCCAAAGGAAACGATGCAGTTGTGCTCTGCGAAACTTCAGGCGATTTTTCACGCGCTGGCGAAGTGCTCGCCGCGCATATGCAAGCAACGAAACTTTGCGTCGAAGAGCGACATCTGCACCGCGGGTTTATCTGGTCAGACGAATCAACTCGTCCGCTTGCCGTCATTCCATGGCACGAAGTTCTCAACCGCTTTGGTGTTCGTCGAAGAACAACTGCGACGGCATCCTCTTCGGCGAGCGCTCGATCGCGCGACGCGTTTCTGTTTTTCGAACCTGGTGATTATGTCGTCCACCGTGATCATGGCATTGCAAAGTATCACGGGCTGAAACAACTTGCGGAGCGAGATCGATCATCGCCTAGCGACGAGGAATATCTCACGCTCGAATATCACAACGGCTCGCTCTTGCACGTGCCTTCCAGCAAAGTCTCGCTAGTGCAGCGATACATTGGCGCAGGATCGATCCGCCCACAACTTTCTGTTCTTGGTGGTCGGCGATGGAAAAAACAGAAAGACGATGTTGCAGAAGCAGTTCGCGACTTGGCCGGAGAATTGATCCGAGTCCAAGCAGTACGAGAATCCACGGCAGGAATCGCGCATCCAGCAGACTCGGCGTGGCAGCGGGAGTTTGAAGGGGAATTCCCGTTCGTCGAGACAGCGGATCAAGTGACTTCGATCGCTGCGACCAAGCGCGATATGGAAAAATCTCGGCCGATGGATCGTTTGATCTGCGGCGATGTCGGCTTTGGAAAGACAGAGATCGCGCTGCGTGCCGCGTTCAAATCGGTGGACTCTGGAAAACAAGTCGCACTCCTAGTTCCCACGACAGTCCTCGCTGAGCAACACGAAAGAACTTTTCGCGAACGACTGCGCGCATATCCATTCGTGGTCGAAGGTGTCAGCAGATTCAAGAGTGATCGTGAAGTTCGGGAGATTCTCGACCGCGTCGCTGAAGGCAAAGTTGACATTGTGATCGGGACGCATCGATTGCTTTCGGCCGATGTTCGTTTTCACGATCTTGGACTTGTCATCATTGATGAAGAGCAGCGCTTTGGTGTCGAGCACAAGCAACGATTCTTCGAATTTCGTTTGACTGCGGATGTGTTGACTCTCAGCGCGACGCCGATTCCTCGCACGCTTCATATGGCGATGCTTGGATTGCGAGATATTTCCAGTTTGACAACGCCTCCACCCGATCGCCGTGCAATCGTCACCGAGGTGATCCCGTGGAATCAAGAGCGACTCGCAGGTGCAATTGCGCGGGAATTGGCTCGAGAAGGGCAGATTTTTTGGGTTCACAATCGGGTGCATGACATTCAATCCGCCGCCGACGATGTGCGAAGACTTGCGCCGACCGCGCGAATTGTTGTTGGGCACGGACAGATGGCCGATGGCGAACTCGAGCAAGTGATGCGAACTTTTATGCGCCGCGAAGCTGACATTCTTGTCTCGACCACCATCATCGAAAGTGGCATCGACATCTCGACTGCAAACACAATGATCATCGACGACGCGCATCGCTTTGGCTTGAGCGAATTGCATCAGTTGCGTGGGCGTGTCGGCAGATCGAATCATCGCGCCTATTGCTATCTGCTTCTTCCGCAGGATCGTCCAGTTGCTCCTGATGCAATGAAGCGACTTCGCGCGCTCGAGGACTATTCCATGCTCGGTGCTGGCTTTCGCATTGCGGTTCGTGATCTCGAACTTCGCGGTGCGGGCAACTTGCTGGGCAGCGAACAATCTGGACACATCGCAGCTGTGGGATATGAGTTGTATTGCAAACTGCTCGATCAAACTGTGCACGAACTGCGCGCCGAACCGCAAATCGTTCCTATCGACACGCTCATTGACATTGGTTTGGTTGGTTCAGTTCCAAAGAGTTATGTTCCCAGCGATCGTCGTCGATTGGAGACATATCGCAGGCTGAGCGATTCGATGACGCCTGATGATCTTGCCAAGACGATCGCCGACATCGTCAGTGCATATGGTGATGCGCCCAAGGCGACGGCGGATCTTTTTCTTCTGGTGGAAATCAGACTCCGCTGCACATTGCTTGGAATTCTGACGCTTCAGCGCCGAGAATCAGACATTATCTTCAGAAGTGATAGCCCCGATGTCATTCATAAGCTTTTGCGGGGGACTTTGGGTTCTGTTCGCACGGTGGTCGAGCGTGATGCGCTGGGAACTCTCGCCGAAGGTTTGAGCGAAGTCTTCTGGCGATTGCCTGCAGAGTTGCAGGCAACCGCCGCGCTGAGCAAGGAACTGTTGAGGCGTTTGAAGCGATTGCAAACTGGAACATCGACCAAGTCCAATTGATGCCAAACCTTGGCGCTATACGCATCACTTAAAAATTAGAGCAAGTTTTTGAATCGCAGATTGATAATCTTCATAACTGACTTGGCCTTGCTTGGCTCGCAACGCCTTGATCTCGTTTGCGGCGCAGAAGAGCGCCTCGGTCATTCGAATCGTGCTCGGCTGATAGTTGATGCGTAGGCGTGGCCATAATCGCTGCAGCGTGTCGCTCTGTGACCAGTTCAAGAAATTCCCAAGCCAAACATTCAGGCCAGTCTTATCGTGGGTATAGATCGTCTTGTAATCCTCAAAGATCTGGAAGACAGAAATGGCGAACGCAACCTGATGCATATCTTGCGATGACTGAATTGAAAGATCTGGATACATCTCCGCTGGCATCGAACCAAGTTTTTCATAGTCATGGGCAAGTCGGAGATTCGGCGTGATCCAGAGATCCTTGATGATTTGAATGGTGGACAATTCGAGCGCCTTCTCGGCTGCAACTTCTTGGCTTCGTGCTTGGTGATACAGCGTCAATGCCACAAAGAGTCCCGCGCCGCCCGTCAGCAACATCATCAATCTATAGATCGTCGATTGTTCGATGGGTTGATTCTCTGTCGGGTCTTGCCAGAGCAGATACACAAAAAAAAAGCTGAGCCCGATCATTGTGAAGAGCAAATACTTTGAAAAACTCATTCATGTCCTCCTATATAAAAGATGCTCCAATCCAAAATTCGATTTTCAGTTTGTGAAAAGAATTCTTCAGCGCAAGGTCTAGTGCCCCAAGTATTGACTTGGACAAAACAACGATCGCTTTAAGATTGTACCAGCAACGAAAGCCACGAATCAATTTATGCAGGCTTGGTTGGATTCACGCCATCACCAAAATGTAAATCGAGATAGCGCGCGACATAATCCAAGATGCTCGAGCATTCTGGGATGTCAGGATTGCTTGTCGCGCCAAGTGGTTCGAATCTCATTCCGCGGAAACGCTCTGCTGCGTCACGCAGCGAGAGTCCGTGTTGCAACGAAAGACTGAAGGCTCGACAGAAACCTTGGATGAGTCCCGAAAGGGTCGATCCTTCTTTGCTCATCTTGATGAAAATCTCGCCAGGTCGTCCATCTGGAAAGAGCCCGACGGTCAGGTATCCCTCGTATGCCATGATTGAAAATTTGTGAGTGAGGGAGCGGCGCGTCTCTGGCAGGACTTCGCGGCGCACATCAGGCATCAAGGTACTCATGCGGAAAAAATCTCCATCAAAGCAAGTGAACATCAGCGAATCCGTGCCGATGAAATCGGGGAAGCGCGGATCGTTGCTTGAACATAAACCACGCCGCCGAGATAGTCAATCGTCAAAGTGCGTACAGATCCTGCGGATTTTGTTCAATCAAAATTGAACCGCCGAAGCGGTCACTCTTTTGAAGACTTTTCGCGACTCTTGCGGGCGCTCTTGGTCCCACTGTCCGACTTTCCATCATCCGACTTTCCTTTGTCGGACTTGCCCTTGCCCGACTTGCCCTTTGGAGCGTCGTCGGATGGTTCGTCTAATTGAGCGTCATCTCCCGATGGCTCGGCAGGTCGCTGCGACTGAGGAGAGGGAGTTTCCATTTCGATGATTCGATCTGGTTTGACCACAACGGTGATTTCAGCGAGGAGGTCTCGACCGAATTGGATGGTGACCTGTTCGGTGTTGACGCGGCGAATTGGATTGTTCAGGCGAACAGCGCGCATGTCGATTCCATAACCTTCGGCAATCAACTGATCGCTGATATCTCGTTGTGTGACCGCACCATAGAGCACGCCTTGATCGTTGCAAGCGCGGACAAGAGTCAGCGTGATTCCGGCGAGGCGGGCGATCACTGCTTCGCGCTCGGCGCGTTGCTTGGACAGTTGAGCCTCCGCAATGGCGCGGGCGGCCTTCAGCGATTCGATCTTTTCTGGAGTCGGAGCTTCAGCCATCGCATTTGGAAGGAGGAAGTTTCGGGCGAAGCCAGGTCGTACCTTGACGACATCGCCGACCAATCCGAGGTTTTCGATCGTTTCGAGAAGCAGAAGTTCGTAATTGCGTGCCATGAGTCGCTGTCCTTTCGGGGGGGAGAGTTAGAGGCGCCGCCAGGCCTCAGCGATTTTCTCTTCGCACATGCGGGAGAAGGCGGCTTGAGATGTGACCGCTCTTGGCGAGCGGGGGGGAAAGTATCGCAGAATCCCACCTGATTTGCAAGTGGGTTGGGCAAATCCGCTTTATGACGCGACTTGAACCCTCAAGTGATGGATCATGTCAATCTTGGTGATGAGGCCATAAAAAACCTTGCCGTCGTGGACCACGGCGACGCGGTCGGCGCGAAAAATCGGCATCAAATCGTCCGAGGATTTCGATGGATGGATCGTCTCGACTCTGCTGGTCATATGTGCGCTGACCAAATCCTTGCTTGCATGCGGATCGCGAGCGAGCGCAAGCAACACATCGCTTTCGTCCAAGATTCCAACAAGCGCTTCACTCGAATCAAGCACCGCCATCTGGCTGACACCAAACATTCGCATCTTGCGAATCGCCAAACTGAGCGGCAGGGACGGCTGTAAGACAAAGTCTTCGCCGCGATCATGGCGACGCGTGATCAAGTCGCGGAGGTCGCCATTTTTTTCGCGCGCAAGAAATCCTTGGTCGCGCATCCAGAAGTCGTTGTACATCTTGGAAAGATATTTCGCGCCGCTGTCGCAGATCAGTGTCACGACGCGTTGGGGAGTTTTCTGTTCGCGGCAATATTGAAGCGCTGCATGCATCAGCACGCCAACGCTTGATCCCGCCAAGATGCCTTCTTTGCGCAACAATTCGCGTACGGCGGCGAACGCCTCCGCATCGGTCACGGTGTACGCGTGATCAATCACATTCATATCAAGAATGGAAGGAACAAAATCCTCGCCGATTCCTTCGACAAGCCACGAACCAGCTTCGACGGTTTTTCCCTCATTTACAAGCGGTGCGAGGATCGATCCACGCGGATCAGCGAGGATAATTTTGCACTTGGGATTATGAGATTTCAAATATGCACCAACGCCTGCGATCGTTCCGCCCGAGCCAACGCCTGCGACAAACGCATCAATCTTCCCACCCATCTGCTCCCAGATTTCTGGACCAGTTGTTTCAAAGTGAGCGCGCGTGTTGTCATCGTTTGCAAATTGATTGACATAGAACGAATTGGGATCTTCATCCGCCATTCGCTGAGCCATGTCTTGGTAATACTCTGGATGACCTTTGGCAACATCGGATCGAGTCAGCACAACTTCCGCGCCCATCGCGCGAAGGTGCGCCATCTTTTCATCACTCATCTTGTCGGGCATCACGACCGTCAACCTGTATCCCTTGAGCGCACCGATCAGCGCGAGTGCAATACCAGTATTGCCCGCTGTCGCTTCGATGATTCTGCCGCCAGGTTTCAGCTTTCCAGAGCGCTCCGCGGAATCGATCATTGCAACGGCGATGCGATCTTTGACCGATTGACCTGGATTGAGATTTTCCAACTTCACAAAGAGCTTGCAAACCCCTGTGTCAATCTTGCTTATCTCCAGCATCGGCGTATTGCCGATCATGTCAAGCAGGCTTGAATAAATTGGGGCGGTCGTGGCGGTGGTCATCTGTCGAGTGTAATACTCCTGCAATGAGCGGTTCCAAGCAAGTGGTCGCGGCGGAATTCGATCCGGATGGACGGATGGAGTTGATCGTCGCCGGCGAACAACCCGGCCACGGAGCCGCGGTGGACTTTCGCCGAGTCACGCTGCGAGGAATTTCATCCCAGCCACTCGTGCGCGCGTGCGGCGAGCGAGGTCGATTGCTTGATGCAACCGCGGGACTCGGTGGAGATACATGGATTCTCGCAGCAGCTGGTTTTTCAGTCACCGCGATCGAGCGATCTTCGTTGGTCTATCAAGTTCTTCGCGATGGAGTTGATCGAGCCAAGGCTGATTTGCGATTGGCGACGATTGCAAGTCGCATCGAACTCCGGCGGGAAAATGCAGTGGATGTTTTGCAATCCAATTCCGATTCGTGGGCGACCATCTATCTTGATCCGATGTATCCGCCCAAACCAGGAAGCGCGCTTGCGCCAAAGCCGATTCGACTTGTGCGGGATGCGGTCGGCGACGACCTTGATTCGTCGAATCTTTTTCTTGCGGCAGTCGCTGCGAAGTGCGCGAGAATTGTGGTGAAGCGGCCGCATCACGCGGAGCCACTTTGCGCGAATCCCGACATCGTTTTCAACAGCAAACTTGTGCGATACGACGTCTATGTTCGAGAGGGATCAAGTCTGCGGGCATTTCGCGAAAGGGCAAATTTATGAGCACTCCGTGGGTATTTGTGACTCACTTGCCGCCGAGCGCGCCATCGACTTGTCGAGTTGATGCGGATGAAGCGAAGCACGCGGCGGGAAGTCGTCGATTGCGAACAGGAGATCGCATGCATCTCTTTGATGGACGAGGCGTGATCGCAGACGCGTCGATGGGAGCGTTCAATCGCGATGGATCGATCGACGCGGAGATCGATGCGCTGCGCGCACAACCGTTGCTTGCGCCGATGCTCGAAATCGCCAGCGCAGTCC
Source organism: Planctomycetia bacterium (assembly GCA_005792145.1). Lineage (GTDB taxonomy): Bacteria > Planctomycetota > Phycisphaerae > Phycisphaerales > SM1A02 > F1-60-MAGs104. The sequence goes on along the minus strand of SXSS01000067.1, from coordinate 643 downwards.
CGAAAGGGGATCGACTTGGAACCCTGCTTGAATCGATTGGACCACTTGGCGCGGCACGATGGACTCCGTTGGATTGCGCGCATTCCGTGGTGAAATGGTCGAGTTCCCACGAACCTCGTGCTCGGCGCGTGTTGATTTCATCTTGCAAGCAATCGCATCAATCGTGGTTGCCCCAGATTGCCGTTTCGAGTTCGCCTGAAGCTGCCGCGCGCGATGCGATCTCTCGTGGATTGCAAGTTTGCATCGCGCATCCAGATGGCAAATCGATTTCTGTCGCAGGTCGCATTTCGTCTCCAACGACATTTCTCATAGGTCCCGAAGGCGGATTCAACGAAGCAGAACTGCAAGCAGTCGAAGCACTCGGCGCGCGCAGAGTTTCGCTGGGCAGTGCAATACTTCGAATTGAATTAGCGGTTTCGTGCGTGTTGGCGAATGTTCGCCTCGCGTGAATGCGCGTGAGCGCACCCCGCGCGAATTCGCCAATGTGGAGAATCCACGCGCAGCGAATCGAAATGGAGCGTATCGGAGTTGAACCGATAACCTCCGCCTTGCAAAGGCGGCGCTCTGCCAATTGAGCTAACGCCCCAGTGGAAACAAATCACTAGGCATCGCCATAGTAACGAACATTTGTCAATGGTGTTGT
>SXSS01000066.1 GCA_005792145.1 Planctomycetia bacterium | reverse complement strand
GGATAAACCGCAGAAATGCAGAGCCTCGCTCACTGAAAACTTGTCAAAGACATTGAAGCCAATCAATCTTGCAAGGTTGATCCTACTGAAATTGCGGATTCGTTGAAAACCGTATTCATTGCAGCACCGATGCATCAACAAGTGCTGGAACGACCAATCCAAACGCCGGCTGAATGATCTCTATGTTTCGCGTGCGAAGATCGATCGATCGCTCCGATCCAAGCAAAGCGTCCATTGTGATTGCATGACCAAGAAACGGTGGGCACGCTGCGACCGCGAAGCATGCGCCTGGGCGAAACATGATCGTGGTGTTCTTGCGAACATCTGAAACGCCAAGGCTCGGACCGAGTTTTCCAAACTTTGCAAATGATTCCCAGCAACCTTTTATTGGGTCAGTCACCGAAGGCTGAAATGTCGACAGAGAAACGACGGCGTTTGCTCCTTTGATCTTCGCATCCAATTCCTTCGCATCGATTGGATCGCCCGCAATTTCAAACTGCCCATATCCCGTGGCGATGTCTGCGCCAAATCCGGTGAGGGAAAGCTCGTGCAGAAGATCCAAAAGAAATTCGGTTGCTTTTTTATCCGCAGACCGAAAATAAAGACTCAGCGTTTCCGTTCCATAAGGCAATGTCATTGCGGAGCGCGAAAATGATCCACCATCTTCAAGCGCTCCATTCCAATCACGAGACAGCGTGTTATGCCGACTCGCAGTCTGAAGTTGCTGCTCTGGCAAATACGATTCGCTTGCTGGCGCGCGCCCTCTGCACGATGCAAGGAAATCTGCAGAATTCAGCCATTTTGCACGCTTTATGGTCGCCGCATCAACACCCGCTGGCGGATTTTGAAGTTGCAGGGCAAGCGGGATGGGCATCAAGTCACCAGGGAACGCATCAGACAAAACAAACGGTGGTGCCCCCGCTCGCATTGGATCGATCAATCGTTCGCGCAGTACATCCACCCCCAGACACCGCACGCAAGTTGTGCAGAGTGCGCCAACAATTGTGTCCGCTTGCCATGGAGTTCGCCACGGCGACTTCGGCAAGATATTGATGCGGCTGACTTTCACGCGGAGCGCATTCTGGTGCGTTCGCTCTTTTTGAAATCGCCGCAGTAGATCTTGATTTGACCATAACCCTTACCTGTACCTGCGCCGATTCCCATCTGCTCCAATTCCCACAGACCATGGTCGACAACTTCAAGCATCGCTTCGATCCCTTTGAGTTTTCCACCTTGTGGATCTTTATATTCAAACGCTCCATCAATATCGAATTCTTGCATCGCAATTTCGAGCGCAAACTTTGCTCCCGTTGCGACACGTTCAACAGTGCGTGGACTTTGCGCCGCGCCAGTCAATCGATTGTTGACAGTCTCCGTTTTATTTTCAATCACAAACTCGCTTGACATATGCGCATCACGAAAAATAATCCGTGTCGGGCCAAGATTGTGCGCAGCATTCATGTGCGGCCCAAAGATGAGACAGATTGGACAGTCTGCACGCGAACATCCGCAAGGTTCGCCGAGTTTTTTCCCATCCCTTCCAAGGCGTTTTTCCAGTCCAGATCGAATGCGCCCCTTGATGGACGAACCTGGGATATATGGCTTGCCCGTCGATGGATCCTTGATGCACGTCAGCTCGGTTCCACCGATTGTCAGCACGTCTTCCGACCCGCCGATACGCATACCAGAGAGAAGTTCGATCTCGCCTTTGAGGATGTAGTGGTTGACCTTCTTCATAATTTAGTTTTTCTCTTTCTTGAAGTGTGCTTGACCGAATCCGATGAGAGCCTCGAAATGAGGAACAAATCCTTGAACAAAATCTTTCGGCGCTTTGATCGCCGCAACATTGCTGCGAATGAAATCGTGAAAGAGTTCTGGAATCTTTGGCGATGGTTGCTTGCTGACGCCTTCTGCGGCGGAGACATCGAGTTTCTTGACCAAAGGCAAGACACTCATCCAATCGATTCCTGTTGTTTTCAATTTTGATTCAATTGCGCGGCAGTGATTCAGATATCGCCGCACTTGGTGAATGCTCAGGCCGCCAGTTCCACACATCGACTGCACAAGAGGCTCAACCTTTTCACGCGAGACATATTCGATCTTCAAATTTCCATTTGCGTCGAAGTATCCTTCCTTCAGATAGTCCTTCCAAGTGAAGGCGACGCGTTGTTGGGCCGTTGACGCGACCGGCGCTGGCGGGGCACGAAATCCACCGCCCTGCGATGGTGGACGCCCGAATTTATTTCCAAATTTGCTCATAAGTTGTCTCCTGAATTTCCGCCGCGTGTTGCGAGCATTGCATACCAAATAATTGCTCTAAATCGAGCCGAATCCGTGCTGAATGTCTTGGCCACATGATCGATCCACACGCGCGCGGGGCCCTTTCGAGGCCAATCGCGCTGTATATGGTACGCAAATTTGTAACTCGAACTCGGTGGTTGAACATCCATCATTTCAAGAATCGCTTGCAGCCAACTTCGCTGTACAAATCCAGCGTCAACCCAATCAGCCAGTTGTTTGCATTCGCTGATGATGCGAATGTGATCGCCCCACTTCCAAAGATCGCCAAGCACTGCGCACTGATCCTTCGGCATCTTTGCGCCGACTGCACAGCGTGTCTTTGCATGGACGAGTAACTCTTCCGCTTGATTCACTGCAAGATGAATTGGATTTCGAGGATTGATGATCGAAAGCCCCGCACTGAGCGTCAGAGGGAGACGTGATGGTGAACTGCTTGCCCCAGAACTGAATTGACCTTTGAACAAGGAATGCATATGACCTGCAAAGTCGAACATGAGATCCCATGGTCCAACTGCTAGTAGATCATCCCCACCAGAAAAGACCGTATAGATATTTGCCCACGGCGAATTTGGCTTGCACATTTCCGCCTCAAGAGTCTCCGCGAAAAATCCATCTATTACCGCGCTGAATTTTCGTAGAGAAACCACACCGCCTGCATCAACTGCTGCGGATGCAGTAGCGGCGAAAGAGTCCACATCAACTTTCAACACTCCAAGCATCGCTGCACCACGAGAAGCGCGCGCGATTTCCGTGAAACTGATCAAATTTCCAGCATTATCGCGAGGAATATGACGCGCGAGAGTTCGGCGATGAAAGAGGGTTCCATGAATGTTTGCTGGTTGAGAATCTGGCGCGACAAGATTGCTGCACGAGAGCAAAATGGGTGTTGGTCGTGGCACATTCTGACCAAGCCGAACGCGCAAACCAACGCACATCAGCGCAGAATTGTCAGGCTCGCCATCATCACGATCAATCGAAAGCCACTTGATGTTGGCGATATCTCGTCCAAAGAGCGAATCGAGTTCTGATTCGTCATTTGCATCCCACGGTTTGTCCACGATCAAAGATCCCTCACTCCAAGATTCGCTCGTTCCACACGGTGCAAAAGCGCGCAGTTTCGATCGATGAAGTGCGTGCTCCGCAAGCCGCATCGTCGCGGCGAAATTCCCTTTGGATTCCTGCATCGCAAACGCAAGTCGAAGACGACCATGCGTTTCATTCAGCAAGAGAGTTTCGATCTCGTTTATGGCGGATTGCACTGCTGCGATTGACTCTGGCGCAAGAGAGGTTGCATCGATCGCAAACTTCGCACCAACACAGAAAATCATTTTGTCTCTAGACAGTCCGGCTACATCAAGCACTCTGACCGCGACGCACTCCGCAAGAATCTGAATACGAAATGATCGATGTCGTATTGACCGCGCTTGATCACAACCTTCTTCGTGAATGTCGAAGAGGAAGTCTTGGATGCCACAAATGGATGCAAGAATAATCATGAAGATTGCGGGGAAAATATGCCCATTCCAAAGTGGGCGTGAGTACCGATGGAAATTGGACCATCAACACCCACCGGAAAATCGATGCGAAATGCTCCAGCAGGCCGCCGATCGCCATCGTCGCCAAGCTTCGCCCGTGAACGCAGAAAATCGCTGGGACTCCAGCGATTCGCAAGTTGAAAACGCCCTTGAAATGACAGAGGCGAAATGATCGCTTGGTCAATAATTTCAGCAGCAAGATCTGATCGAACCGCAGCAAGTTGCGCTCGAAGGTCGGCGGCGATAAATGCGACGCATGATTTCCAATCGCTCATATCCACACGATCACGCCCTCGCGTCTTGGCGTGTCGTGTTGCGATGTATGGCGTAGCGGAAGTCCAAGTTCGCGCCAACCGTGCATTCTCCACTTCGGGCTCAATGCGCATAATGCGAATCTGATGCGCTGCGCTGTCTCGCCCGTGTGGCCGAATATCTCGGAGCATATCGATCGCCTGCATTTCATCTGCATCAAATCCAGAACGCGAGAACAAAGTCAAGTGGTCAATTCTGCCATCGCAATCTTTATCCGTCGGAAGAAAATATGCGTGCGTATGTCCAGTTCGTGGACCGCCCCGCGCATCTTTGCCAGTAAAAACCGATTCGAGATCGACAGGTTGCTCGCCGGATTTATGTCGCCCGCGATAATCCCATTCTTGACCATATCGCGCCTGGCCCCTGACATTCACCAAACAAGAAATGAGTGCTCGACGCGATGCCTCGGCGACAAGAATGGTGTCCGTTGAGAATGCAGGCAAGTTGGAATCAAGTGAAAGACAAACAACTTGTGGCATTGCCGAAGATTCTGCTCGGTTTGGGCGTCTTTCGATTTGCGGTTCAACGGTTTCCATACAGGCACTCCACGAACTCTCACACAGGTATGTGCTTGAATTGTGAAAGTGAAAGTTACCCTGAAAACCCTCGCCCCCTTCCTATACTCATCAAACCAATGTCCATGCTTGAAACTCCCCGTACCAACTCCTCGCCCACAACTCACAGTCGATCGCTTGATCCGACCGACACGTTTGTCCATCGCCATCTTGGGCCAAGCGATGGTG
>SXSS01000007.1 GCA_005792145.1 Planctomycetia bacterium | reverse complement strand
TCCAACAATAAATACCCCAAGAATTGAAATTGCTCCTCCAAAAAATGATGAACCGCTTGGCCTACTTGATTCGGCCGATGCCAGTGCCATTGCTCCAGTAGTACCAGCGAAAAGTTCTGGTGATATGGATGGGGAGTTAGATTTAGATTTGGGTTTAGATTTGGATTTGGATTTGGGCATAGACGATCCCAAGCCAAACAAGCCTGCTGTCGGAGGAATCGACATTCTTGCTGATAGTCGTGGCGACTCCGCCGCAGCAATAGCTGCATCCGACGCCAGCGGTTCTATGGCTCCGCCGACTCGCAAACCAAAGTCCAATCAACCAAACGAGGATTTCCTTGATGTTGGTTCGATGACAGGCTCTGGCAGCCTCTCGCTTGAAACTGTTGGATCTGGCTCTGGAATGCTTGATGATTCCACCGACTCCGACCAATCTTCCGTCGGAGCCGCGCTTCTTGACGACGCCGGCGAAGATACTTTTGGAACTGGCGCATCACTTGGTGGAGGGAGCGAACTCTTCGCCGAACCCACCGAGGTGGAAGGCTTTGACCAAGAAGATTCATCCGTTCCAATAGCTGTCTCTTCTACTGGTGGCGGAATGGTCACGATGCAAGCCGAACGCGTCGACAGCGCGATGAGCGGAATGGGTTTAGGACTGATGGTTGGAACGCTCGTTGCCATCATCTTGGCAACACTCGTCGTGATGGGAACACGCATGGGCGGAGGTTCCGCACTCGCAGGCATGATCACCCAAGATCTGATGATGTGGTGCGGCGGTCTGGCAATTGCCACCCTGCTTGCAGGCGGCATCGGATTCTTCGTCGGCAAGTCAATCGAGTGATTCTTACTTCTTACGGTCTTCGCGAGTGGGGCTTGGCAACCGCAGCCGCTTGCGCCATCATTATTCTCACGGGTCCTGTTTGGTGGGTAATGATCGTCGTGGGCATTCTTTGGTTCGCCGCCGCTGCGTTTTTTAGGGACCCCCTCTTTCGTAAACCCGCCACGACTGATCCCACCGATCTTGTCAGCCCTGCGGATGGCGTCATTTCTGCTGTTCTTACAGTCGAAGATCATCCTGCAACCAACGGACCCGCGACCATCGTGAGAATTTTTCTCAGCGTGCTCGATGTTCATATCAATCGAATGCCGTGCGAGTCAACAGTTGTTTCGATGAAGCACACTCCAGGTCAATACCTCGATGCGCGATCAGAGCAAAGCGCGAAAGTCAACGAAAGCAATTTGATCATCATCAAGAACACTGCTGGTGATCGCATCGGCGTGAAACAAATCTCGGGTGCAATCGCAAGACGAATCGTCTGCCCGATTTGTGAAGGAGATTCTTTTCAACGCGGGCAACGCTTTGGAATGATCAAGTTCGGATCAACGACAGAGCTGATTATTCCCACACGCGAATCAAATGTCATTCGTGTCAAGAAGGGCGACCGAGTCGTCGGAGGCGTCACGATTCTTGCGTCGTTTCCAACTCAGCCAATCGCGTCTTAATCAATCGAGTCAGAAGAGATGTCTGGCGGAACGTCTGGCCAGATATCGGGTGACTCTTTCGGCCACTCTGGCTGTGCGCGCGTCAGAATGCGACGCACACGCGCCAATCCACTTGTGAATGCCGGGCCAACTGCCAGCGCGACTTTTTGCAGATCGCTACTGAACGGTCGTTGTCCATCGCGAAAGAGAATCACAACTGGACCACCCGTGGTCGAATTCAAATTCGGTCCGGCGAATGCGAAGACGGATCTCCCCGGAAGAACGCCTGCCATTTCGGCAAATCTTGCAGAAGGCGGATCGCTTGGACCAAACCGCACAACTCCAGAATGCGCGGCAATTCGCGCACACCACAGACTCGCCAGGTGATCAACCAAACCACCTGCGGCACGGCGCGCGAGGTCGTCGCGCACATATCCCGCAAGGCGATACTGCCCTTGATCCTGCAGAAATATTGCGGCGTTTGTCGGCCCAACGCGTGCGATCAAATATTGCGTGCTCAGCTCGACGATTGATTCGACTTCACTTTCTTGAGCCAAGATCATTCGACACTCCGTCTGCATTGCGGCGATTCCCTCTCGATCACGCGCGCTCTCCTCTGCGCCTGCGAGATTTGCACATGCCCCGCCAAGTTTTTCCTCAAGCGATTTTCGCTCCTGCGTCAATCGGCGGAACGCATTTTCCAAGACAACCAAACGCTCGCAACTGACTCGATTGATCATCGCTTTCTCGATCTCGCCCGCGACTCGATTTGCGATCAATGCCTGATTCGCCCACTGCTCGGTGTCGATCCAATCGGTGATATTCATTCTGAAAAATTCCGCGACGATGCTCGCCGACGGAAGTTCACCAACAAGAACGATCCCAGCAGATGGAAAAGCCATTCTCACAGTGGTCACGAGGCGCGCAGTCCGCTCGCCAATCATTGCGTGATCGATCACGACCATATCAATCGAACGACCGCGTATCCAATTGATCGCATCCTGTGCAGATTGCACTCGGTCAACGCGCGCAGTAGTCAGCGTCACGTTCAACGCATCGGATGCGTCGCACATCGCGGGCCAAACTGTCTGACCAACGATCAATACATTTGCGCGGCCATTGATTTGTCCGATCCCTCGCTGAAATTGGCTCGCGTGTTTCATAGATGCACTCCTCACCCGACAAATCGGTCAGATTCGGGAGTCTCTTGAACCATCTTCAGCGCATCTTGAGCGCATCTTCATTTCAACTCACTTTTTGGGCGTAAATCCATCTGGATATCGGGCGCGCCAGATCGTGACGGCTTCTGGCTCGCGTGGATAACGCACACGCAATCCCACAGAATCGGTCGATTCGCCTCGAAGCAACATTGATTCTGCGACTGCCAAACAATCACCCGCTTGAAAAGTCGGCGGCAAGATCGTCATCCCCGTATCGATCGCGCGCTGGCGAATTTCCACAGGCAAGTGATCGTCTGCGATCAATACGCGCGCTGTTGCAAAGTCAAGCGCGTTCTGGACATTCCACCGAGACCACTGCGCGCTTCGCACCGAAAGTTCCCCCGCTTCATCTGCGTGAATTGTTGTCATCCAACACTCATCGCCTTTCGCGGCAAGAGCCACCACAACTTCGCGCGTTCGTGGCCACCACTGTGATCGCACTCCCATCGCTGCGACGACCGCCGATGGAACATCAATCGCCGGAATCGAAAGTGCCTCGCACACTCCCTTCGCCGTCGCAATGCCAACTCGCAATCCGGTGAAACCACCCGGTCCAGTCGAAACCGCGATGGCGCGCAGCTCGCCCCGCGCGATTTTTGCATCCGCGCACAGCGCGACAATCGCAGGCAAGAGAAGATCTTTCTCGCGCGGATCGCCGATTGCATTTCGTTGCACGATCGATCCATCACGACAACGAATCGCGACAGAGATCGCCCGCTGACTGGATTCAATTGCAAGAAGTCCGCGCATCACGACATCGCACGATAAAGAACCAGCGGCATCGCAGACTTCACAATTTCATCAGCAGATGGCAATGGCTTTGAAAGTTCAATAGGCACGACAACTCCACGGGCGTGGTCGCTGTTGATCACAACAAGTCCATCGGTTGGACTTTCGATTCCCATCTCCGCGTGACAGTGGCCCACGACAAAAAGCTTGGCGCCAAATCGCTTCAAAAGTGCTTGAATATGAACAGGATCCTGCAGTCGACCCCAAACCATGCACCACGCCGTTCCACTGGGCGATTGATAATCCTCCAAAGTCAACGCGCGGTCGAATGCGTCATCGTCAAAATCCATTCTGCCCGGAACTGAATGCGAACACCACAATCCATTCTCCGCGCGAAGCACCAGCGGCATTGTCAGAATAAATTCGCGAATCGCAGTCGCGACTTCTTCGGCACGATCACTGAAGACATAGTCCAGCCCATCATCGAACATCGCAACTTGATCGCCACCGCCCTTGCTGACACTCATGCGGTGGCACTGCGCCAATTCGTGGTTTGCTAGCAGTGGATGCACTTGCAGTGGATATCGACTCGCCAATTCAGCGACGATCGCCAAATTGCGATACGAGACATCCATACCGCCGATCAGCGTTTCGCCGTGGATCAATTCGTGCAACATGAGATGATGATCAGGCGATTCATCCAACTCTGCCAATCTCACAATCGCTTCAAGATGACCAGGGAAATCGTGAATATCGCCTGTGGCCAATATCCTTCCACGGGCAGGAAGATGCACCGTCGACCCTCGGCGCAGCGGCGATATCTCCATCGCTTCGGAGGCGCGCTGAAAAACATCGATCATCGCATCAGCATCAAGAAAGTTTAAGTCAGGAAGTTCCGTCACTCTTTTTTATTCCCGCTCTCGCTCTTCGCAAACGCCTGCATCGAAACTGCAAAAACACCTTTGCCCGTTGCGGTTTCGATTTCGACTGGCGCGTACAAAACTCCGGCGACACCTGCCGCTGGCGCGACACGAATCAATACCGCAACATCATCCTTGTTGCCAGGGCGAAGTCCCTCAAGAGTCGCGGTGATCTGCGGCGAAAGTGACCGAACACCTTTGACCTGCGACCATTCTGGACGAACGACCTTGCCGCGTTCCTTCGGGTTGTAATGCTCGATGACCATAGGGACCACGATGGATTCCCCAGTCCCCAATCGTCCCGCAACGGCGAGAGGTTCAGGGATGAACCAATGTCGATCTGCCTTCGTCGGATCCGCTTTCGAGCCTGTGCATTCATGTCGAATGCGCATCGCGACCAAAGGGCAATCAGCGCGATCGGTCTCGACGATCCACCAGAGTGGCATCGTCTCGCAACTTGTGTTCGGCAAAGTCCATCGCAATGTGTAAGAATTTTTCGGCGGATCTTTCGCTGGATCAAATCCAACAAATCGCGGCGCAATTCCGCCTGCGCTGAGAATTCCAAACGGCTTTCCATCATCGCTCGCAACGACGATTGTCCCCTCAACCACAGACTTCAGCGCATCGATATATGCAGGAGTCACCCGAATGGGCAGACTTGCATCCGCTTTCAACATCGCCATTTGTGGAGCGCCATATCCCTCGAAAGTCAGAAAGACCTTCGCATCTTTTTCCCCCGGTGTTCCTGGGACATCAAGCGTCGCCAGTAATTCTACGGATGCATTTGGCGCAATCACCGTTCCAGCAAGAATATTGACATCCGTACATTTGCAACTTGGAACCACCGACTTGATCGTGAGCGGTTGCAAACCAAGATTACGAATCACAAACTTCGCAGGAAGCTTGGAACCTGGTTTCACCTTTCCAAAGTCCACGACTGGCGGCGAGATCGAAACTGGGGCGGGAGGCGTTGTTTGCTGCTGTGTTTGGGGCAATGGAAAGGTCGAGGCCAAAGCAAGTTGCTCAATGCCTGCAAGGAGAAGAACCAACAAAATCAAAAGAGATCTGCACATCGAAGTCATAGTTTGCTTATCGTACGCCCGACTCAATGGAACTTCTCACCTACGACAACCTCATTGCCTTTGTCACGCTCAGCGCTTTGGAGATCGTTCTGGGCATCGACAATGTGGTCTACATCTCAATTCTGTGCGGCCGCCTGCCTGAAAATCAGCGCAAAACCGCTAGATTCTGGGGACTCTCGCTGGCCATGGGCATCCGCATCCTGCTCTTGTTGTGCATCGACTGGCTTGCGAAACTCACCACGCCGCTCTTTGCCATCTCTGTCATGGGCCATCCTTTCGAGCCAAGTGTGCGAGATCTTGTGCTTGGAATTGGCGGCCTTGTACTGATGACCAAAGCTGTTTTGGAGATGCATCATCAAGTCGAGTCGCCGCATAACTCTTCAAAACCCACCGCAAAGCGCGCCGCGCTTTCGATCGTCCTCGCCCAGATTTGCTTGATGGACATCATCTTCTCAATTGACTCGGTCATCACTGCCATTGGAATGGCAAACAACCTGACCATTATGGTTTCTTCGATCGTCTTGGCGGTCCTCGTGATGATGATCTTTGCAGGCGCGGTTTCGAGAGTGATCGAACGTCATCCAACTCTCAAGACACTCGCGCTTTCATTCCTTGTGCTGATCGGCGCTGCGTTGATTTTGGAATCTGTGCACGTTTCATTTCCAAAGGGAGCGATCTATTTCACGATGGCATTTTCGCTGGTAATCGAAATGATCAATTTGCGTGTGCGGGCAAAATCGCATTCAACGAAGCGCGAATAAAAAACCCCAGCATTTGCTGGGGTTTTGATCTCAAATTTCTGCGGGAATCGCGCCTGAATCACGAACCCCAATTACTGAGCAATTCCGTTAAGTCTCCGCCGTCGGTAAATCCATCCTGATTGACATCTCCGCACGTTGTTGCCCAACAAGAAAGCAAGACAGTCAGATCTCCACCATCAATAAAACCGTCACCGTTCAAATCCGCTGGATTTCCAGGAGGAGTGCAAACAACTTCTCCACTTGCTGGCACAATCTTATAAATCTGTCCGCCAAGATCCGCGATGTACATCTCTGCATTATCGTCTTCGCCGAATGCACTGATCTGATTGACAGTTTGACCACCAAGTGCAAGTTGCAATTCGCTGTTGCGAGTCACGAATTCCGTCACGGCTCCAGAAACCATCTTCATTGACCACGAATTGTTGGTCGAATAATCCGCGTAAAAATAGATTCCCTGCATATTTGGCATCGCGCATCCTCGGTAAACAAATCCACCCGTGATGCTGTATCCGCCCGCTGAGTTATGTGCGTAGGTTCGTACAGGCGCAGTCAGCGTCGTGCCATTGCACGTGCAACCAGTCAGACCAGTACAGACCGTTCCTTCAGTGCAGCGCCAACCATAATTTCGACCACCAACAGCATTCGATGGTTCATAGTCCACCTCTTCGGCAGCGTTCTGACCGACATCTGCGATATACATATCACCATTGGCGCGATCGAAGCTCCATCGCCAAGGATTGCGCAGACCATAGGACCAAATCGTGTCATCAGCAGTCGTTGTTCCTCCCAAGAAAGGATTGCCTGATGGGATTGTGTAATACGGGGTCGTGCCTCCGACAGTCGGAGTAATACGGTGCATCTTGCCATGTCGACTTAACAGATTCTGGCTGTTTGCCTGTGGATCATTGGCGCTTCCGCCGTCGCCAGTCCCCATATACAAATTGCGGGTTCCAGGCTTGAAATGAATGCATCCACCGTTGTGACTCGAGTACGGGTCCGCCCAGGTCATCATCACCACGCCTGTGGAATTTGCAATATTCGGGTTGCTCGCAGAAACCGTGTAGCGCGCGAGGTTGTTCGTGTAAGCCGAAGAAGCACCTGCCGTGTAATAGACATAGAACTGACCGTTGGTTGAATACTCTGGATCGAATGCCAAACCGAGCATTCCAAGTTCGTCACCTACAGTTTGGCTTCCATTGACTAATGCATCGATATCGAGAAATGGCGTCGTGAGCAAAGTCGGAGTTGCCGTGGTCAAATCGATGATGCGAATTGTTCCGCGCTTTTCAATCACAAAGAGGCGGGTCTTGTCGCCAGGGGCGCTTGCAATGCAAGTTGGCAAAGACAATCCTGTCACAACCAACTTTGGCCTGATCGGTGTGATACCGGCAAAAGCGGAAGAGCTAATGATGGCGGTCAGTCCAACGATAAGAGCATTATTAAATCGCATATGTCTTTCTTTGTTGTTCTAGTGATTGCTTTTCAAAACAGAAACTCATCCAATTATAGGCTTGGATTTGATCTTTTCAAAAGAAAACCGCCTTTTATCAAGAAATAAAGGTTGTCGTCGGTCATTTTTCTGCCAAGATTGCACTCAGTCGCCGTGCAGAAGCGCAAAGAGCTCCAGCCGCCGCTTGCGCCTGCGCCCCATCCTGCGCATCCGCCAATGCGGGAAGGGAAGTCCCTTTGTATCCGCTATATCGATCTGAGGCGATTGTGAGGTTGCGAAACCAAGGTCGATCAGGAAGACCACTTTCATCCAAAAGCGCACGGTCAATCGCACGCGCCCGCCGAGCGAGATTTTGCGCAAGCGCAACATTATCTTGAGAAGATGATGCCATCACTTTTACATCGAATGCACGAGCGGCATCTTCAAGTTTCGCAAAGCATTCATCAACTTCCGACACTGCTGCGATTCGAATGGGGTCATCTTTTCCAGGGTGGCTTTTTATTGCCTCTTGCAACTCTGCGCAATTCTTGCGGATCGATGCGATCATCGAAAGCGCTGACACTGGCGGGACAGCGCGATCTGCAATTTCAACCGCTGTTGCAAGAGTCGCACGCGTGACAATCATTGCGCTGAAATAATCTTCGCCGACACTCTTTCGATACCAAGCAACCGTGTCATAGTTCGAGTGATAACTTGTTCCTGGCGCGCCGCTGGCACCGATCGTGATTGATGGCACCGCGCAGCGAAAGAGAAATCCAACATGATCGCTTCCGCCACCAATCAATCCAATCTTTGCGGGATCGATACCGCACGCTTTCGCCACTGCATTCTGCAACGATGCGGATGCTCCGACTCCCAAGTTGAGCCCCATCGACGCCATATCCAAATTGATATACGCGCTCGCATTCACCAATTCATCTTCGTGTGCCTCGACCCATTCAGTCGAACCAATAATGCCAAATTCTTCCGCGCCCCAAGCACAGAACAAGATGTCGCTCTTTGGCAGCAATCCCTTCGCCGCGCACTCTGCAAATGCGCGCGCTGTTTCCATCAACACGATTGTTCCTGCAAGTGGATCCGCGGCGCCAAATCCCCACGCATCATGATGGCAACCAATGACAACGAACGATCCATCGTTGGCACTCCCTTTCAAACGAGCGATGACATTCGCAGTGCGACGAACTTCTCTTTTCTGTTCGACTTTCATTCGCACTTTGAGCGCCGAACCACCTTCGATGCGATATGGCATCGCAAGCCCTCCGCGCCACGCAACATCCGTCACTTCACTGCCGGTCATCTTCGCCAGAATTTGCCCCGCCGCACCATATCCAATGGGCTGTACCGAAATCTTTGGAAGGTCGATCTCATCTGGATCAAGTCGAACAGCATCTTTCGTCGCAGGTTTTCCAGGCGTGAGTGGATCGCCGGGATATGCAAGGCTCAGAATTGATCCACGCTGAATGCAAGAGTCATTTGCCCACGGTCCTGCTGGATAGACATCGCCCTTCTTGAATCCACTGTCCGCAGGATCGATATACATCAAGAGTCCCGCGGCGCCAGCTTCTTGCGCGAACTTCGCCTTGTACCCGCGAAAATTTCCGCCATATCGCGCGATGACAATTTTGCCTTTCACGTCGACACCAAGTTCTTTCAATCGTGCGAAGTCTTCGCGTGTTCCATAATTTGCGTACACAACTTCACAGGTGATATCGCTCGATGCGCTGTATGCATTCCAACCCCAAGTCAGATCTGAATGCGCCGATGCTGGATCTTCGGCAAGATTTTTTTCGATGACTGAAAGTACGCCACGCCGCATTGATCCGCCCGTTGGATTTGCGTCGGCGCCATCAGTTGCATCAACAATTTCAACTCGCGCTGAAATTGGCTTGGAAAGAAGCGGCCAGAATTCATGCGTTTCCACCAACAAACCCATCTTGCGGAATGCCAGGTCAATTCTTCGAATCTCTCTTGCGTCGCCATCTGTTCCTGCGACATGTGGTTCGCCACCGAGCAAGTCGTGCCACTCACGCAAACGAAGTGCGCTCGGCACAGATTCGAGTGACTTGAAAAGTGGAGAGTCAGAATTTGGAATTGGCGTCGCTGGAATTGGTGCGACTGGATTTTGCGCCAGAGCCAGCGCAATCACCAAAGAATCGATCATTTCCCCACGCCCAAAACCTGAGGCCACGGATTTCCAACATGACAAACTCGACCAGTTTTATCCACATAGTCCTGGTGATATTCCTCGGCTGGATAGAACTTCTTTGCCAATTCAACTTGGGTTGCAATTGGTCGACTGAATTTCTTCTCACTCGTCAATTTGGCGACGAGATCTTTTGCTTGCGCAAGTTGCTCTGGGGTCGAACAATAAACGCCG
>SXSS01000065.1 GCA_005792145.1 Planctomycetia bacterium | reverse complement strand
GTGGGATGTATTGTTTGCATATCCACAGGTAGTGTTTTTTATTCCAGTTTGCTGAAGCATGACGCTGATCAAACTCAGAAAGAAACATTGCCTAAGGCCTTTGGATCCGACTTGAACTAGAAACTTCCATGGAGAAATTCGATGCGTAATGAAACCTTAACGTTTGTGGCTGGAACTTTGATCGCCACATGTACCACCGTCGGTGCGTATGCACAGGGCGGACTAACTTGTGCTACTGCTGTCACTGTTTCGGATGGCAACGTTGCGTACAACAATGCGGGTGCTACAGTAGATATGAACTACTCAAATCTGTGCGATATGGGACAGTTTGGTGATGATACCAATCATAACACAGTCTGGTTCAAGTGGACCGCCTCGACAACTGACACATACACTTTTTCAACATGCAATACCGCTAGCGGCGTTGATACACGCCTCTCTGCTCATACTGGCTGCGACGCGGCGTCAGTTGTTGTATGCAATGACGATGGAGCTGGTTGTGCAAATTTTTCGAGCATCATGACTTTGTCAGCAACATCTGGAACTATCTATTACATCGCTGTTGGCGTTTATAGCGCCACCACAACGGGCGGACCTGGAACTATGTCCATCACTGTCGGCGACGGCGGCGGCGGCGGCGGTGGCGGCGGAGATTGCTGCGTTTCCAATCCTGGAACGACTTGCTGCAATGACCAAGATTGCTGCGACACGGTGTGTGCAGCCGATCCATATTGCTGCCAAACCGAATGGGATCAAATTTGCGCCAACCAAGCAGCGACTCTCTGCCCAGCTTGCGGAGCTGGAGGTTGCACGATTCCTCCTGGTGCGACTCCAGAAGAAGAAGCTTGCGGCGGAGATTCGAACGGTGGTTGCAATGGTGGCGGAGCAAATCAAGCTTTGTCTTCGCTCAACACTTCAATTGCCGGAACTTTCTATTCGAGCACTCAAACTCGCGACACAGACTGGTACGGATTCACAGTGACTGCTGGAACGCAGATCACGCTGAACCTCTACAGCAATCTCCCATCTTTCTGTGCGATCGTTGAAAATCCTGCTTGCACGATTGTCGGATCACCCAGCACGGGATCTTGCCCAAGCACAATGACCGCTTGCCTTGGTCCTGGTAGTTACTACATCGTTGCGCTGCCAAGTCAGTTCATCGATCTCCCTTGCGGTGGTGCACTGGGAAATGATTACACGCTCCAGATTTCCTCGACGAGTTGCTCATTTGAGCCACCTCCTGGCGATAACTGCAGCGCACCAATGGTTGCTGTTGTTGGAGATAATCCTTTCACCAATGTCAACGCTGGAACTAGCTTCGGCGAAGTGACCTGTGGTTTTGGTGGTGCGGCATTTACGAAAGATGTCTTCTTCTCTTTCGTTGCTCCATCGAGTGATGGTTTCACCTTTGCAACTTGTGGATCAAGCGCCGAGTTTGATACAGGAATCGAAGTGTGGGATGGTTGCCCAGATGCTGGCGGAAATCAACTTGCATGCAACGACGATTGCCCAGAATCAACTGTCTACGCATCGCGAGTTTCTGCTGATTTGACAGCTGGATCAACCTACATCATCCGCCTTGGTGGATGGAATGGAGAGGTCGGAACGACAGAATTGCTGATTTCGCAGGGTGCTCCTGTTGGTCCTCCCAATGACAACTGCGCTGATGCAACTGTCGCAATCGTTGGAAACAATCCATTTGATACAACTGGATCGTCTACCGACGGTCAAAATCCAACTGATCCATCTTGTGGAGCATTTGGGGCTGGTTTCTTCAACGATGTCTGGTTCTCCTTCACTGCTCCTGCGGCTGAGAATTACACCGTTTCGCTCTGTTCCGCGGCTACTTGGGACACCCGCATTGATATCTACGACAGTTGCGGTGGCGCCTTGGTCGTATGCAACGATGACTTCTGCGCGTTGACTTCCGAAGTTACGCTTGCGGCAACGGCAGGAACTTCGTATCGAATCCGAATCGGTGGATACGGTGCTGCCAACTTCGGCGACGGTGATATGGTCATCTCCTCTGGTGGCGGTGGTGGCGGTGGTGGCGAAGGTTTGTCCTGTGCAGAGGCTGTAGTGCTCCCTATGGGTGCGACAGCATTCAACCGCGTTGGTGCAACTGTTGATTTAGATCACGCCGGATTCTGCGATATGGGACAGTTTGGAACCGACACCAATTTCAACTGTATTTTCTATACGTTCACTCCGACCCAAGCCGGTCTTTACACATTCTCGACCTGCAACACTGCAAATCATGACACCCGACTTTCGGTGCAAACAACTTGCGAAGCAAACAGTGTTGTCGCTTGCAACGATGACGGCGTGGGTTGCGCTGGATTCACTTCCATCATGACAGCGCAACTCGACTGTGACATTGAGTACATCATTGCCCTCGGTGGTTATAGCGCCACGACTCCGACTGGAACTGGAACGCTCACGGTTTCAGTGGAAACTCCCGTCAATTGTTCGCCAGTATGCCTTGGTGATTTCAACAACGACGGGATTCGCAACGGCGCTGATCTTGCGACCTTGTTGTCCGCTTGGGGAACCGCTGGCGGTGACTTGAATGGTGACGGACTCACCAATGGTGCAGATCTTGCATTCCTGCTCAGCGGTTGGGGAGAGTGCCCGCAATAACTCAGTTTGAACTTCTGTTCAATCTGTGAAATGGATTCAAATAACCCCCTCGGTCGAAAGACTGAGGGGGTTTTCTTTGTGGAAATGATTCTTGTAAAATTATTTTTTTTATGATTAAAATGAGAGTTTTTCTCGTATTGTTGACTATATTGAAATTCTTGTCACACATATCCAACTACCTATGCGGGCTAATGGCTTTGATTGCCTTTGCGAGCGGATACGCATCGGCTCAGCTATGCCCTCCCGGTGCGACGGGTTCATGCTTTTCTTGGCATACAACGCCGGGTTGTGATACGCCAACCTGTTGTGAATTAGTTTGTTCAATAGACCCATTCTGTTGCTTGAACCAGTGGGACAATCAGTGCGCGTCGCAGGCTCAAATCTCCTGCACTCCTCCTCCACCGACGCCCTGTGGTTCACCAACCGGTGGATCTTGCACGGTTGTTCATACCACTCCATCCTGTTCTGATGCTGCTTGCTGCGAAGCGATTTGTAAATTTTATCCACACTGTTGTTTAGTTGCATGGGATCAAATTTGTGCTACATCTGCAATTCAAACTTGCACTACTGATTGCGTGCCTGTTTGTCCACCTCAGTCAATGGCAGAGAACGAGCCTTGTGCAACCACAGGTGTAGGAAATTCTCCATGCGTCACCGGCGCCCCCAACACCACACTTTTGACGGTTGTGAATTCGAAGACGATTTGTGGAAGCATTCGGTTTATCGCTGATGGAACAGCTGGCTTGCCCGATTTGGACGCATACAAACTTGTTCTGACAGATCCCAATGGCGACGGTCTCGCAAGAGTCAGTTTCGATATTCAGGCTGAATATGGAACATTGTATCCAACTTCTACAGATACTGTTCCAATCTTTGTCGCGCTTCTTTCTCAGCCGTGTGCTCCCCTTTCAAGCGCAGAATTTTTTGTTCAGACTAATGGATGTTTTGCACAAAGTCACATTCAATGTGTTCCTGTTGGAACGTGGTATGTCGTCGTTGCGCGCGGCACTTTTCCAACCGCACAATCGTTTCCATACGTATGTCCGGATCTACAAAGTTACAACTTGAAAGTGACTTGGGATGACCTTTGCTCTAATCCATGCGGGTCTCCTGGTGATTGCTTTGCAAAGCATTCCACGCCTGGTTGTCAGATTGCAACCTGCTGTAACTCGGTTTGTGCAATTGATCTAATTTGTTGCCAAAAATCTTGGGATCAAATCTGTGTTGACTTGGCCGCAGCCAACTGCAATCCACCCGTTCCCGACAATGATCAATGCTCGCAGGCAACTCCGATTTCGCTAGGAGTCTTTCCATTCACACTTCTTGCAGCAACTGGAGGAAATAATCCGGTTCCAGCTGATTGCATTACTCTTTCACCGGTAAACCTTGCTTCGTGGAGTATTTCAACTGCAATTCCTAGCCCTCCTCCTAGTGGAACATCATTCGAATATGGCCCAGCAGGTTCTGGGCAATTGGCCTCTCAGACAATGCTCTCGAGCGGGCATTTAAACCCGTTAACGGCCTACTCGACACTAGAAGGAAATGGTTCTGCCCATGCTTTACGAACGAATTATTGGAGTGTCGGAGACTATTACCAAGTCAAGGTGAACACTCTCAATTATGGAAGCATTACTTTCTCCTGGGATCAAGCGCGGAACTCCGCAGGCCCAGGTACATTTGATCTGGTCATGAGCACAAACAACGGCTCAACATGGACAACACTATTGGCCGGTTACTCAGTCATTGCCGCGGGAGCAACTGGAACGGGCACTGTTGTGTGGGATGTCAACACCTATCAATCAGCGTTTACGCGCACAATTCAGGTACCAACGGCTTCGAATCAATCAAGCGTCCTTTTTCGTATGAAGTCGACTGTTGCAGCGAATCTTAGTAACGCGGCAAATCGCATTGACAACATTGTCATAACTGGCAGCCGATTAAATCCTGTCGTATCGGATGTCTGGTTTCGGCTGAACAATGCTCGGGGGCAGATCGCTGTCAGCACGTGTGGAGCGGAACCGTTTGATACTGCCCTTCTTGTATATCCGTACCCATGCAGTCCGACCTTGCCGTCCATTGTTTGTAATGACGACAATACAAATTGCGCTATCAATCCCAAGAGTGCCGCGGTTCTTTTTACTGCCGAATGTGGCAGTGAATATCTCCTGCGGGTCGCAAGCGTTGGAGGATCAGTTGGAGCTGGAACATTGACCGTGACATCAACTCAAACCGCCTGTGCCGCGTGTCTGGCTGATTACAACAATGACGGGCAACGAAATGGAACAGATTTGTCGTTTCTACTTTCTGGCTGGAATACGAGTGAATCGGATGTGACTGGTGACGGCATAACCGATGGAGCAGATCTCACTCTTCTGCTCAGCGGTTGGGGTGCTTGCCCGCCCTGAATTTGTTCGTGAACTTTTCGCTCTTCACGCGATCTTCAGCGATCTGCGCATAATCTTGCCAGTTGGATTACGAGGAAGTGGATCGAGAAGCCGGATTTCTCTTGGAACTTTGAACTGCGCGAGATGCTCACGACACCAAGTTCGAAGGGCAACCTCATCGAAGGTCTCACCCTCTTTTAATTCGACGAATGCAACGGGAAGTTCTCCGCGAGAATCATCCGGCATTCCAATGACTGCGCTCGCCTTCACCGAAGGATGACGATCAAGGACTTCTTCGATCTCACGCGGGAAAACATTTTCTCCAGAGATGATCATCATTTCTTTGATGCGCCCGGTGATAAAGAGATGTCCATCGCTGTCGATGCGTCCCATATCACCTGTACGAAAAAAACCTTTCTCGTCAAAGACTGCTTTGGTCTCTACTGGCAGATTCCAATATCCCGCCATCACATTTGGACCATGAATGCGAATTTCGCCTTCACCGCCGGCGGCAACATCATTTCCATCGTTGTCAACGATTCGCTCGGTGACATCCTTGAGCGCGCGTCCGACACTGCGCCACTTCCACTCTGAAGGGAGGCACCAGTTGGTGACTGGCGCCGTCTCGGTCAGACCATAACCCTCGCTGATTCGGATGCCAAAGCGTTCGAAGAAAGTTTCGGAAACTGCTTGTGGCAAGGGTTCTCCCCCGCTGACCACATAACGAAGGCTGGCAAGATCTTCTTTCGTCGCTTCTTTGACCAGTCGCAATGCGCCATACATCGAAGGGATTGCCACGAGCACAGTCGGTCGATGAGTGCGTGCCAATGCAACAAGTTTGCGAGGGATGAAGCGCGCGGTATAAATCGCAAGACAGCCGATTGCCAGAGGAAGCAAAGTTAGAACCGTCAATCCAAATGTATGGAATTGCGGCAGTACGCCCAGCATCGTGTCGTGACGATCGAATTTTGCACGGTCCACGATCTGTTCGATATTTGCATTCAGATTGCCTGCAGTCAGCATGACTCCCTTTGGTCGACCACTCGTTCCAGACGTGTACAGAAGCACCGCAAGATCGTCCGGCTTCAAGTGCTTCGAAAAGCGCATGGGCGGAATTCCGCCGAATTTCATCTGATCCATACGGATTTGTGCCACTCCGCTTGGCAGACCACCGACCAAGTCAACCATTGGCCCAACCGTGATGCAGGCGTCAATTCCAGCATCGGCGCAGACATATTCCAAGTCCGATTTGGAGAGCAGATAGTTCAATGGGACGATGGTTCGCCCAAGCATCCAACCAGCCATCACCGCTGGAGGAAAGAGCCCCGACGTGGGAAGCATTATTCCAATGCGTGGTTTGTCAGAGAGGGACTTGATCTTTTTGGCAAGATGCCAAGCGACAAACAGCAGTTCAAATGCTCGCCATGATCGCTGGTCATCAATGACCGCGACACGCCATGGGCGAAGCAAAATGTTGCGTTGAATGTTGGTAAGAAGTTTCATCGACTTGCGCTAGAGGGCGACTTGGTCGTACGATACTCCACGTGCAAGGATGCAACCAGCGCGAGTATCGCGCAATCAACTTATCGATTTGTAGCGCGCTGATATTTTCGTGCGCCTCCTGTGAGAGCCAACCGAAAGTTGGCAATTTGTCTTCTGCTGTTTCAAGATATGAAGAAGGTCGATATGCGGCCGCACTTTCTGAAAGTCAAGCTCTTGTTCGTAGCGATGATCGTGCGACTTCAGCACAAGGCGCATTGATCGCCGGTATGAGTTCTTACAAAATTGGAGATATGGATCAAGCGCAGAAGTTTGCAGTGCAAGCAAGTCGTGCGCAGGATGGAAACGTCGCAGGCGGCGCATTGGTTCTGCTTGGCGACATCAAATTGACCCAGCATCATCCACAGGAAGCCGCTGTTTTCTATTCACAAGCTGCTGCAAAGCTTTCTGGGTCCGACTCGATTCGTGCCCGTGATTGCGCAGAGCGTGCGCGAGGTATGGGGGAGATTCCAACAACCACAACCGCTGTTGTGATTGGCAAAGAACGGGATAAATCGGATGATGCGGAAATCGCACCTGCTCCTGCGTGGACGCTCGCGCAAAAGACAACAAGTGTCGCGCCTCAGCTTGATGCAAAGAAAAATACAGTGGGTCATCCCGCGGGAAAGTCTGTTGCTGATCGCGAGTTCACCATTCGCGCTGGCAGTTACAGCACTCAGGCTGCGGCGAAGCAGCGCTCAAAAGATCTTGCAAGGGACTTGAAGCGATCAAAGGCTCCCGCTGCTCGCATTGACACGATTCATACCGCCAAGGGAGAAGAACTTTTCGCGGTGCGAATTGGAACTTGGCCAACACGAGAAGCGGCGGAAAAAGTGCTCAATTTGATAGCGCGCCGCGATTTGATGGTTGGAGCGATCGACCCAGATTGAATTGAATACGCTCGTCGTGTCGGGCGAGCGCAATCACTCATCACGGTTCATCAAGAAAGTTGCGGTGTTCGCGAAATAGCGATTCATAACTGTGCGATCAGGTTGTGGGATTTGCGCATCTTCAAGCGCGCCTGTCATCGCCGCAACCCACGCATTTCTCTCTGCAACACCGATGGAATATGGGTGATGTCTCATACGCAATCGTGGGTGACCTTTGCGAATGCTGTATGCCTCGGGACCGCCGAAATACTGAATGAGAAATTCGGCTTGATTTCGGATTGGTTCTTCAAGTTCATTTGGAAAAATCGGGCGCAGAAGTTGATCGACAGCAATTCGGGCATAAAAGGCGCGCGCAATGCGCCAAAACGATTCTTCGCCGAGTCGAGCAAAGAGTTCCCGAGGATCTGGCTCGCTGATGCTTGGAGATTCATTTGGATTGTTGGTCATCGGTGCTATCCTATGAAGCATGCGAATTGCTATCACAGCCGCATTGATTGTGACCACTGTTTTATACGCAGCGCCTCCGATCCAAGCAAATCCGCCGGCAACAATTCCGCCTTCATTGTTGCGACCGATCCCTTCAACCGGAGGCATTCCACCAGCGGTTGATCCTGCGATTCTCAAACCAACAGATGCATCCGCTGGGACTCCTCAATCATATGAGCGAAGCGCGAAGGATTTCGTGCGCGCGAAGTTTGGAACGCAACGCGGAATCACGCGAACGCAGAACATCGCTCAATTCAGTCAATGGAAAGATCCATCTTCATGGCAGGCACTTTGGGATGCGATGAAGGATGAAAAAGATGATGTGCGTTTGGGATTCTTAGATCATCTCGCAAGTCAAGGCGGACTTGGGCAAGGGATGTTGGCAAAGATTGCGATTCGAAATGAAGAATCGGCGATACGACACGAAGCTTCCAGGCGAATCGTGCGTCCAGCGTGCGATGAAGTCATTGCAATAATTGAACTCGGACTGCGAGACGAACGACACCTTGTCGTGAATCATTCTGGATTACTTGCCGGAAAAGTTGACGCGTTTGCGGTTATTCCATCATTGATCTTCGCGCAAGTCACCGCAGATGAAAAGAAAACAAAGGGTGATTTGGCGTGGATCGCAATTGGCACGAATACCCACTACATCGCAAATGTGACTGCTGTTGTTGGCGATAATGCCGGCGCATTTATTCCTGTGATCGGCACGCTGCAGACTGGAGTATTGATGCGCGTTCAGGATGCGATGGTTTACAACTATCGATCTGATGCTCATCAATCTCTGATCGCTTTGACATCGAGAGATTTCGGACAATCCACAGCGGACAATGGTTGGGATATGAAGCGTTGGTGGACTTGGTTCAACACGGAATATGTTCCTTTCAAGCAAGCTCAGGCTGCGAGTCAAATTGCGCCGGTGATTCCGCCGACGATCCCGCCTGTCCCTCCAGCAGTCACCCCGCCAGCGGAAAAAAGTTGATTTCAGCGCATAAGCGCTTCTGAAGAGACCGCAGACGAGAGTGCGAAATAGTCCTCTTGGCAGTTGTAAGCCTGCGCTGAAATTCGCGCGTACCACGCGCCACCCCAATCAATAATCGGCACTTCGATTTTGTGCGTTTCATATAGGGTCGCCTGAAATTCCGCTGCTGATGCGAATCGCTGTGCAATGGCAGGTGGAAGTGGAATGGTCGCCATCGATCCAATCATCGAACCATCCATTGGAGAAACTGAACGAGTTCCAAAGTCTTGACAGAGTTTCTTCTGCGCCCATTTCGCGAGCTGATGATTATGTTCGCGAATTCCACCTAGAAATCCACCGCGAACAAATTCGATTGCTGCTGGAATTGTCAACCAAGGTGCGAAGTCGCGCGTTCCTTGCCAATCAAATTCTTCCGCAAATCCATGACCGTGCATATGGCTTGTTGTTTCAGGATGAGTCCAATTCTCGGTTTGCGCGGAGGCAACAAGAAATGCACAACCTTTGGGAGCACACACCCATTTGTGCAAATTTCCGGTGTACCAATCGGCGCCAATTTCATCGATGTTCAGCGAAATCATTCCAGGAGCGTGAGCGCCATCAACCAAACATAGAACTCCCTTCTCGCGACACGCGCGGGCAATTTCTGCGACAGGCAAGATGACTGCGGTTGGACTGGTGATGTGATCGACTATGACCAAGCGGGTGTGCGTGTCGATCACTTTCATAAAACGATCAAGAACAATTTGATGATCTTCAAGTGGAAGCGGAAGATCGAGGATGACCGCCTCACATCCAAATCGTTCGCAACAATATTGAATCGCTTGACGAACTGCGTTGTAACCCTGGTTGGTGATCACGATTCGGTCGCCTTTTTTCCATGCGATGCTGCGAAGAACTGCACCAACACCAGTCGTTACGTTGGTGATCAAGCCGATTCGATGCGGCTCTGTTGCGATGTACTCGCCAAGAACATCCTTGACATCGCCAAGGTGCTGCTTCATCTTTCGGCCAATCATCTCGATCGGTCGAGCCTCGATCTTCGCCCGCCAAGATTCAACAGCAAGTCGGATGGGTTCAGGTACAGCGCCAAAGGATCCGTGATTGAGGAATACGATCCCTTTTTCAAGGCGGAAAGCCTCGCAGACCTCTTTAGAGCATCTTGGAGGGGGTTGGGAGTGGGCGGGTTTGTCCGTCGCAGGCATCGAATGGGCGATACTAATTGATGCAAAGAAAAAGGGGCTTGAACCCGACCAGATGTCAGGCTAACATATACCGTACAAATGTAAAGGCGCCAAGGCAAAGCAACCGATGAAAACAGAATCATGAAAAGAATCAATCAAATCAAATCACTTTTAGGAGATCGGGAACTTCGGGAACTTCGGGGAGATCGGGCGCTTCAAGCACTCAGCGAACCCATCATTTGTCTTGGTCCAGGCGGCGATTTTGTCACTCAAATAGTCGCAGATGAAATGGGCGAAATGATCTTCGTTTCTCAGAATTCTGGCGACGCAACGGGGCAGAATCTCAGTTTCGTAGAACAACCAATCGACTGGCTCGAAAGACTTTTCGGGATCGGTGCCAGATTGGTTGGGCACACGGTGCAAGAGTCTCCCCTTCAAGAGAATCCACTTCATATCAATTCAAGAGGATTTACCGATTCAATTTCAACAAAGCAAAATGTGACAACGCCATCAAGAGCGCTCGGCATGATTGGAGCTGGCATGTTTCGAAAGGGCCGAAGTCGCACTGCTCCCCCACCAACTGTCTATGTGTATCGCCGCGTCGCCGAGACGCTTTCAGAATCGCAAGTATCAATTCAAACGAACGACACCCAAAGGATGAATCTACAAAATGAATCTGACACCCAAACAAATGCGGATCTTCAACTTCGTTCGCCAATTCAGAGTAATGAACGGCTACTCCCCGACTCTGCAGGAAATTGCGGACGAACTCGCCGTGAGCAAAGTCACCGTGTTCGAACATGTGGAGTCTCTCGTCGAGAAAGGCGCTCTGAAACGCAACCCGAACAAGGCTCGCTCTTTATCTGAAGTCGAAGATGCAGTCCGTCCTGATGAGGGCTCTGGACTTTCTATTCCTCTGCTTGGTCGGATTGCTGCAGGAATGCCCATCGAACGCTGTGCACAAGATGAAAAACTTCAGCTTGAGGAGATTTTCGGTCGCACCACGGCAAGGCGCGGCGAAATGTTCGCTCTCCAAGTCGAAGGAGAATCGATGCGGGACGAAGGAATTCTCGACGGCGATTATGTGATCGTTGAACGAAGGTCGACGGCTCGAAACGGCGAGCGTGTTGTTGCGTTGCTCGAAGACGGCGAGACAACGCTCAAGTCCTATTTCAAAGAGCGAAACGGAACAATTCGACTGCAACCTTCAAATCCTGCATTCGAACCAATCATTGTGCGTGAATGCGCAATTCAAGGGGTTGTGATCGGCGTGATGCGTCGATATTAATTTTGATCAGTAAACGCTGTTTGGAAAATAATAATCCTTCGCGTTTTCTGGCAGAATCAAATCGACATCGATCACTAAGTGGCGAGGCATGAACTGCATTTTCTTCGCACGTTGCCCACCAACAAGCACAGTCGATGCCAATTCCATTCCAGTTGCGATCATCGACGGTGGATATGTGATGTCGGCTGGGAACATCGGATCCTTGTCCATCACACGCTTGACGATGTCTTTCATCCCTGCCCCGCCAAGAATCCACACGCCCGTGATTCCCTTTTCCGCGAGTGCGTTTTCCGCGCCGAGGGCCATGTCATCGTCGGATGCCCAGATCGCAGTGACTTTGGGAGATTTTGTCAGCAAAGTTTCCGTCACTTCAAGAGCCTTCTGACGATTCCAATTCGCTGCTTGCTGTCCAACAATCTTGATGCCAGGCTCTGCTTTGAAAATCTCCATCGCGGCATTGACTCGAGCAGTGTTCACAGTGCAAGGAATGCCTTCGAGGATGATGATCTCGCCCTTTGCTTTGCCTTTGCCACCGAGTTTTTCCACCATGAATTCTGCGCTCTTGCGACCGAATGCGGTGTTATCACCTTCGATAAAAATATCGGCGACAGGCTTGAGAAATCCGCGGTCAACATTCACGATCAGGATTCCACGGCTATGTGCTTCTTCGGCGACTGGAGTGATCGGCGCGGATTCCGTGGCGAGAATCACCAGGGCGTCGACCTTCTTTGCCATAAATGCTTCGATGTCAGCGATTTGTTTTTCAGGAGTTTCGGCGGTCGCAATTGTCCAGTCAATTTCTGGATGAAGCTTGGAACATTCCTTCGCCCACCACACAACTCCAGCAGTCCATCCGTGATCTGCTGCAGGAATTGAAACGCCGACCTTTATCTTGGCGCTCGCAACTTGCATGATGGGAGATTTGGACGCAGATGGCGAAACAATCGGCAGCTCCGCGGAAAATCCAAAAAGTGATAATCCCAAAATGGATGATGCGAATAGAGAAGAAAACCCAATAGTTTTACTTGAATTCATTTTCAGAAGATACACGATTTGCGCAGAAACTGCGGCGGGCAGAATCACTCTCGAGAACTGCGCTGAACGAGAACTGCCAGAACAATAACCGCGCCCTTGACTGCTCCCTGCCAGTATGGGCTGACCCCAGAAATCGTCAGAATATTGGTGATCATCCCCAAGATCAGAACTCCGACCACAGTTCCCCAAACACGACCAAATCCGCCACGAAGAGTCGTGCCCCCAATCACAACGGCGGCAATCGCGTCAAGTTCGCTGCCAAGTCCAAGTTGCGCAGTCGAGACAGAATTCATTCGTGAACTTTGAACAAGTGCCGCAATTCCGGCCAGCATCCCCATGATCGCATACACGCGTAATCGAACCCATGAAACAGAAATGCCGGCATAGCGCGCCGCAGTCTCATTCGCGCCAACTGCAACAAGTTGTCGACCGAATCGTGAACGCGAAAGAAACCACTGTGCGACGATTGCAACGGCGAAAAAAATCACGGTGCTGTATGAAATTGTCAGTGGTTTTCCCGCTGCGTTTACAAGTCCAGGAATTGCAACTCCACCACGGCCGAGCGCGCTGAACATTGTGGCGCTTTGAGATCGAATCTCTCCGGCGTCCGCGATGGCAAGCGACATTGATCTGAATGCGGCGAGCCCACCGAGAGTCGCGATGAAAGGCGCGATGCGACCAAACACGACAAGAACGCCGTTGAATGTTCCTGCGAGTGTTCCCGCCAAGATTGTGACCGCTCCGCCGAGCAAGACTGCGTTCAATTCGGATGTCCCACTCGCAATCAGCGAATTCATTATGGTCATCCCGATGGCGGCGGCAAGAACCACCATGCTTCCAACGGAAAGATCAATGCCTGCGGAAATTATGACGAGTGTCATACCGACGGCAAGAATGCCAACCGGCGCATTGGAATTCAGCATCGCACGGAAATTTTCAGGGTTGAGAAAGTCAAATCCCTGGTTGAATGTGCTCACTGCAAAGAGAATGACAAACGCAACGAGGACTCCCCACATCTCAAGCGCTCGCTGCGAAGCGCGAAGTATTTTTGCGGTGCGTGGGTTCATATGCGGGGACTGCTTTCTTCAGAGAGTCCCGATGCGATGCGAACAATCCGTTCTTGGCAGTCTTTTCTTGCCAATCGTTCGCAGGGTATTTCGCCGGCGATTGTTCCTTCGCGCATCACGATGACTCGGTGAGAAAGACCGATGACTTCGGGAAGTTCCGAACTGATCACAATACACGCAAGACCTTCGCGTGCGAGTTTGGCGATGATTCGATAAATCTCGCCACGGGCGCCGACATCCACACCGCGGGTGGGTTCGTCGATGATCAAGACTTTGGGTCTGGCTTCCAACCAGCGTGCGAGTGAGAATTTTTGTTGATTCCCACCAGAGAGCGAAGAAATGGCGTGCCTTGGTCGAGCGCAACGAATTTGAAAAGTATCAATCCAGTCCTGAGAAATCCGCTGCTCGGTTTGAGAATCAATCATGATTCCGCCAATCCGAGAGACTTTGTCCAGCGACGGGAGCATCATGTTGGCGATCGACGAAAGTGTGAGATGGAGACCTCGATTCTTACGGTCTTCGCTGACATATGCGACTCCCGCACGAATGGCTGCGCGTGGATTGCCAAATCGAATCTCACGACCTTCGACGAGCAGAACTCCCTCGCAAGGTCGAATCCCAACAATCGCTTCTGCAGTTTCGGTTCGACCGCTTCCAACGAGGCCAGCAATGCCAAGTATCTCGCCAGGTGCAACAGAAAATGAGATGCTGTGCGATTTCTTCTTGGCGCCAAAATTGCGCAGTTCGATTGCCGCACTCTTGGAATTGGGATAATGAGATGTCGAATAAAACTTTTCTGGGTAGATCGACGAAAGTTCGTGACCAACCATCGCATGCGCAAGTCGCCCTTCATCAGCGACGGAACCATCTTTACTTTGAACAATTCCGCTTGTATTGCGGGCAAATGCTTGCACCAGTTTCCCGTCACGCAGAACAGAGATTCGGTCCGCAACGGAAATCACTTCGTCCAGATGATGCGAGATAAATATGACACAGCGACCTTCGTCGCGTAAGCGACGCATAACAGCAAAGAGTCGATTGGCTTCGACTTCACCCAAGACAGCCGTTGGTTCGTCGAAGATCAGAACACGAGCATCGCTTGCGAGACACTTTGCGATTTCAACAAATTGCTGTTGCGCAATCGACAAATCCGATGCGGGCGTGGAAAGATCGAAGTCACCTCCAAGTTGTTGAAGAAGTTCGCCAGCTCTGATGCGTTGCTGTTGTTGGTCAACGGCAACGCCAAAGAATCGAGTTGGTTCTCGACCGAGAAGAACATTTTCCGCGACATTGAGTGTTCCAACGAGATGCAGTTCTTGGTGGACCATCGAAATTCCTGCGCGAATCGCATCGGAAGGTCGAGTGAATTGCCGTTGAGTCCCCTTCAGCATCATTGATCCAGATGTCGGCCGTATCACTCCCGAGAGAACTTTCATCATCGTGCTCTTTCCAGCACCATTCTCGCCGACAATCGCGTGAATTTCGCCAGTACGAAATGCAAGCGAGACGGAATCAAGCGCACGAACTCCCGGATAGTCGACTGTGACAGAGTTCACGACAAGAATTTCACGGTTCATATCTTCGTGCCCTTTGGGCTCCGGCACCGAAGGAGATATTGGATTCGATCTTGCCACCATCGAAGGAGGAAGGATAGGGTCGAAACTCAATTTGAATCTGATGACACGGGCAATCCCGTTCGCAGACCAGTCGCAAGCAGTCGAGTGAAATCAGCGGCAGCTTTCACAGGATCGCCTTTGCCCATACGCCCTACGATTGCGCTGCCGACAATGGCCGCGTCCGCATATTTCGTCACCGCCGCGACATGTTCTGGAGTTGAAATTCCAAATCCTGCTGCAATTGGAAGTGAACTGACCGATCGAATTGCATTGACCGATGCGGAAATCTCCGGACTGGCTTTTTGTTCGCCTGTCAAACCTGCTCGAGCCAAGAGATATATGAAACCTCTGCAAGCTTCGGTGATCTGCGCCATACGAGTTGGTGAAGTTGTTGGCGCGACAAGCAATGCCAGGGCAATATCGCGACTTTGACAAAGTAGAGAAAGTTCTTGAGCTTGCGAAAGATCCATATCAGGCACGATCAATCCATTGAAGCCCGAATCGGCTGCTTGTGAAACAAAAGTTTTTGCGCCGATTCTTGTGACAATCGAAACACTCACCATCGCGATCAATCCAACTGAAGTCTTTGCGCGCGCAGTTTGCACGGCTCTGAAGACACTGCGCGGATCAGCGCCGGCTTGCAATGCATCGTGCATACTTGCAGCGATGACTGGTCCGTCTGCGATCGGATCACTGAATGGAATACCGACTTCGATGATCGATGCGCCGGCGTGAGCAATCGCCTCGATTGCGGCAGTGGTCACATCCAAAGATGGATAACCTCCAGTCACGAAAGGCATCAACGCAGTTTTCTTTTCGGCACGAAGAGAATCGAAGATGCGAGTTATCTGCGTCGACACGAAGCGAAGAGTAGCGCCCACGCGCTGTGAAATGGGGCGGCTGGGATTCGAACCCAGGTCTCACCGATTATGAGTCAGGGGCTCTGGACCGCTGAGCTACCACCCCAATGAAAAGACCATTCTTGAGACAAAACGAAAGATGAAACGAAGAGCAATCAAAAAGCATACAAGTTTACTTGCCGAGACGATGAATTGGTGCCACAATAGCACGAACCGTGATTCCTCTTCTGCACCCAACTCTCTTTGCTCTGCTGCTGACCCTTGCCGCACTTGGTGCGCCATTCGTCTGCCCTGGAACTTCCATCGT
Source organism: Planctomycetia bacterium (assembly GCA_005792145.1). Taxonomy (GTDB): domain Bacteria; phylum Planctomycetota; class Phycisphaerae; order Phycisphaerales; family SM1A02; genus F1-60-MAGs104. Next base: position 17,047 of record SXSS01000065.1, on the reverse strand, counting down.
TTTCGGTGGTTCCAAGATTGTTGCTGTCGATTCGGATTTCATGCTTGGGGAAAGTGACATCACCGCTACGGCAAGATCGATTCAAGCTGGCTCTCTTTGCTTTCGCAAAGCAAAGAACAGCAGCAACTCTGGATTTTTGACAAATCTTTGGTCAATGGTTTCGATTGACGCATGTTTGGGAGCAGTTCCTCCTCCGTCCGTTCGGGCTTGATGAGTTCCTCGCCCGCTGAAGGGCCTAGGACTCCCAAGACGCTTGATGTAAGCGTCCCCTGCGTACAACTTCTTATTTATGAAACCTCGGCGGAATCTTCCGCCTCTTCTTGAAAGTTTTCTCAAATGCCAATTCCAGTTATTGACTTTTTTATTCGCAAGACATTCGGAACTCAAAACCAGCGCATGGTGCGCCGCTATCTGCGCATCGTCGATAAAGTCAGCGGCCTCGAAGCCAAGTTTGCCGCAATGAGCGATTCAGAGATTCGAGGGATGATTCATATTTTCCGCGAGCGTGTTCGCAAAGGTGAAAAACCATACGACATGATTCCTGAAATCTTCGCGTGTGGACGAGAAGCAATGGACCGCTCCGTTGGAATCCGAAATATCTTCAACCCAGCACTTGGATTCGATCCTCAGCGACTTCCAGAACCAGCTCGCAAGGCATTTTTCGAAACTCAAGCGATAATGGCTGCAACATCTCCGCGCGAACCTTCAGGCGACCTTCAAGGTTGCCACGGTGATATTTCCGCGTGGCAATTGATCGATATTCCAATCGTGGTCTATCAAGCAGTCCGCGAACTCCTGCCAGAAAGCCGTCCACCCTTTCGCGCTCGACCATTCGATGTGCAGATTATTGGCGGAATTGTCCTCAGCGAAGGCCGCATCGCCGAAATGAAAACCGGCGAAGGAAAAACAATCGTTGGACCTCTGGCGTGCTATTTGGCGGCTTCCGAAGAGAAGCAGGTTCATGTCGTCACCGTGAATGACTATTTGGTTCAGCGCGATCGCGATTGGACATTTCCATTCTTTTATGCAGTCGGCCTGACTGTCGGTGCGATTCATCCGATGCATATGCAGAGACCAAGCGAAAAAGCAACTGCATACTCCTGCGATGTGGTCTATGGAACCACCAGCGAATTTGGCTTTGACTATTTGCGCGACAACATGAAAGTGCGTGCAATCGATCAAGTGCAGCGTTCCCGCCACTTTGCAATCGTTGACGAAGTCGATTCGACCCTGATCGACGAAGCGCGAACGCCGTTGATTATTTCGGGGCCTGCGTACAACGCTCAGCCGCGATATGAATTGTCAAATCGCTTGGCGATTTACCTTGTTGGCAAGCAGAAAGAGTGGCAGGCTGCCGAGGACAAAGTGCAACATTGCCGTGCGGCGATGGCTGGCGCGGAAGGTGACATTCGCAATGCTCGCGACAAATCTTTAGTCCCTGCGATGAAGAAACGCTTCGAAGATACGCGCAAGCAGTTGCCAGTTCTAGAACGCGAACGAGATCGATTCATCCAGTATTACGAACTCGAAATGGACAAGAAGCGTGCGACATTGACTCATGAAGGTGTGGAAGAAGCACAGAAAGAAGCGAAAATTGGTTCGTTTTATGTCGGCGAAAATATGGATATGCCCCATCTTCTCGAACAGTCTGTGCGCGCGCATACGGTCTATCAACTCGACCGTGACTATGTCGTCGCAGCCGACGAGGATGGACAATTGGGAGTCGTGATCGTTGACCAGAATACGGGTCGAAAGATGGTCGGACGACAATGGTCAGACGGTTTGCATCAAGCTGTCGAAGCCAAGGAAGGCGTGCGTATCAAGGAAGAAACGCAGACGATGGCGACCATCACGATTCAAAATTATTTCAAACTCTATAAGCGACTCTCTGGAATGACAGGAACAGCGGATACGGAAGCGACTGAATTCCATGAAATCTATGGATTGTCGGTTGTGTCGATTCCAACCAATGTTCCGATTGTTCGGATTGATCGACAAGACCTTGTCTTCTTGTCGCAGAAAGATAAATGGGAACGAATCGTCGATGAAATCAAGCGTATCCATGACACTGGAGCGCCCGTGCTTGTTGGAACGACGAGTGTGGAAAAAAGCGAGATGCTCAGTCGAATGCTGACGGAAAGACATGGGATTCGCCACGAAGTTCTCAATGCAAAGCAGCACGAACGCGAAGCAGAAATCATCATCGGTGCGGGTCAACTTGGAGCGGTGATGATCGCCACCAACATGGCGGGCCGTGGTACGGACATCAAGTTGACTCCGCTGCAACCCGCGGCATTGATTGAACATTGGAAGCGCAGAGATATTGCGCCACGCGAAGCGGATGCTGCTGCCGGCGAAGAAGCGTGTTTGGTTCTCATTCATCGCCACATCGCCAGTCGATCCATGGGATTGTCCGCCAAGGAAATCGAAGCGATGAGTGCTGACGAGGTGCGACGAAAATTGTTGCAACACTGGGTCACTGAAGCGCGTGATCTGCCTGCGAAGAAGATCCAAACGATGTCCAATGCAGCATTGGAATCTGAACTTGATCAAGCTGGATGGAGCATTCACCGCTTGAAATTCTTCCCAACCGTTGACGAACTCGGCGGACTTCATATCGTCGGAACGGAACGACACGAGAGTCGCCGAATTGACAATCAACTTCGAGGCCGTTCTGGTCGGCAAGGAGACGAAGGTCAAACGCGGTTCTATCTCGCGTTGGATGACGATTTGATGAAGATGTTCGCTGGACGAACCACACTCAACGTGCTCAGCCGTATGGGAATGAAAGAAGGCGATGCGATCGAAGCGCCGATGCTCTCCCGTGCGGTCGAGAAAGCTCAACGCAAAGTTGAAGAGCGGAACTTTCAGATACGCAAGAGCATCCTGGATTATGACGAACCGATGGAAGTTCAGCGTCGAAACTTTTATGGTCGTCGTCAGCCGATTCTCGAAGGTCGAGCAATCAAAGATGTTGTCTTGAAGTTTCTAGACGAAGCTGTTGCAGACGCAGTCGCAACATATCTCTCGCCGATGCATATTCCTGGAGCGATCTCGCAGTGGGTCTGGGAGGCATTTGGAGTCATGATCGACGCCGAACGATTCAAGGGAAAAGACCGCGATCAAGTGATGAAAACAATTTTGACCGATGCGCCTGAGGAGGCATCTTCACAGATCAATGTCACCATCGGCGAATATATACCCGAGGATTCTGACCCTTCCGAATGGGATCGTGCTGGAGTGATTGAATGGGCGCTCAATACATACAGCGTAGTGATCACAGATGACATCATCGAGAAAGAAGGACGACTTGGAATTGTTGAACGCCTTGAGGCCGCATCAAATGCAAAGTTTGAAACGATCGATCTCAGTCCGCTCGAACCATATCTCCTGCCGGGATACGGTGCCAAGGATTTACTGCACTGGGCCGAACGGATGCTTGGTTCACCGCTTGATGCGCAGAAGATGGGCGATATGCGCGAGCCAATTGAAGCAACCCGCCGATTGCAAGAGGCCGTTCGTGCCGCATATCGCAAACGAGAGTTGGAGTATCCAATCGACTTCGCCATCGAATTCGTGAATATCAATATCCAAGCTTTTCCTGAAGCGGCGTTGACTCAGTTTTGTGGTTGGGCGCGGGGTCGCTTCGAATTGAATTGGACTCCACAGGCACTGCCATCCGCAGAGCCTGCCGAACTTCGGCGAATCTTGTTGACTGAAGCGCAAACATGGGATTCCAATCGCATCAATGATCGCGTCACTCGGATTCTTGCCGCACTTCGCGCAGCAACACCTGGTGCGGCTGAAAGCGCAGATGTCATGACCGATGCAGTTGACGGATGGTTGGTTCAGAACGTTTTCATCCGCTTGACCGAATCAGAACGAACTGAAGTCAAGATCGACCCAGAGAGTTTCCTGCGACAAAGACTCCTGCGCTTGCTTCGCGAAGAACTGGAACAATTCGAGCGCTTTGTGCTGCTCCAGATTCTCGACCAAGCGTGGAAAGATCACTTGCACAGTATGGATCAGATGCGCGATTCGATTTCATTCCGTTCGTTCAGCCAAAAGGATCCGCGGATTGAATTCAAGAAGGAATCTTCCAGATTGTTCGGCGAGATGCTTTCCAATGTGCGCGAGCGAGTCACTGATTTAGTTTTCAAGGGGAAGTTGTCGCCACAAGCGATGCGCCCTGCTACGCCACCTGTCGTCACAACCGAAACGGAAATCGATCAAACTGCAGAAAAGAGCGCAGAATCAACCGCCGCCGCTCCCATTGCATCGGTGGTCCCAACGCAAGCGCAAGAGCGAGATATCGCAATCGCCGAGCAAGCCGGCGCACCGACAGGTCGGACAGCGGCGGCAGTGGCTGCATCTGGAACTTCAATGAATCGCGCGCCGAAAGTCGTTGTACCGATCGGTGGCCCGATGGCGGTCGGGAGAAATGAGATCTGTCCCTGTGGATCTGGTAAAAAATACAAACAGTGCTGCGGGAAGAAATGACCAAAGATTCGCAAGACCGCTATACTTCCTGCCCGCATCGCGCCTCCTTAGCTCAGTTGGTAGAGCAGCTGACTCTTAATCCGCGGGTCGAAGGTTCGAATCCTTCAGGGGGCATTTTTTTCTTCCGGGGGGCGTTGAGATTTTGACGAATTTGCCGAGAAAATTTGGTGCGCCCGCGCTTATTGGAGCCATCGCATTTCTACTTCTCTTGGTCGTCGCGGTCCTTTTATTTCAACAAGGGCAATCGACGCTCTCTCTGTTGGTGATAGCCGCAGTCGTTGTGTTGAGCGCGGCGGTCTTGGGGCTTGCACATATTGTCCGCGAAATTTTTCGCCTGCCAGCAACTCTGCTTCAAGCTGGAAGCGACGCTGTTCGCGGAGTTTTTGATTGGCTTGGTGGAATTCTCAAACCCAAGGTCGAGATTCGAACAGCGATCTTGGCTGGAATCCGCCGCTTTGACGATCACGGGAAACTTGTTGTGGGCTCGCTTCGAGTCGATGTCTTGGCGCAGATCGTCGAAACATCCGCAGTGGGAACAGTGCTCGGCCAAGCATCTGCGCGTGAGGTTGGAGTTCAGTATTTCATCCCGCTCGAACAACTCACCATTGAAAATTTTCGCTGGAGTTTCACGGTGGATCAAGGAACTGGCGAACGCGGAATTGCTGTGTATTGCCAAATGCCATTGCCACAAGTCGACGAAGAGTTCATCGCAATCGACGAAGCTGGTATTGAAACACTTTCACTCGGCAGCGGAATTCAGACGATCAATCCGTGGTCGGGAAAAGACGCTCTCACTGCGAAAGCGAAAGGCCAACTGAAACCACGCGCGATAGAAATCGCCAAACGACCAGAATGCATGCTTGCCGCTGAACGAATGGCTCGAGGTCATATAGAAAATCTCGTGCATTCAGTTGCGAACAGCCTTCTGCAACTTTCGGCGGGGAAAGTGCCACCTGTTGCTGTGCTTGTTGAATTTCCAGTTTCTCAAGCGCCTTCCATACAGCCAAGTCTTTCGCAGGCTTCGGATTAGCGAAGAAGCACGGCCATCAGGCCACTCAGCGTGAGAATCAGAACAATCGTCAGCAAGATGAAGATTCCGCGCATGCTTGACATTTTCGAATTCTTCTTCGTCTGAGGGACATCCCATAAAAATGAATGGCACTTTGGGCAGATCTCAGCGTCCTCAATCACCTGTTGACCGCACTCTGGACAACGGCCAAGCGCGGGATATGAAAACCTTTCGACATCTTCGTCTGTTGGGTCTTCATCCCGATCATCATCTTCTGGCCGATGCGGCATCATTGATTAGTATGTCATCATCGTCGTTCTTTGTGTGCTTCGCTTTTCTGAATTCTTTAGGAGTATCGCAATGGCAGTCACCCCGTCCACCATGATTCCACTTGGAACTTCCTGCCCATCCTTTGCACTGAAGGACGCGTTATCCGGAAAAACTTTTCGAAACACCGACTTCACCGGCAAGCCGATATTGGTGATGTTCATCTGCAATCACTGCCCATATGTCGTGCATATGCAAAGCGAATTGGCACGACTTGGATGTGAATATCCTTTGCGAGGTATCGAAGTCATTGGAATTTGTTCGAATGATGAGGTGGCATATCCGAGCGATTCACCAAAAAACATGGCCGAAATGGCGAAAAAACAAGGATGGACTTTTCCATATTTGCACGATCCGACACAAGAAGTTGCGCGAGCATTCGACGCGGCATGCACACCAGATTTTTTCCTCTTCGATGCGGGACATCAGTTGGTCTATCGCGGTCAACTCGACGACAGCCGACCAAAAAGTGATACACCCGTCACCGGAGCAGATTTGCGAGCGGCACTTGATGCAATACTTGACGGACGCGCTCCCTCTGCTTTTCAGCGACCTTCGATTGGATGCAATATCAAATGGCGTGTGTAAATTCATTCAGAATCGTGACAGGCGCGAGCGAAAATGAAATAAAAAACCTCCGCATGCGAATCCGCGTGCGGAGGTTTACGAAACGAGGCGGACGGGAATCGAACCCGCAACCACCGGCGTGACAAGCCGGTACTCTAACCAATTGAGCTACCGCCCCAAGTAACTCCGAAACCGATGAACGATTCCGAATTGGTGATGTTATCGCAGCGCCGATGTTCGTCAACCGCAGCGGTAAATCCCTGTTCGATCTGAAAGCCCTTTGATTAACTCGCATCGAACCAATTGACGCCGTGCGATGATTCAACACGCAGAGGAACCCGCAAATTCGCGGCAGATTCCATGTGCTTTACGATCCAAGGCTGCGCTGCACTCAAGTCCGATGCTGGAACTTCGAAGAGCAGTTCATCGTGAATTTGCAGCAGCATTCGCACATTTGGAAATGCAGATGACAACTCTTTGTGGATATTGACCATTGCGATCTTGATCAGATCGGCGGCGGTCCCTTGGACAACGGTGTTGATCGCCATCCGCTCGCCAAGAGATCGCTCGCCAGCATTTGGCGAATGCACTTGCGGTACAGCTCGGCGACGACCATAGAGTGTTGTCACGAAGCCATGACTCTTGGCTTCTTCCACGCACTGAATGAGAAATGCGTCGATGCGCGAAAAGCGATGTCGATATCCATCGATGATCTCTCGTGCTCGCGAAGGAGTTGTTCCAGCACCAAGGCGACGCGCCAGCCCCCATGGCGTGATGCCATAGATGATTCCAAAGTTGACCATCTTCGCACCGCTCCGCTGTTGATCGGTCACTTGTGAAGGATCGATACCGTTGACTTCTGCGGCAACTGCAGTGTGGATGTCGATGCCTGCTTGGAAAGCCGCGATCATCGCAGGGTCATTCGCCAAATGCGCCAGAACGCGAAGTTCAATCTGTGAATAATCACAGGCAAGAAGTTCGTATTTGGGCGGAGCAACAAAGGCACGCCGAATATCGCGACCAACCTGCGTGCGGATGGGGATGTTCTGCATATTGGGATCGCTTGAAGACAATCGTCCAGTTGCAGTTCCCGTTTGATGAAATGATGCATGAATGCGTCCAGTTGTTGGTTGGATGGAATGGCGCAATGCTTCGAGATATGTTCCCACCAACTTTTTCAATCGGCGATATTCGATCATTTGAGTTGGCAATTCACTTTCGACCGTTGGATCCCCTGCCAGTCTCTCGAGAACTTCAATTCCCGTACTCGGTCCACCTTGAACTTTCTTTGATGACTTCAGTCCAAGTCCTGGAGGCTGCGCAGTCGGCGAATTGAAAAGAACCGTAGCCAATTGTTTGGGACTATCTGGATTGAACGCATGAGGAGCAAGCGCGATGATCGAATTTCGAAAATCCTCGGTCGTAGCGGAAAGACGCAAACATTGCCTTTCCAGCTCGGGTGCATCGACAAGGATGCCGTTGAATTCCAATTCTGCAAGAACATCGATCAAAGGCACTTCGATGTTTCTGTACAAAGCACCAAGTCCATCCGCATCAATTCGATCAGTCAAGATTCGATCGAGGCGCAATGCGATATCCGCATCCTCCGCCGCATATGGCGCAGCAAGAGCGATGGGAACTTGATCGAATGTTCGCTGAAAATCACCACTTCCAATCAGGTCCTTGATTGGAACGCATGTGTATTCCAGTTGGGATTGCGCCAGAGCATCGAGCGAGTGACTTATGCGAGTTGCGTCGACAACATACGAGGCAACCATGGAATCACCAACAAGTCCACGAACAATGACGCCATGACGCCGAAGAACTTGAATATCGAATTTAGCGTTGTGCGCAACTTTGCCAACGGTCGCGTCTTCGAAGAGAGGTCGAAGAAGATCGAGAGCTTCGGTCGTCGAACAATGTGTCGAAGGATCTGGCGAGCGAGTTGGGATGTACACCCCCTGGCCTTTGCGCCAAGAAAGACTCACTCCACAGAGTCTCGCGACAACTCTGTTGAGAGAATCAGTCTCGGTGTCGAATGAAATCTTTGCGCCTTGGGTAGATGCCATACGCGCATCCGCGATCACTGCTTGAATTTCAGCAGTCGTTCGTGCGATTGCGTACTCCGCACTGTGAACTGGATGCGAGAGCGCAATCGCTGCTCCATCAATCGCTGTTGATTGTTCAGTATCAATAAGTGCCGCAAAGAGCGGAGCATCTGCGGCATCATCAGCAGGTGTGCGACGAGAAACTTTTGGCGCAGGTGTGATTGCACGCGGAGTTGTTGGCGCTGGAGTGCGACTATCCACGGCAGGAATGACGGACTTTCCAGAGAGCAGAGCTTCAACTTCGCTCCGCAATCGACCAAATCCAAGAACTCCAAGAAGTGCCAAGATTGCAGGAACATTTGCTCGATTCAAGTCCAGTCGAGCGGCGTCATAAGAAAAATCTATCTGGCAATCATCCTTGAGAGCGACAAGTTGCCTTGCAAGTGCCAGCGTGCTTTGTGCGGCAACAATCGAATCACGACGCTTGGGAGTCAGCGCATCAAGATTGGCCAACAGACCATCTATCGAACCATATGTCGTGATCAACTGGGCGGCTGTCTTGGGGCCGATGCCAGCGACTCCTGGAATATTGTCCGAAGTATCTCCCATAAGGGCAAGCATGTCTGCGACTTGATCTGCGCGAACGCCTTTCGTTTCGAAGAGTTGCTCTGGTCCAAGATCAATTCCAGTCTGAGGATCAAAGAGCGTTGTCCGCGCATCGACCAATTGCGAAAGGTCTTTGTCGCGAGAAACAATTCGCATTCGCATCGAGGACTTCTCGCGTTGAACTCGTCGAGCGATTGTGGCGATGACATCATCTGCTTCGACTTGTTCGATTGCAAAGACTGGAACACCAAGCAACTTGGTGAATTCAAGGCATCGTTGCACTTGTCCATGAAAATCGAGCGGCGGCGGCGTTCGATTTGCCTTGTACTGCGCATAAATCTGCGAACGAAAAGTCCGTTGATCCCCCGCTGCGTCGATCACCAACGCAAGCGATGTCGGTCGCTGTTCACGAAGAAGACGCATCATCATCCCGACGAAGCCATAGACCATATGTGTGGGCTCGTTCGTTGTCGGGCTGGTCATTCCTCCGCGGATTGCGTAATAGGCACGAAAAAACTGCGCGTGCCCGTCAACAACATAGAAAATGTCATTGTTGTCGGACACGCGCAGAACTTTTCAATGAAAATAAATCAGAAACTGGATCAGCCTTTTGTACCGATTGCCTTGAGAATCTCGGCTTTCAAGTCGCCTACCAAATCGCTCTTTGGATCAAATCCTGTGTGGACATTCACAACTTTTCCATCCATGCCAATGATGACGGTTGCAGGTATGCCGTCAAAACCATATTGCTTCACAACATCGCCCGGATGATCGAGCAGTGTTGGGAAGACGAAAGCTTGCTTGGTCCAGAAGTCCTTGGACTTCTCAACGGTGTTATCTCCTCGTTCCCAGACATTGATTCCAAGCACGACAACAGGCTGCTTGGTTTCGGCAACCCATTGAGCGAGCGCATTGATCGATGGCAGACCCTTTCGGCAAGGTCCACACCACGTTGCCCAGAAATCAATGACAACAATTTTTCCACGCAAGTCCTCAAGCGTGACAGTCTTTCCACCGAGATCCTGCAAAGAGAATCCTGGGGCAACTGCGCCGACTGCGATTGCTTCTGGACGAGTTGGAACCATTTCTTCTTGCGATGCAACAGCCTTGCGTCCGGCAGCATCAAATGAAATTGCTGGTGTAAGCACATCCATTGTCTTGGGGTCGAGCGTGAAGTTGATTGTGAATCGAATTCCCGCTGGAGCTCCTGGAGGGCTCATGACAAGCGACATGGCCGATAGAAGTTTGGTCTTTGAATTGACCGTAAGCATCATGTCACTTTCGCCGCCGTCAAGAAGGATTTGCGCAGAGCCGTCTTTCTCTTGGTATCCAGAAACCTTCTCAAATTCTGTACCGCCGAAGCCGAAGGAATCAACAGCCTTCCCAGGTGCAGCGCTGCGAAGTGCAAGATGTGGCACTGGAAATTCCATCCCTTGAAACTTTTGCTCAAGAGTGTTAAGAAGAGTTCCATCAAGGGGAACTTGAACGAACTTGTCCGCCATAGACTCGTCGGCAAAGTAGACAGAGCCGTTGACACAAGTCAGGTTCATTGTCGCAACTTTGACTTGCATATCTTGACCAGCACCCATCGAAATGGAGATTGATTCTTTTTGTTCACCACCAGGAATCTTGACCGTATAAACAACCGTATCCGTCATTGCGGGTGCGGCCTTGTACGCAGCAGCAACTTGATCAAGCATCGCAACACCTTTGGCAATTGCTTCAGGGGATTTCGCCGCTGCATCGAAGGATTCAGCGTTCATTGGCGACTTGGGGAACATTGCAGCCATCTGATCTTCATCAATTGGTGCATTTGCAATGTCGGCTTCAGTTGGTGGCGCAGGAGCCGCCTGTCCCGCAGGGGTTGGCGGAGTTGGTGGCGCAGTCGCAGGCTTTACATCTTGAGCAAACAGAGATGATCCAACTGCGAGGGTTGAGGCAGTCACGATTCGGTGAAGAGTTTTCATGTCGGTTCCAATATTCCTATGCAACGGTGGGATTTGTACGGGTGCGCCACATGACAACACCATCGTTTCCTCGTTCTGCAGGGAGAAAAGATACTAGCAGATCACCCGTGCCGGGATGTCGCAGAGTGTCATCCAATTCAAGAAGTGGGATGAGCACAAATGGGCGATTTCCAAGCCTTGGATGCGGGATTTCTAGATTCGATTCCATCACAATATTATCTCCAAAAAGTAGCAAGTCCAGATCAATTGTTCGCGGAGCGTTTCGTTCTTGTGGGCTGCGTACTCGACCAAGCGACCTTTCGATTTCAAGAAGTGCGTTGAGAAAAATAAAGGGCTCCAAATCGGTCCTGATTTCGGCGACAGCGTTGAGATATTTTGGTTGGGGCGGACCAACTGGTTCAGTCTCCCAGAGTGAACTGCACTGGATCACTCTGCAATTTGGAACAAGTCCAAGAAGTACAAGTGCTCGATCAATTGTTTCGGCACGATCACCAATATTTGATCCGATGCCAACAAAAACTCGATCACTCATTTCGTGCGCTCTGGATTCTTGGGAACTTCCCACAGTACTGGAACATCCGATTTCCCAAGTGCTGCGAGTCTGACAAGTTGCACGGCAACTCGGACGGTGCGGTCGCGAATCGTCGCGCGATCGCCGGTAAAAAGAAAGCATCTTGCGTTCACACTTTGAGATGGTTTTTTTTCGCTTCGATCTGCAACGGCGATCCAAACTGTGCCGACGGGTTTGCTTTCTGTTCCACCACTTGGGCCGGCGATACCTGTGACACTGACGGCGAAACGAACATTCGCACGCTGCGCAGCGCCGATCGCCATCGCACATGCGACTGATTCACTGACGGCTCCATGAAGTTCAAACAACTCTGGAGGAACTCCAAGCAAACGGCTTTTCATCTCATTGGAATAGGTGATCCATCCCCCGCCAAACCAAGAACTGGAACCTGCAGCGCTGGTCAGAAATGAGCCAATTCCACCACCTGTGCAACTTTCAGCAACAGCGACTTGATCTTTCGTTCGCAACAAGATTTCGCCAAGTGCTTGCGCAAGCGTGGTCTCATCGCGGCCAAAAACATATGGAGCCCAAGCCTTTTCAACTTCTTGTGCCGCGCGTTCGAGCGAAGCATCGCGCGCTGTAGAACCGAATGCGCGAATTCTTGCGGTCACGATTGCTCCGCTTGCAGTTGTTCCCGCCAATGGATTCGCACTTCGATCCATCATTGGTCGAATGCGTTCAGCTGCGACGCTTTCTGGAAGTCCACAACTATGGATGGCGCAAACACTGGCGGAGACTCCACCCGCAAGCGCAACCATCGAATCAACAACTGGGAGAATTGCATCACGCACCATTGGTTGCATTTCGTTGGGTGGACCCGGCAAACAGAAAACGATCGCCTGCCCAATTCTCGCGCTCAATCCTGGTGCAGTTCCATTTGAATTCGCGATGCACTTGGCACCAACTGGACAAAGTGCTTGCTTCGCATTCATCGAAGGCATCTGCCGGCCTCGAGCCTCAAATCGTTTTCGCAAAGACTCGCGAGCATCCGCGTCTTCAACCAATGCGACTCCACCAAGAGCATCAGCCAAAGCCTCACGAGTCAGATCATCATCAGTCGGTCCAAGTCCTCCAGTGATCACGATGATCGCTACTTCCGTGGCAAGTTGCGAAATCGCAGAGGAAATCGCAACTCGATCATCGCTGACTGTCCGGTGTTCCATCACCAAGATTCCACGGCGAAGGAATTCTTGGGCAATCCAGCCAGCATTTCGCTCGGAAATCTGGCCGAGCGTCAACTCATCACCAATTGAAAGAACAGCGGCACGGAAGGACATCACATGAGCGTATCGTCGAAGCGTTACTATCTCACACGTGACAATGAAAACAGCACATCCCGCGGACCGCCTTCTTGATGCCATCGATTTGATTGGATCACCAGTTTGTGTTGGCCTCGACCCTGTCGTTGACAAACTTCCAAGTTCAATTCGTTCACTTTCTCCAATTGCCGCAATTTCTGCGTTCAGTCTTGGAGTTGTGAGGGCGCTCAAAGGAATCGTCCCCTGCGTCAAATTGCAATCAGCGTGTTATGAAAGATTTGGACCAGATGGAATGCGTGTTCTTGCAGAAACAATGTCCGCCGCACGCGAAACCGGACTTGTGACCATCTTGGATGCAAAGCGCGGAGATATCGGAATTTCAGCAGAACATTATTCCTCTGCGATGTATGGTCAATATGGCGCGGATTGGTCGACCGTCAACGCATATCTTGGAATGGACGGCATCACACCTTTCTTATCTCGTGGCGGTGCGTTCGCGCTCGTCCGCACTTCGAATCCAGGGTCCGACGCATTGCAATCCATTCAGACGGTTCACGGAAGTTCCATCGCGGAGACTGTGGCGAAATTGGTCGCAGAAACTGGGCAATCCTCTGTTGGCATTCGAGGATTCAGTTCGCTTGGCGCAGTTGTCGGCGCGACGAAGGCACGCGAGGCCGCATCGCTGCGCGCACTGATGCCTCAGCAAATTTTTCTCGTGCCTGGATTTGGGGCGCAAGGTGGAACGGTCGAAGATGTACGACCCTGCTTCCATGAAGATGGCCGCGGAGCAATCGTGACTGCGAGTCGCAGTGTCATCTTCGCCACAAGCGACAATCCTGTGGATTGGATTTCGCCCATTCAACGCGCGGCAGAATCGTTTGCAGAGGAAATTCGCATCGGCATTCTTCGCGGAGGAATCTCTCGTACTGCATCCTCTTCAACTGACCTTCGATGAGTCGAATCCAACTCTCCATCGCCCTCGCCGCCGTCGCGGTGCTGACCGTCACACCCGTATTGCTTTATGACGGGAATCCAACGCACTCATCAGTGCGAACGCTGATCATCATCACGCCGAATAGTGAACAGATGCGTCAGGAATTCTCAACCGGATTTATAAGGTGGCATAAGAAAAAATATGGCGAAGAAGTTGCTGTCGTGTGGAATACACCTGGAGGAGCCACGGAGATTCGACGAATGTTGGTGGCGCAGTATGAATCAGCGCTGCGTGCAAATGAACCCGTTGGTGGCGATGCCGATATCGTCTTCGGCGGAGGATCGTATGAATATGAAACGATGAGTCGCCCGATTTCAGTCGGAGCTGGAGAGACACGACGCGAGACAACCATTCTGCAACCTTGCGATTGGATGACACCCGAAAAACTGAATGAGATTTACGGTGCGAATGAAATCGATGGCCATCCGCTCTATGACAAAGGGTTACATTGGTTCGGTGTCGCGCTGAGCACATTTGGAATCTTGTCGAATACACAGCAGTTTCAGGCGCATGGGATCGAAGTTCCAAAGGTCTGGGCTGATCTTGCCGATCCACGACTCTTCGAAAGTGTCGCTCTGGTCAATCCTGCTCAAAGTGGCTCGGTGGCAACTGCTTTCGAGACCATCCTTCAGCGTTTGGGTTGGAGACGCGGATGGCAAATTATGCGCCGTGCGGCTGCCAATACAAATCAGATTGTTGCCGCAGGCTCGACCATTCCAACAACAGTGGGCAATGGCGAATCTTGGACGGGAATCTCAATAGATTTTTATGGTCGCTATCAGGCTCAATCACTGGCAGATTCCGCGAGTGAGACTGGAATTGCTTCGATCAACCGCCTGGAATTTTGCACGCCAAAGGGTCAAAGCGTTGTCGATGCCGATCCTGTTGCAATTCTGCGAGGAGCGCCGAATGCAATTCTTGCCCAGCACTTTATCGAATTCTGTCTCTCGATTGATGCGCAAATGCTTTGGCAGTTGCCAAGCGGCGAGGGGGAAATGTGCGGCTATTCGCGGCCTGAAAATTATTCCCTTCGCAGAATGCCGATTCTCCGTGCTGCGTATGAATGCTGCGAAAAATGCTTTATCGATCAGATCAATCCATTTGATGACCAATCTGTTTTGGAGAGCGATCCAAATTTTCGCGATTTCGTTTCTCCAATCTTCGTTCCCATGGCGATCAGCAGTACAGATTCGCTGCGCCTTGCGTGGCATGCGATCTTCACGCATCCTGCTTATCCACACGGCAAAGAAATTGTCAGCGCAGAGGATGTAAGTGATCCGACTCTGAAGAGTTGGCTTGAAGCGTTTGATGCACTGCCAACAATTGCAGGTCCCCAAGGAGTCGCATTCGACTTGAACGACCCGAAATCTTTGTCGGCGGTACGAAAAGGCTGGATCAAGGGAGGGTTTGCACAAAGTGGTTTGTGGGATGAACGAGAACAGTCGCCCACAATCATGCGCCGCGAATTCAACGCATTCTTTCAGAATCAATATCAAAAGATCATCGATTCTTCGCAATCCCAATCGTCTTCCCGCGGCATGTAGACACCACTCGTCAAGATTGGCGCGTGGCGGCTATACACTTCCATCGTGCAGAACAACGAATCCCCTGAACATTTGGAACTTCGCCGCAGTGAAGGATTGGAAGTCCGCTGGCGTGGCGGGAAAGTCTCGTTTTTCCCTATTGCTTTCTTGAGGCGAATGTCGCCATCGGCTGACGCCCGCGCAATTCGCGAATCTTTAGCGGTCAACCCTTTGACCGTTCTGACAAGTTCTCCCAGTCAACTTCCTCTTGAAGCATTGACCGCGGAACTCGTCGGGAATTATGCCGTGCGAATTCGATTTAACGACGGACACGACACGGGATTATTTTCGTGGAAATATCTGCACGAGATTGATCCGACCTCGAATTCATAATTATCAATGGCCGCCAACACTCTCATAAGCGACAGCGAATTTATGGTCGAAAAGTTGTCAATACCACTCTCGATCGAGAGAGAAATTCTAAACCCATTCACCCTCTCGCTGACTGTTTCGCAAACAAACTTGGGTTCGACAATTGCACATGTCAGCAATGTTGAATATCTCCGCTGGATTGACTGCATCTCGGATTTGCATGGGATTTCTTGCGGACAATCACGCCAGCAGCTCCTTGCTCAAGAGCGAATGTGGTTTGTCTCCCGCCACGAAATCGACTATCTCGCTGAGGCGTTCGTGGGCGATCGTCTTGGATGTGCGACATGGATTTCGAGATTTGGGCGCACAACACTTCAACGCGAAACCCTCATCTGGAATCGTGATCGAGTCGTCGCAGTCTGTCGAGCCTCCAGCCGCTGGGTTTTCATGGACCTCAAGTCACGCAAACCGACTCGAATCGACGAAACGCAAGTCAAGTCATTTCAACTACTTGCGCTTCGATCTACCCAGTCATAAACTGAAGATAATCTGGTGGCGATTTCAAGGTTGCAAAGGCAAACCTTGCAACCATTTTCCAAGTAAATCACCAAGCCGAACGGCTCAACAATTTATACGTTTTTTTGTATCGAAAGGATGCCGCCATGTCCGAAATAGTGTGGGTCATGTCGACGAACGAGTCATCGTGACAAACAAGCATCTTTCTCCCCTCCGCCCCGCCGACCTAGTTTCATATGTCGGCGGGGTTTTATGTCGTATCTAATTGTATGGATATTTTAATTTGTCATGAATCTTGACTTGGAAGTCCATTTCATCTAAAATTATGTATATGAAAAAACTTCTTCCAATCCTGGTCTGTTCAGCATGCGCAATTTTAGTGAGCTGTGGTTCGGATTCAGGCAGCGATCCTCAGGGGTCGGTTGCAAAGCCGCCACTCAAAGAACTGATCCCCGCAAGTCCAAAATCAAATATTGGATTGTCCAGTTCGAATGATCCTTCTGCTGCGCCCAAGAAAAAGACGCAATGATATTGTTAGCCTTTTCGAATGCTAAATATTTGTAATTGATATTTAACTTTCGACTCCCGCGAATCAACTCATCATTCGCCGAATGACGCTCAGTCCTTCGGCGAGTTTTTGTTCTGGCGCAGCGAAACTGATGCGAATGTGGGTGTCGTGAGAACTGAACACCCCTCCTGGAACAACGATCAATTTCTCCGCGACTGCACGCTCGGCAAATTGGGCTCCTGTGATTCCCATGCGCTTTGGAATTTCTATGAATGCATAG
>SXSS01000006.1 GCA_005792145.1 Planctomycetia bacterium | reverse complement strand
TCCGTCGTGATTGTCGCGCTTGGGAAGCGACGAACCTCGCTCACCATAAATTGAACGACTTGCAACCACCGAAACATCGTCGCCATGCGCGGTGAGATAGCGCGCGAGATCGTCCGCATGCTGTGCCGTCGCCGCAACGTCTGGCCAGAACGCTTGATTGAGAAGCAATATCTTGATTCCACGAAGCGCCTCAAGCATCTTCAGCGCGAGTGTCGTTCGGTCATATTTCTTAGCGGCCTGCAAGCAATTTTCGCGCAGTCGCGAATAGAGATCCTTGTCGTTCTGCAATCGACGAAGTGAGGAGAGTAATTCACCCGCATCTTCAGGCACAAATGGAATCCCAACTTGATCATTTATGACGATTTCAGCGGATTCGCCGGCAACGCCGTGCAACACGGGAATCCCCATACCCATACATTCAAAAAGTTTCGATGGAATCACAGTTTCGAAGAGCGGCGTCCGACGGAGATGAATGATCGCAACATCGAGAAGCGCCCAATATCGAGGCACTTCATCCTTCGCGACTGAATCCACGAAACGAACATTGCGCAAGCCGAGTTCTTGCGCTTTCGCCTTCAGTTCGGCCTTGCGCGCTCCATCACCAAGAAAGACGAATCCGATTGATTCATCACCTTGATTTTGTGCTGCGTGTGCCGCTTCGAGCAAGGTTTCAAGCGCATGAGCGAGTCCGTGCGTACCGATATAGCCAGCGATAAATCGCCCCTCGAATCCAATTTCCTTCACGAGCGCAGGGTCGCGCGTTTGGGGAATAAATCGAGAGATATCGACACCGTTTGTGACGACATGAATCTTGTTCGCTTTGATTCCCCGCGAGATGAGATTTTTCTTAAACGCGTGCGTAACCGAGATGATGCGAAAAGCACGGCGATACAAAAATAACTCAAGTCTCTCGAGCATTCGCAACGCCCACGAATCTTTCATCGCGCCGACAACACGGATCGATTCCGGCCAGAGGTCGCGCAACTCGAAAATAAACGGACGGCGCTTGTACACGCTGACAATCCATGCCGCGACCGCCGTGAAAAACTGCGGCGATGTTCCAATGACAATGTCAACCTTGCCGACGAAGAACGCCGCGATGACTGCGCTCACCATATAACTGATGTAATCCAATACGCGGCGCTGGAATCCCTCATTCGCTGTGATGTATGTCCACACTCGGATGACGCGGATGCCATCCATCTGTTCGGTCTGCCAGAGCTTGTTCTTGTAACCATCAAAAACTTTTCCTTTGGGAAAATTAGGCGCGCCCGTGATCACAGTCACCCGTTGGCCGTGCTTGACCCATTCACGACAATGTTCAAAGGTTCGCGAGGCGGGCGCATTCACCTCGGGAGGAAAGTTGTCTGTCAGAAAAAGAATGTGCATTTCAAGTCCAGAGCAATTCCAATGTCATTTTAGGATCGGTCATTGTCAATTCGACGCACAAGTTTTCCCGCTCAATACCGAACTCGGGATACCACTTCGATGAATTGATTTGTAAACGACCTCCATGAACGGCGAAGGATAACTGCGTACCGCTTGGCAGTTTTACAGCATCTGGCGATATCTTTTTGACCATTGGGTGCAGATGGATGCGCGCGATAGCGGATCTGAACTCTCCGCGGATCGTGTCGGTGATAGTGAGACGATCAGAAGCAAGTTGCCATTGACGATGATGAATTGGCTTCCCAGAAAGTCGGCGATATCCGTCATGTGCTGCTGTAATTGTGATGGACGCACCGTTCATTTCGCAGGCGCTTTCAACAATGCGGGCGCGACGAGCGACTCGAAAACCACCCCAAACTTCGCTTGAATCGCATCCGTCGATCTCGAGAGTGTTGTGCGCGGCTGTTGATCGCTCGTGCGTGCGACGGCAACCTGTTATATAGGTTGATGTTCCAGAATTGACAATTGTGCGCTGGCCGTGCAGCGAAAGTTCGAAGGAAAGCGTGTCGGCATGCGCATGACCTGGTTGGTAATCGGGACCAACAGGCGCGATATCTGCAATCAATACTGCGGGACCACATTCTGCGCGGGCATAACCCGATGACTGAAACCAATGAAGCCTCTCATTGACCTCATCGCCGCATCGGATTTGCAATCGATTCGCGTACGCACGAATCTCTGAAAGCGTCGGGGCGATTGCGAACGCGGAATCGTTGAAGAACGAAACATCGCCATCAGGATGAACGAGCCCCGCAAGCCACACCAACATTCCACTGGCGATTTTTTTCCAATGTTCAACGCTCTTGGCTGGCACGCATTCCGGCCACGACAAAGCCGCATTGATGAGATCCAACATGTCCTCCAAAATAATCGCGTGATACATCGGACTGCGCTCGAAATGCCCGCCATCTGCAAGAATCTGTTCTGGAATTTCGCGAGACAATATTTCCAAGCCCTTCTGAAGCCATCTCTCCGCTTCAGGACCTTCAAAAAACATTCCGGCAATTGCGAGCGCCTTTGCATTCACAAATAGATGATTTGCCAGCAGATGATGCTCGACTCGTTTAGAAAGCCATCGAACCTGAACCGCAAGACTTTGCACTGCACTTTCTGGCAGCGTATTCCCAGCCTTCGCCCATTTGATCCAATTCACAATTCGAAGTGATGTTGGATATGGCTCCCATCCGTTTCCGACCGCAGGCGGATTTTCTTCGACCCACCGAAGAATAAGACGCTCTTGCAACTTGGATTTCTCCGATGACGAAGCGCCACAGAGATCATCGAAGTAATGCAAGTTGTACAACCATAATTTTCCGTACGAGGAATTATTCCAAGATGTGGGCGAACTGATCTCTCGAGACTCATTCAAGAACTTTGCTGTCGATGGCGCTGTGATACTCCTTGGTTTCTCGATCGGAGTTGTCCAAACTCCAACACCGCGTCTTCGTGTTGGCGCGGGGCGTAAATTGATTTGTGGACGCGCGAATCGAAACCAGATTCGCCCGTACAGCTGCATCGGGCGAAGATGCCGAAGCGTGTGCCAGTATTGCGTGAGAGATGCCACTCGTGAAAGAGTAGAGCGCACTGTGAATTTAGTGAGCGAGCATCTTGTCCAAGATTGCGACAATCCGCTCGCCAGTCTTGCCATCCCAAAGTGGTGGAATCGTTCCACGCTTCCATTTTCCCGCAAAAAGTTCGTCCATCGCAGGTGCTAGCGCAGCTGGATTAGTTCCCAGCAACGCATTTGTTCCCATCGTCACGGTCTCTGGTCGTTCGGTCGAATTGCGAAGCGTCATGCACGGCACGCCCATCACCGTGGTTTCTTCGGTGATTCCACCCGAATCGGTAATCACAGCCATCGCATTCTTTACGAGATAGTTGAACTCCAAATATGGTTGAGGATCTACGAAGTGGAAATTATTTGAAAGTCCTTCGATTGACTTCAAGGTCTTTGCAGTTCGTGGGTGGACAGGGAAGATCACAGGCAACCCTCGTGCTCCAACACCAACGGCCTGAAGCATTGCCGCGAGAGTGTTTTCTCCATCGACATTGTTGGGCCGATGCAGCGTGAGCACGATGTATTTCTTCTCGACAAGGCCAAGTTCATTCCAGAAAGCTGGCGGTTGCAAACGAGACATATTGGCAAGCAATGTGTCGATCATCGTATTGCCGACGAAAAAGATGCGATCGTCCGCAACTCCAGATCGGCGCAAGTTCGCATTGGCGACTTCACTCGTCGTGAAAAAGTAATTCGTGATCGAATCCGTCACCATTCGATTGATCTCTTCGGGCATCGTCCAATCACCAGAGCGAATGCCACCTTCGACATGCGCAACGGGCACGCAGAGTTTCTGCGCTGCGATCGCACATGCCATCGTCGAGGTGACATCGCCCACGACGAGGCAGAGTTCGCTTCGTTTTTCCAGCAATAATTTCTCGTAACGAGTCATAATGGTTGCTGTTTGCTCCGCCTGCGTTCCAGAACCAACTTCGAGATTGAAGTGCGGTGCTGGAATGCCAAGCTGTGTGAAGAAATCACCTGACATCTTGGCGTCGTAATGCTGTCCTGTATGGATGAGCCTGTAACTCAGACGACCGCCCCTTGCCTTGCTGGCTTCGATCGCACGAATAATCGGCGCGATCTTCATAAAATTAGGGCGTGCGCCAGCAATGATGTCGACGATGGGATTTGTGACTTTACTCATCTATTTGAATCCGCAATTTCGATGCTCACTCTGGCAACTTCGATAATTTCTTGAAGTGGAATCGGTGGCGCTCCGCCTTCGTTGACCGCACGAACGAACGCCGCGGCGCATGCTCGCTGACCTTTGTCTTGTTTCCACAAGTTCATCTTGCTGAATCCCTTCCAAGCAAATCCTTGAAGCCTTCGAAAATTATCGAGTTGCAAGACAGCGCCGCCAGCGAAAACTTCCAGACGCTCTTTAGGAAACGCCTTGCTGCCATTGGCAAAGTAATGAATCGTTCCAAGAGAGCCATCGGAAAATTTCAGTGAGATTGTGACGGTGTCTCCCGTTGCAGATTTCATCGCAGCGGATGTGTGCGACTCGATCGGAGATCCCGCGAGAAAGCGAAGAAGGTCGATGAAGTGACATCCTTCGCCGATAATGCGACCTCCACCCTGCTCGCCATCTTGAGTCCAGTGATCAGCAGGAATTGCGCCAGCATTCACAGTCATCACAAATGCTTTCGGTCCATTCACAGCCCTAAGAAGTTCTTTGATCCGTTGCACTTGGGGGGCGAAACGTCGATTGAAGCCGACCATTAAGAGTGTCTTGATTTGTGCGGATTCTGTTGCATTTTCTATTTGTGTCAATTCTTCCAAATTCAAGCAGAGTGGCTTCTCGGCAAACACATGCTTGCCACTCGCGATCGACTGAAGAACGAATCCGGCGTGACTGTCATGCCGAGTTGTGATGACAATCGCATTGGATTTGGAGTCTGCGAATAGGCTGTTCGTATCGGTTGTGGTTTCTTCGAAGCCAAACTTGCGACCTGCATGCACACCGCTTACTCCCGCGCTGGAAGCGATGCTGCGTAAGTGTGCGCCTGACTCTTTGAACGCCTTGATCAAGACAGCCGTGGCATAGTTTCCTGCGCCGATGAAACTGATTGAAGTTCGAGCATCACCGCGCGTGGGATGGGCAAATTGCACGGTTTGTTGAACATGTTCGGTGGCATTCACCTTTGAGGAGGGATACTCCAGCACAATTCCAAGCGAAGGTTCGGAGCCACCGACGACTTCATACGCTTGCTCCGCGTTCTGAATTTCATAACGATGCGTGATGAGTGATTTCACTTCAAGTCGACCATCCGACATCATGTCAAGAACCGCTTCAAGGTTGCGCTGCTCAGTCCAGCGAACATATCCAACTG
Organism: Planctomycetia bacterium; assembly: GCA_005792145.1. GTDB lineage: Bacteria > Planctomycetota > Phycisphaerae > Phycisphaerales > SM1A02 > F1-60-MAGs104. The sequence continues at coordinate 13,745 of SXSS01000006.1, read as the reverse complement.
GATAGTCCTGACCTTTTTCTTCATAGTTTGGGTCATATCGGCCTGGGCCATATGAACAAGAAACTTGAAATGTAATTTCCTTCTTGAAGAAATCGTCACGCGACAGTTCCAACCCAGTCACGCCGACGAGAACGATTCGTCCACGCTTACGGCACATCAACGCCGCCTGATGCATCGGCTCGTTGCTCTTCGTGGCCGCGGTCACGATGACTGCATCAACGCCACGGCCACGAGAAAATTGCTCCGCAGCTGCAACTGGGTCTTGCCCTGCAGATAGATCGACGGTTTCTGCGCCAAATTTCCGCGCAATTTCAAGCTTCTTGGGATCAAGGTCAATTCCAAGAACGCGACAACCGTGCGCGCGCAATAATTGAGTTGTCACGATACCGATCAATCCCATACCAGTCACCACCACGGCTTCGCCGAGGGTTGGTTGCACAAGGCGAATCCCTTGAAGCGCGATCGCTCCAAGAACTGTGAAAGCTGCTTCCTCATCGGAAACTTGCGTCGGCACTTTCGCGCAAAGGTTGACTGGAACGCAAACCATTTCGGCATGCTTTCCATTCGAAGCAACTCGATCGCCGATTTCAAATCCAACAACACCAGCGCCGACTGCGACGACTGTTCCGACGTTGCAATAACCAAGCGGGAGTGGTTGATCCAACTTATTAAAAACGGCTTCAACCGTTGGCATAATCCCGTCAGTCTTCATCTTGTCAAGCACCATTCGAACTTTGTCTGGTTGTTGACGCGCCTTCTCGATCCAACCGGCCTTTCCGAAATCCACCATCATTCGCTCTGTTCCGACCGAGACGAGTGTCCGAGAAGTTTGGATCAACAAGTGCCCACGCTTCGCAGCGGGGCAAGGAACATCGGCAACTTCTGTTGCTCCAGTCTTGAGAGATTGCAGAATTTGTTTCATACGGGTTTTCGAGCCTCAATCAACATAAAAAGTCCAGATGTTGGGAAGAATGTACGAATGATCCAACGAGGCCAGATCCTTCGAGCGAGATTCAAAAGTGGCCCAGTGTGTCGCTGACCTGCTGCGGATTCGAGCAGGTCGCCATGAGTTAATACCGTCCAAATTTTTCTATCGGTGAATGATTTCATCAGAATTTGAGCTTCCGCGATGGTATAGGCCTTCGTTCCAGGGCTTTCCAAATATCGACTGTACATTTCCGTGATCGTCATCCACGGACGAAATTTCATCAGCGCGTATCGAATCCAAAGCATGATGCCCACGATGCTCCACTTCGAATAGATCATAATTCTTGCCGTACCCCCAGGCTTCAGAACTCTCAGAACTTCACTAATCGCGCGAGGCGTATTTGGACTGTGGTGAAGCACTCCCCACGAATAAACAATATCGAATGTTTCATCTGAAAATGAAAGGTTTTCCGCATCCCCCACCGAAAGCGACGATTGCAATTTAAAAGTGTCAAATCGATTCTTCGTATTCTCAATCGCACGCTTGGTCAAATCAACACCAGTAAGAATTGCGCCAGCTTCCGCGAATAGTTGATGATCCGCACCGAGGCCAACACCAATTTCTAGAATGCGTTTGCCTTTCGATAGCTCAAATTTTGCAAATTCTAAAATGTATGGCTCTAATTTATAGCGAGACCTCGCCTGATCTTCGTATCCACTCCTCTTGGTGCTCGTAAGATAGAGATCTTCTCCACACGAACCCGCGTTCCAAAATTCAAATACTTGTTGCTTGCTATCTTCCACTTTTTTCTCACATGGGAAATACTGTTGAACTTCTATCGACATAATTCCTACACCAAATCTCGATTCCAAGCAGGGAAAGCAAGGTATAACTCGCATCCACTCGACCTGAATCGTTCGCCTCGATCAGTCGTTGGATCGCACTTGCATCAAACAATCCTCTTTGAGTGATCGATCGAGCCGAGAGGAGATCGCCAAGCAAGGGCTTGAGATCATGACGCATCCAACGACGCAAAGGCGCAGTGAAACCAGACTTTGGACGATAAATCACATCGCTTGGAAGGAAAGGCTCCATTGCTTTTTTCAAAATCCACTTTCCTTCTCGACCGCGCTGTTTCATCGGCATCGGTATGCGTGCGGCGAACTCGACAAGTTCAAGATCAAGAAATGGAACGCGTGCTTCAAGGCCAACAGCCATAGACATCTTGTCGGTGTATGGAAGGTTGTGATCTGCAAGGAAAAATTCCTGTTCGAGTGCAAGCATGCGATCGAGCTTGCCAACCGAGCTTGGAAGTGGTCGAAGAAAATCGAGCATGGGATCTAGCGCATTTGCTTGCCTTATTTCGGCACGAAAATCTTGTGAATACAGCTGAAACAAATCTGGTTCACGTGCCCATACAAAATAGTTAGCGAGTCTTGCATCTCCGTCCAAGCCTGCGCCTCGCATCAACTTTGCGAATCGTCGCTTCGATGCATTTCGCATATCCATTCCTATGGTCGCACTTTCCAAGGCGCGTCGCAACGAAGATGGAATCCAACTCCACAGCGATTCATAATTCACAGCGACATGGCGTCGATATCCAGTGAATAAATCGTCTCCGCCAGCGCCCGAGAGAAGGACCTTCATTCCAGATTCGCGCGCAAGTTTTGAGATGTATAAAACATTGAGCGGCGCAGGATCTGCGAGAGGTTCATCGAGCTGAACAATCATCCGTTCAAGATCGCCTGCCATTTTCGAAGAATCAATTTCCACAATATCGAGAGCGACATCGAGATGCTTCGCAACGCGACGCGCATATGGAAGATCGTCGGTTTCTCCGACATCATGCCCTCCCTTTGCTTCGATCGTAAAGCAGCGCAGATTCGGATTCTGCTCTCGTGCGAATGCGACGACTGCGCTTGAATCCAAGCCGCCTGAAAGGAACGCTCCAACTGGGACATCCGCGATAAGTTGTCTCTTCACAGCTGAGCGCAAGTGCGAGACGGTGCCTTCAATAGCAGATTTTTCATCCAAATCAGCTTGGATACCGCGAAAAACCGGAGTTTGATACCAGATCCACTTGCGTTCAATTTTTCCGGCACGAAGGATCAGCGCTTCACCAGGCAAAACTTTACGCACAGCCTTCAGAGGCGTTCCTTCGCCTGGACACCAGAGAAAACTGAGATACCGATGAAGTGCCACAGCATCAAGTTCGCGCGCTTCTGGGATGAGCGGGAGCAACCCTTTGATTTCACTTGCAAACGCGAATCCGCGCGATGATGCTGCGTAATAGAGTGGCTTCACACCCATCGCATCGCGTGCGACAAACATCTGTTGACTTCGTTGGTCCCAAATTCCAAATGCAAAGATTCCATTGAGCATTGGCAACATCGCCTCGCCTCTTTCGAGATAGAGATGCAGCAAGACCTCTGTGTCGGAATGTCCACGAAAACGATGTCCTTTCGCTTCCAAATCAGCGCGTAGTTCTGGAAAATTATAAATCTCGCCATTGAAGATGAGCCACACCTTGCCATCTGGACTTGACATCGGCTGATGTCCAAGCGGCGAAAGATCGAGAATTGATAATCGTCGATGCCCAAGCCCAACACTTGCCGCATCATCAAACATCGTGCCGGAATCATCTGGACCGCGGTGTGAGATGAGATGCAGGCCTACTGCGAGTGCAGCACGATCAAACTGACCAAAATATCCGAGTATTCCGCACATGAGTTTGCTCTCGCCCAAAGCGAGTCTTTCTGTATGGAGGTTACACATGGACGGTTGGAGTTGTGATCGAAGCAACTTCCAACCGAACTGATTTATGTGTGTCCTCTTGCTGAATCCTTACTGATTCAACTGAGGCCGAGCGATTTCCCCGTGAATGAGCGGACCCGCGAGCATTGCCTCGTGACGCGCACGATCGGCGGGATCTGGAAATCGCTCACTGATCTTCTTCGCTGGAACACCACCATGAATTTCATAAGGTGGAACATCACGAACAACCACAGCGCCTGCCGCAACAATTGCGCCCCTCCCAATGCGAACGCCTTGCATAAGGATTGCGGCGTGCCCAATCCACGCATCGTCTTCGATGACTGTTTCGAGAATTTCAGGCCGACCACTGAAGATATTTGGAACGCCAGGCAGATTCGGTTGATGGTCTCCACCGACAATTGAAACCCGAGGTCCCAAAAGTACATAGCGACCAAGCACCACTCGCGCCTGAATCATGCAATCATTATTCATGAATGAGTATGGGCCTGCGACAAGATCGGAAGCCACCCAGCAATTTGGCCCCATATAAAATGTTGGATGAACATGTTTCAGCCCATGGCGGAATCGGCGCCATGCCATCACTCGCCCTCGAAGAAAAAGAAAAAGACTTCCGCGACCAATCAATTGTCGAATCATTCGCCCAAACTCCTCATGCTTTTACCGCGAAAGAAGAACAAGTCGTCAGCAGGATAGCCCATCACAGCGCGTTCGATGGCTTCCTGCTGGAATGTGGGCGACCAAAATCTTTCAACGATTGCGATACAGGCCGCGCTGGTCTCGGCTCTCCCCTTGTGTCGACGAAGCCATAAACCGATCACACGAGCAAGATCGGCGACATCCCCGAGCGTGAAAAGATTGCCTGTGACCTCTGGAATGATCGCCTCAACTTCTGGAGCTTGCTTGCCCATTGTGCTGTGAGAGATGACCGGTACGCCAAAAGTCATGCTGTGGATTGCGGTCAATCCAACGAAACCTGGCGACACAGTGATGTCTGAAGCGCTGATGTAACGGGCAAGAAGAGCGTCGTCATAGCACTCGCCAGTGAAGTGGGCGTCGATTGCAGAATCGCGTGCGAGTTTTTCCAAATCGCTCCGGCAAGGTCCGTCGCCAACAATCAACGCGTTGACGGCCACACCATTCGTGCGCAACAGAGCGAGCGCCGATATCAATAGATCGAGCCGCTTGGAAGGCTGCAAGCGGCACGAACAAAATGCGACTGGAAGTGATGGGTCGCGAAAAAGACTCTTGCGAAGCTCTGTGACTTCTTCATTCGTCACATTGCGCCTCTGGGATGTCTGAGATTCCAAATTTAAGCTGTTGGATACAACGTGCAGGTTTTTAGGGTCCCATCCAAGCGAAATCGCGTGTTGCTTCGCCCAACGACCATAAAACAAATGAGTATGCGCGAGACAAAAGAACATACGTCGCAACATCCCCTTCGCGCCGCTTGGCGGCGAAAGAAATCCGTGACTCCAGAACAACACGCGCTTTCCCATCAAGCGTGCGACAATCGCAGCGACCCATGTCGCAAGCCAGAATGGATTTCCTAAAAAAATAATTTGGTCAAACTGATTGGAAAATGAAAGTCGCAGAACGCCGGATTGCCACATCACGGAGCGAAATATTTTCTTTGTCGGACAAGATTGGAACTTGACTTCCTTGCTGAATGTCGCGGCCTTGATACTGCTCTCATAGTCGTGGTCGTCACCAAAGAACACAAAGTCGGCAACTTGACTTCTCGCAAGGCGTTCAACGATCGGCTCTCGATAATGAGCGAAAAAGTGATAGACAACCGCGACACGCGGACGCGCAGGGCTTTTGATGCTCGAAAAGGTGGAGGTCATCATTTCGCAAATCTCTTCGGGGCAATTCGGCGCAGGACTCCGATGACAATTGGCTGTATCTCAGCATAGACACTGGGTTGGCTGAATCGCGTTGCGAATAATGCACACACGAGAGCAATCGGGCCAACGCCAAAGAGCGCGATGAGTTTTCCCGTGGTGCCGTATGGCTCCAGAAAATGCCAAGCGATCCACGCGAGAAATGCCATTGGCGCTGCTGTACACCATGGCGCGAGAAAGACTATCACTGCAGTCCATCGATTTGCCTGCACCCCTCGAATGCATAGCGATACGGCGATGGGAAGTCCGATGCCCCAAAGCACTGCCGCACAAACAGCGACGCCGATCGCGCCATAGTGAGAAGCCGCCAAGCTGTACGCAACCGCCGAAAGGACAAACTGTGATGCTTGCCACACAAAATATGTTTTGAATCTCCTCTGCGCACGTAGAAGCGACATCGTGGGTGCGGTTGCGAAATAAAATCCTTCCATAATGCTGAGCACTGAGAAGAGGGGTATCGCATCGTCCCACTTTGATTCGAAGATCAAACCAAAGAGTGGCGCTGCGAGCGCAGCCTGCAAAAGAGTCAGCGGTACAGCAAGAGAGCCGATTGTGCGGATCACTCTCAGAAATGCCGCAATCTGACGATCGGCCTCATTGGCGAGCCGTCCAAAAATTGGTTGAAGCACAATGCCCAATTGAGAAGCGATCAATCCATTTGCCTGAGCAGAAAGTGTGAAAGCGAATGCGTAGAGGCCGGTTTGCATTTCCGTGGAGAAGTAGCCGAGGATCAGAACTGGCAACAAAACGAGAATGTTGTGGACATATTGCGCAGTCGCGGCGAAGAAAAATTCTCGCCTGATTTGTCGTTGTGCACGAGTGGAGATCCATTGCGTCGTCGTATGAAGGCGCTTCGTCGAATCAGTCTCACAAGACGAACGAGCGGATGAATGATAAAAAGCTGCTTTGAAAAAAACTGCGATAATTTGAGGAAGAACCAGAGCCAAAGCTCCGAAACCCATAAACGCCAAAGTAACTGTGACGATTGTTGCGATGAACTGTATCGAGCCATCAATGAACGCGATAGATCGATACCGAAAATTCAATCGCAATTTAGACAGGGGAAGTGTGCACAGTCCATCGCCAACAGGTCGAAATGCAACAACCAACAACAAGCCAACCAAAACCCCTGCTGGATACTTGTCATAGATCCATGCGATTAGCGGCGCGGTGATAACGATGAATACAGTTGTTGCAATCCCGACCTGCATTGCAAGTCGCGAGGCGATTGGTGCAACGAGTGCAAATCGCCGACGATGAGTGACCAACACATCGCCGACAGTCAGTGGAGGCAGAAACACCAGAAAAACGCCGACTGCAAGTGTCAGCGCGGCCATCCCGAATTCATCTGGCGTCAAACGAAGCGCGATCACCCACATCGCCACCATCGTGGCGATCTTGTTCAACAGTGCCTGCGTCGAAGTGAATCCTGTTCCGCTTGCCGCAGTCGCAGTCAGTCCGGTGTGTGGATTACGAGGACCAGCCGATGACTCGGATTGCGAGTGATCGCTCATACTTTTCGATGTGCCTCAGTACTTGAATGACCGCGCGGAGCATTCGACGCAGCTCGCGACATCCCTTGGGCCCAACATTCCAGCACCAACATATGGATGAGAAGCGGATAGGGTCGTCCAAGTCGATCAGTCGTGCGTCGAATCTCGTCATATGCGCCGCGTTTCAAGATTCCAGATTGGACAAGAATTCCGTTGCGAAGGTCCTCGATATGCCGATTAAAAATCGCTTCGTACCAACGCCGCCATGGCGGAGTAAAACCCCGCTTTTTCCTTTCAAAAACAAACTTCGGCACAATATCTTGAGTTGCATCGCGAAGCCACTTTTTTGCTGGAAGATGATGATCAGAACGAGCCTTTCGCAAACCGATCACCGTCTCAATCAATTTATAGTCAACCAGAGGAAGGCGACTTTCAACACTTGTTGCCATACTGAGTCGGTCACCTTGAGCGATGCCATTGACTGCGAGATATGTTTCGCTCACAAGTTTTGTGATCGAAATATCTGTGCGCGGGAATAAATGCTCGCCGCGCCATATGGCGGTTGGGTCCGTCATTCGAGCTTCTTCCCAACATTCCAAAATAACGGGTCCCATTGCATCCGCGATATGCCAGGTGCTATGAGGATCCCAGTATGGCAATTGATGCCGATGTGAAGTTCGATCTGTCTTCCAATCATTCCAACCGCTCAAAATCCCACCACCTTTTTCAAGCCAAGTGATCGCTCCAGTCCAACTGATTGGTGGTTTGGTCAACTTGAGATAGTTCCAAATGCCAGCTTCGCCACGCAACATTTTTTCGCGTTTTTCTGCACGACTTGCAGCATCTTGCATCCATTTGTATCCCCAGAACAATTCATCTCCACCATGCCCCATCAGCATCACTGGCACGCCATGTTCGCGCGCCATCTGCATCACGGCGAAATAACTTGAGCCCGAAAGGTCTGCGGTTGGATCATCACGGCGAAAACAGATATCCGCAAATCCTTCCGCCACTTCTTCTGTTTTCATGTGCCGGACATGCATCTCGATTCCAGCATGATCGGCGAACTCTTTGGCAAGATTGGTCTCGTCCTGCCATGCGCCTCCGTCATAGCCAATCGAGAATGCAGTAATCCTGTCATGCAACTGACCCTTTGCCATCATCGCCACAAGGCTTGAATCAACTCCGCCCGAAAGCGCAATTCCAACGGGAACATCCGAACGCACGACGAGCGAAGACATACCTTCCAATACATTGCGAATGGTTGTCGCTGGGTCAGCGTCAATTGGTGGCGCATCTTCCATTCGCCACCAGCAGCGCTCATTGACAGTCCACGGATCCAAATTGATCTCAAGCAGGTGACCGCCAAACAACTTACGCACGCCACGAACAGCGGTGAATGGCTCTGGGATAAATCCATAATGCAAATATTGATTGATTCCGCCAGGATCCATCACGAATGGCACTGCGCCAGATCCAATCAAACCACGCATCTCGCTCGCGAAGACCAATCGGTTTCCACTCCACGCGAGATACAACGGCTTCTCACCGATCCGATCACGAGCGATAAGCACTTTTTTGTTTCGGCGGTCGTGAAGTGCGAAGGCAAACATCCCACGCAAGTGATGAACGCAGTCCGCTCCATATTCCTCATATAAGTGAATGATCGTCTCGCAGTCACTACCAGTTCTGAAATGGTGACCACGCAATTCGAGTTCACGGCGAAGTTCAACAAAGTTATAAATTTCCCCATTTGCAACAAGGGCGATTGAGTTGTCTTCGTTCCAGAGTGGCTGCCATCCACCCGTCAGATCGATGATTGCGAGTCGGCGCATCCCGATTGCGACATGATCTGACTCTGCAAATCCCTCTCCATCGGGGCCACGATGCACAAGCGCTGCCGCAAGATTGCGAAGCATTCGCCGATCTGCGTCAGCGATACCACTTGCAGAAATGATTCCAAAAATGCCACACATAAGATCTATCTCGGTTGAGTTTCTGAATCAAAGTGCCCTTCGTCGAATGAAACGCCGTCCGTATGTTCTGTTTGCGAAGTTGAATCTTCATCGACAAACACTTCGGATTCGGCATCTGCGGATTCCGTCCGCAATCGCAGTCTCGTTATCGCTACCACATAAAAATAAAACGCTGTTGCTGCCCACAAATACCCCTGCTTGTTCACGAGAAAGATTTGATAAGCCAAAAGTGCAAGAAGAACCGAAACACTTGCGCGACCAAGGGGATCGTTTGCGAATCGACGAAAAAGCCATCGAGCGTCACGTACTGTGATAGAAAGAATTATTCCAAGCAAAACGAACATCGGGATTCCAAGTTCAGTGAGGACATCGACAAAAAGCACGTGCGAATAAGGCTCTGAACCTGCAGCGCTGATCGCGGTGAAGGCGTTGGATCCCAATCCTATGAACCACGCCACTGGATATTGAAGGAATGCATTTATAAGATCCATGACATTCGCGATTCGAACATTCGTTCCTCCAGCGAGGACATCAGCGTCCCACCGCCGAATTTCCGCTGCTCCGAGAATTTTCTGGGCAAGAATTAGAACTAACGGAATAAGAACGAGCAGTCCCACGCTTGTCCCTAGAAATCCCAAAAGATTTTTGACCTTTGTTGAGAGTGGATAGAAGGCAACAGACAAGAGGACGGCAAACACGATTTGTCCTCGCGAACCAGACTGGAGTGCGAGAATTGCACCCAGGAAAAATGCACCGATACGAAGGATATTGAAGAAGAAAGATTTGAATCCCAATTGAAATAAAGCTGCAACCAACATAAGCGTCCCGCCAAGTTCTCCCATTGCAAGTGGGTTTGTACGAACAAGGGCATCAAGATTGACCCCAAGACGACCGCTCAAAAATGTGAAACTCGGATTCGTCAAAATAATCGCGCAGATGATTGATCCCAAAATCAAAAACGCCCGAAAAAACTTTTCGAACACCACGATATCGTCGATCAAGATTGGCGATATGAAAAGAAATAAGATCACGTATGGCAAACCCCATGTTGTCAATCCAAGTGCCGCTTGAAATGCCGGTGTCCAAAATAAAGAAATGGCAGCCCAAATCAGAATCACTATCAAACCAATCCAAACTGATGTGAGATAGCCTAAAAATGGCTTATTTTGGCTGAAAACAGAGCGGAATGCACAAAAGCCAGCGGAGCCCGCAACGCAAACATTTGCAAGTGGCAAGATGCGTAGGAATATTCCAGATGATGCTTGAAGAGCCTGCTCAAAGGCATACATAGACATCACAAGTGCAAGCGCCCAACCAGGACTGAAAGCGCCCATAATGCACGCAACGGCGAAGACGCCAACCGTAATAACTTCAAACACTCGATTGCTCCGATTGATCGTGGATCACGGCTCGTGCTTTGAAATCGAGAGAATCATTATTCACTGACTCACATCCTTGGCTCGAAAAAGTCGAATCGATCGAATAGAGTCCAAAATAGTGAGAGATGCTTTGCGAAGAAGTGTTGCACGAAGCATTGGATCATCCCAATTTGTAGGCGGACGATTCTCGAGATATTCCTGAATGAAAGCATCACGCCAAACGCGCGTGCCGAAATTTTCTTCTTGATGCATGTTTTTGGCAAAGCCGTCGATCGCTAAATCGATGCAGTATCCGACGCTGGACCAGAGGGCGACACCATTCGCACCAGCCCCGACGATTGGAGCAACCATATCTTCCAGAAATTGAACCAGCGGCACAATAGTTCCAGCCTTTGCGACTCCGTTGGGTTGCCAGTAAGGACTGATAGTCGGAATGACTGGCTTCCCAGCAGCAAGAATTTTGGCGATTCCAACACTCGAAATTCTCCAGGCTCGCCCACTCTCTCGAACTGCGTCGGGGGTTTTTGGTTCAAACATAAGTGGGTCATAGACGGGATAGACACTCGGACTGACCCAATCCTCTTCAGCAACAAGCGGAGCATAAATCTTGTAAATCCGTTCGAGGAGTTCCTTCTTTGCCTCCGGCGTCGCATTGCTCCAATTCTTTCCATCAAGCCAGTACGGCAAAAATGGTGTTCCGTAATAGGTCCACTTAATATAGGGATAGCGCTCTTTGACTACTCGAATGGTTGCAATCATCGATTGAATTGTCGACTGATACTTTGGTGAATCCACTCCAGCCTGCAGATTTGAAGTGAACGGGTCTTCAAAATCCAGCATGCCCCACCTAGGTACGCCACCCGCAATTTTTCTGGCGATCTCTTTTAAGACAGCCTCCGTGTCAATACGCCCAGTTGATGACGCCTGCGGATCGCAACCTTGGTAGATGATCAGATACTTTGAGGCATCAAGAGCATTTGTGCGCTGTTCGACACTCGGATCTGGAATATCGTCGAATAGAATATTGAATTTTGCTGATGGCTGCGGCTGAGGAGGTTGCTGAGGTGCTGCGACCTGGGATTTTCCAAGGGAAATCTCCACTCCAATAAAGAGGATAACTATTGCAAGTAAAATTCTCATTGATCGTGCCCACTTGATGCAGGCAATTCGTGACCCGCATCGCGAAGCGTCTTTTCCCGCCGTGCAAGTTCTAAATCTGTATCGACCATCATCGCCGCCAGCTCTTCGACGGTGCACTTTGCTTGCCATTTCAATTCTCGCTGCGCCTTCGACGCATCTCCAAGCAATTGCTCAACTTCCGCAGGTCGGAAATAGCGCGGATCAATCTCAACAAAATCTTTCGCATCCAGCCCAAGGCGAGCGAATGCGAGATCGCAGAATGTGCGGACTGAAATCATTTTCCCTGTAGCAATCACAAAATCGCCTGGCTTGGGTTGCTGCAGCATTCGCCACATCGCATCAACATATTCACCTGCGAATCCCCAATCGCGCATCGCATCGAGGTTTCCAAGATAAAGTTTCTTCTGCATCCCAAGTTTGATTCGCCCAACTGCCCGCGTGATTTTGCGTGTCACAAATGTCTCGCCACGTCTGGGGCTTTCGTGATTGAACAAGATTCCACAACTCGCATGGATTCCATAACTCTCGCGGTAATTCACGGTGATCCAATGCGAAAACGCCTTTGCGCATCCGTAGGGCGACCGAGGATAGAACGGCGTCGATTCTTTCTGAGGAATCTCCATCACCTGTCCAAACATTTCGCTCGAACTTGCTTGATAGAAACGAACGTGTTTCCCAGACTGCTCTTGAAATGAACGAACCGCTTCCAAGAGTCGAATTGTTCCAGTCGCGACCGTGTCAACGGTATAAACCGGCTGATCGAAACTGACTCGCACATGACTCTGCGCGCCAAGGTTGTACACCTCGTCGGGACTCGCCTTACGGATGACTTCGGTCAGGCCGATCCCATCGGTCAAATCGCCATAGTGCAATTTCAGGCGTGCGCCGTGTTCGTGCGGGTCTTGATAGATGTGATCGAGACGCTCGGTGTTGAAACTGGAACTGCGGCGGATGATTCCGTGAACTTCATAGCCCTTCGAAAGGAGAAGCTCCGCAAGATAACTTCCGTCTTGTCCTGTGATTCCAGTGATGATTGCCTTCTTCATTGTGCGTATCTCACGAATTGGAGGATAGACGAATCTGCGAGATTTTCGTTGGTCTATCGGCGGAGAGTTTGAAAGTCGATACCTTTTCATACGCCATGACGATCTCGACCATTTCAAGTCCATTCTCTGGGGCGCGTATTGTCGTCACTGGTGGCGCTGGATTTCTGGGCAGCATCGTTGTCGAGAAATTGCGCGAACGCGGGGCGCGCGAGATTCTCATCCCACGACGCGAACACTTCGACTTGACATGCGAAGCAGACGTCGCGCGTATGTATGCGCAAATGCGCCCAGACGTGGTCTTCCACCTTGCTGCGGAAGTGGGCGGCATCGGTGCCAACATGCTCAATCCTGGGCGATACTTTTTCGCCAACATGGCAATGGCACTTCACCTGATCGAACATGCAAGGCAGACTGGCCTTGGAAAATTTGTTCAAGTCGGAACCATCTGCGCATATCCAAAAATGACGCCTGTCCCTTTCAAAGAGAGCGATTTATGGAACGGCTATCCCGAAGAGACGAATGCGCCATACGGCATTGCCAAGAAAGCGGCGATGGTGATGCTCGATGGATATCAACGACAATATGGTTTGAAATCAACGTATGTGCTGCCCGTGAATTTGTATGGCCCTGGGGACAACTTTGATGCAAACACATCGCATGTCATTCCAGCGCTCATCAAAAAATGCGTGGAAGCGGTTGATGAGTCCGCTGTTCATATCGATTGCTGGGGGACTGGTTCTGCGAGTCGAGAATTTTTATATGTTGACGACGCAGCCGAAGGAGTCATTCGTGCCGCAGAGGTGCTTGATACTCCAGATCCGATCAATCTTGGAACTGGCCAAGAAATTTCAATACGCAACCTTGTTGCGCTGATCGCAAAACTGTCTGGTTTTAAAGGCGAAATACGCTGGGATTCTTCCAAGCCAGATGGGCAACCTCGACGCTGCCTCGATGTTTCAAGGGCCGCTTCACTCTTGGGTTGGCGTGCAAAAGTCGAATTCGAAACAGGTCTTGCGAAAACAATTGAATGGTATCGCTCCAACCGTCACAATTGATTTGCCGCGAAAAAAATCCCGCGCATCAACTCCACGCCGAAAGCAGTATTGC
>SXSS01000064.1 GCA_005792145.1 Planctomycetia bacterium | reverse complement strand
GCCGTGCGCCGCGAATGGGGATAATTTGGCAATGGCAACTCCTGTAAAACCCGACATAGTTTCTAAAGTTTCTCCCTCCACAAAAATTTACGAAGGCGACGGAGATCGACTGGTCGAAGTTCCGGTTGCTGGACCAAAGGTGACGATTCTTCCATCTGGCGATCCGCGAACTGCTGAAGCAACGCGCCACATTCGCGTCATGTGGGGACAGCATCTTTTGGATGATGTGGTCGAGGGGCACTATCGAACGTTGGTCTGCGGTGTGAATGACTCGGACAATACGCGTGGAATTCTTGGTGAGATTCTGAAGTTGGTACCAACAAGTCAGTGGACGCTTTCTTCCGCGACCAGTTATGCAAAGGTATTTCGCACCGCAGTCAGTGTGCATGCGAAGGAAGATCGAGAGCCATACATTCTCAAGTTCGACTTGGATCGAATTCTTGTGCTCGCGTTGCTGAGACCCAATAGTCGAGATCACTTCACTCTTGAAGATATTTATCGCGGATTCCGAACGATCTCGCAAATGCTTGATGGCCGCGCTGACCGTCGTCCGGTCGCATCCATTTCATTCTTGGGTGCCAAGAGCAATCGCTTGCTCGATCACAATGGTCAAGAGCCCAGCAGCGAAGCAGTCTTGAAGGCGATGTATGACGCTGGATATCAAGGCGATTTCTATCCACCGGTTTCGGCGTGGGATTCTCCTCGCACAGGAGTCTTCGCTCGATATCCATTCCCCTCGGGAGTCGATCGTATGCGCGAAGGAAGCAGCTGACAAAATGTCGCAACACTTCAATCTTGATTCTGTCGCGTTCTTCGGTCGGACGATGGAGGAATATCTCCAGGCATTCGCGTTGTCGACCAATGACCTCATCGGAAAGCGCGTGTTGGATTGTCCGAGTGGTCCAGATTCATTTGTGGCGCAAGTCAATACCCTTGGATGCGATGCTGTCGGAGTCGACTTGGTTTATGACAAGAGCGCGGCGGAACTGGAAGCGAAGGGGCGAGCTGACATTACGAATTGTTTAGCGCAGATGAAAGCGAAGCCAGAGTTTTATCCCGCAATGGATTTCGAGCAATACTCAAAGAGCAAGACTCAGGCGCTTGAATTGTTCATCGCGGACTATAAACAGAATCGCAAGCGATACATCCATGGGATGTTGCCGAAACTTCCATTCGCGGATCGATCTTTCGACATCGTATTGTCGGCGCATCTGCTCTTTGTTTATTCGCCGCTCGAAGAAGATGGATATCTCAAGTATGGTCACTCGAATCCGCAACACTTTGATCTGCAGTGGCATCATCAAGCCGTCCGCGAAATTGCGCGGGTGAGTGCACGGGAGATTCGTCTCTATCCAACGGCTGCGATGAATTCTGCGCCTCGAAGACATCGATATATCCAACCGATTATGGCGGATCTTTGCGCCAATGGATGGCGGGTCGCTTTCGAGCCGAGTCAATATCGTCAGTTGTCGACCGAGATGAATGATTGCTTGGTTGCGCGGCGTCTGAGTTGAATTGACGATTGACAGAAATTTCGAGTTGCGGAAACAGCCACGGAAACAGCCACGGAAACAGCCACAGAATGGCATAAGTGATCAGCCGTGAAAAGTCCTCTCGGGGCTCAAACAGTCCTCGGCGACCGACACGATCCGATTTACGAAAATTTTGTTGCAAGTTCAGTCGGTCGCCTGCGGAACTCGCCCGAGAGAACTTTCCAACGGCTGGAGACGCAAACAGATTCGAGCCAAACACACAGCTGCGAAAACGAACATCGTTTCGCGTGTGCGCCGTCGGGACCATGTCCTGCGCGAGTTTGCAAGCCGAGCCGGAGTCCGCGTAGGCGAGGCGCAGCATGTTTGAGCGCCAGGACATGCGTCCCGCGGCGCTCGCATAAATCATTCCGTCTTCGTGTGAGCGCACATACATGCGTCCCCCGGCGCTCGCATAAATCATTCTGTCTTCCTTCGAGCCCACCCGCGGAAATTCAGCGCGCGTGCATCAATTGAACAACTTGTTCCGGCGAAAGTTCTTCTGGACGCATATTTGGTTCGATACCCGTGGGCCATGTTCCGCTGCGACCGAGTATCGATCCGAGTTGTTTGCGCCGCTTGGTGAACAATGTTTGCATAAATGCGCTGAGTGCGGCGACATCGAATATCGGAGGTTGTTCAAGTTGTTCAATCGCGATCATGGAACTTGTCACTTCGGGCGATGGCCAAAAACATGATGGAGGAAGTTCCGCAAAGATTTCGGTGCGAGTGAGCAAATGCGACAGGATCGACAGCGGTCCGTAATCACCCGATCGCGGCGAGGCGATCAATCGCTGCGCAACTTCGCGTTGGATAGTTGCATATTGTCCAATGCAATCGCGGCGTGTCGTCATGAGCAGAATGATCAATGGGGTCGCAGCTTGATAAGGCAGATTCGCGACAAGTCGGAATGGCTTTCCCCCAAAGCGACGATCGATTTCCGCCATCAATTCAGCCGAAAGTTTATGTTTTCCATCGAGGCAATCCGCAACAATCAACGAGACTTGTTCTGGAGCGCGGGCGATCACGCGGTCGTTCAGAATCGCCGCCATATCACGATCGATTTCGCACGCAACAATTTTCGCGCCGACTTCGACAAGTGCTTCGGTCAGTGCGCCAGTTCCAGGACCGACTTCGAGCACGCAGTCACCGTGTTTCACGCCAGCGCGCGCGATGATTCGGCGAATTTGATTGTGATCATGCAGAAAGTTCTGACCAAAACGATGCCTCGGATGGATGCCCCGCACATCAAGCATCGCGCGAATTTCACTGAGAGTCTGCACGATGTCGCTTAAAACCACTCGCGTCGATTGACGATATAGGTTCGGCAAAATTCTTCGTCGCTCTTGGTGAGATAGGTGATGCCTTCGACGATGCCGATGATTGCCATCACGACCGCGCCCGAACCAGGAAGGCAGAGGCAAGCAGTGATCACAGAACCAACAATCGTCACCCCCAACATAATGATTCCAGACAACTGATATCCAAGCACAAACTTGTGAATTCCCAACGCTCCAAGCAGGATTCCAAGCACGCCGGCCGCAACCTTCTTGCTCTTTGCGGTTTCAAGTTGAGCCGCAGTGAAAGCCGAGGGAGTGGCATTAGAAAATTGCGGGGGAGTTTGATTCTGCGGAGTTTCATCCATAGTCATTTCCTTTAAGACAGAGTCTATCTCGCGACTGCCTCCGCTCGAATCTCTCGAAGCACGGAGACTTTGATCTCGCCAGGGAAGGTCATCTCATCTTCGACACGCTTGGCAATCGCTGTGGCAATCATATGAGTTGTCGCATCATCGGCTTTACGAGCGTCGACGATGACGCGAACTTCTCGTCCCGCCTGCACTGCGAAAGCTTCAGTGACAGACGGTTGCTCGCGCGCAATCGCTTCGAGTTGTTCGAGGCGTTTGATGTAAAGCTCCATCGATTCGCGTCGCGCTCCGGGTCGTGCGCCAGAGAGCGCGTCGGCCGCCATCACAATTGGGGTGTACGGAGTTGTCGGTGGAATATCCGAATGATGTCCACCAATCGCATTCAAGACAGCATCAGTTTTTTCGCCGTGACGCGCCGCGAATTCCATACCGATTGCAGGATGCCCACCTTCAATCTCATGATCCATCGCTTTGCCGATGTCATGCAGAAATCCTGCGCGACGAGCGATTGCGCCGTTGAGCCCAAGTTGATCCGCGATAAGTTGGGACAGAAATGCAACCTCCAGAGAATGTCGCAGCACGTTCTGACCAAAACTGGTGCGGAAGTGCAACTTGCCCATCGCCTCGATGATCTTGGGATTCAATCCGCGAATATCCGCTTCGAGCGCGGCTTCAGTTCCGTGCTGAATGATTCGTTGATGGATGTCCTTGCGAACTTGCTCGACAACTTCTTCGACGCGCGATGGATGAACTCGACCATCTGCAACTAACTTCTGCAGTGTCTCCGCTGCGATGGCTTGACGCACACGATCGAAGCAAGAAACGCTGATCACGCCCGGCGTGTCATCGATGAGAATGTCAACGCCCGTCAACTTTTCAATCGCACGAATGTTGCGCCCTTCGCGCCCAATGATGCGCCCCTTCATTTCTTCGCTGGGTATCTTGACGCTTCGAATAGTCGAATCTGACACGGTTTCCGCGGCATAACGCTGGATTGCCATCAGCGTGATTTCTCGCGCGCGCTCGCCTGCCTTCGCCTCTGCTTCGGCGATAATTTTGTGTTCGACCACTGCCGCTTGGCGCAGGCTGTTGTTTCGGACATCTTCCAAGAAAATCTCTCGCGCTTGTTCGACAGTCAGTCCAGCAATTTGGGAGAGTCGTCGCTGGATCGATTCGCGCTCCTGCGTGACGGTGCTGAGCGCTTGGGTCAACTCTGTTTGGCGCGCGTTGTTCGCCTTGTCTTGTTGGTCGAGCCGAACCTCGCGGTCATTGATGTGCTCGAGTTTGCGCTCGAGTGTTTCCTGAATTTTCTGAGTTCGGACTTGACTCTCCTGCATACTTTGCAATGCAAGCTTCACTTCGCGGTCGACTTCGCTTCGTCGCTCTGCCGCTTGTTTCTGAGCGGCAAGCTGAATGTCTTTCGCACGATTGCTTGCCGTGGACTCTGCGCCTCGGATCACTTCTTCGGCTTGCTGTTTGGCTCTTCGAAGACTTCGGCCTGTATAAAAGCCGATTGCGATGCCGCCGCAAACGAGTCCGAGAAACAACGCGGCTGCAATAATCAGCATTTCAACAAATGTCAGGTTGATCAAATCAGTCTGTCCTGTCATAACGGGGACCCCTTTCAAAGGGCGTAATCCCAAATCGACAATGACAGTCGGATGCAGGCAGGAAATCAGGCGCAGTATGAATCGTTCAGTTTCGAAAATCCTGTTTGAAAAAGTTCAGATCACAAATGAGGAGTCAGTCGAGAATCAGCGCGTCAGATCTATACGAACCCTTGCGAGTTCGTCGGGGGAGTGCCCCGAATTTCCTACCTCACCGACTGCTGTCGGGGAGAGCGGGTTAAAAAGTGCCAACGGCGGAGTGCCGCGGCATAGGCAGGATATTCCCCAGTCGGGGGTAGCGTCAACGGCAGTTATCATCAATATTCGATGAGTGGACCGTTTATGCGCATTCTGCAGGTTCTCCCTTTGAACCCAATCGCGCTTCGGTTGGTTCAAGGCGGATCTTGTCGCACCCGTCATTTGTTGATTCGCTCCGGATATTTGGCGCTTATGGTGATGGTCTTGTTGATCGCCCTCATTGGTTCGGGAACGACTCTTCGCGAATTGTCGCAGAGCGGCGCGCGGGCATTCTCGATCGTCAGTTACGGGCAGGTCTTTCTGATTTGCATTCTGGCGCCGATTTTTATGGGTGGCGCGATTGCGCAGGAATCGAATCCGCAAACATGGGATGTGATGTTGACATCTCCGCTCAGTTCATTGCAGATCGTGCTTGGCAATTTATTTGGCCGATTGTTTTTCGTCCTTGCACTCTTGATGAGCACTTTCCCGCTTTTCGCCGTGACACAACTCTTCGGCGGCGTGCCAGGCTCTGCGATCATCGAAAGTTATGCAATATCAGCATCGAGCGCGCTGATAATGGGAACAATCGCAATCACATTGAGTGTGACGCGCACGGGCGGTCGTCGATCTGTGTTCGTGTTCTATTCCGCAATCATTTTTTTTCTGTTCGTAACATATGTGTTGGACCTTGCACTGCAAACGCCAATCGCAGTGGGAAGCGATGCGGTCTTCACAACATGGATGACTCCACTCAATCCATTCTTGACATTGCGAGTGCTGATGGAGTCGAATGTGTATGTCCCAAGGAATTTCGCTGGCACTGGATATTTATGGCCACAGCGTATGTGGCTTGGTTCGCCAGTCGCATCGCAATTATGGTTCTTCATTCTTCTTTCGGTTTTCTTGATCGGATATTCAACACTGCGAGTTCGCATTCTTGGTGGCGCATTGATCAGTGGTGGCGCGAAAGGACTGGGTGGCGATTCCGGTCGCGACCCACGACGCGTTGGATCAAGTCCAATTGCATGGCGAGAGCTTCATTTGCGTGGTCAAACATTGAAAGCAAAAGTCATTCGGTGGGTGTTCATTTCTGTGTCCATCTCGGTTGGAGTGGCGATCGTCTTGCTCGCGCGTTCGGGAACTCTGGACGCTTCTGGGACTCGCTTGGCGCTCGCCGCTGTCCTGTGCGCGGAGATATTGGTCGTCGTTCTTACCGCGCTCAATTTGAGCGCGACCGCGGTCAGTCGCGAACGCGAAGATAAATCGCTTGACATTCTTCTGACGACACCGATTCAGCCAGGTGCATATATCACTGGAAAACTGCGAGGTTTAGTGCAGTATTTGCTTCCGCTGATCGCGGTGCCGTGCATAACGCTCGGCGTTGCTTCTTTATATGTCATCACCAACGGATTTGGAAGCGGCGTGAGTTTGATGGTTTCGGAAGCGGTTGGAACTGTCAAAGTGTCGATTCCAATTGTGCTACCTGAAGTCGCCCTCGCACTTCCGATCGTGTTGACTTCGTTCACCGCGCTTTGCGTGATGATTGGATTGCAGTGGTCGGTCAAGAGCAAGGGAACAATCGGATCAGTCGTTGGAGCGACTGGTGTCGTGATAGTTGTTGGTGGATCGATTGGATTGTGCGGTTGGTCTATCGGCGGTTCAATTCCATACGCAGGAGCGATACTCAATGCCGCAAGTCCACTGAATCTTGTTCTTGCAGCGATCGAGCCTGGCACGATGATTCCTGGAAGTTTGGATTCTGTCGCCGGCAGATGCTGGTCCCTTCTTGGCGGATCAATCTTGGCATCTTTGTCTTATTGCGCGATCGTGTATGGCTTGCACTCTTCGATCAAGTCCAGTTTCATGATGACCGTGCGCCGAATGACTGGTACATCATGACAAGTGACGAATCCACGCGATTGTGGATTGTCCTTACGAGTGGATTTTTCTCGCTTCTCTTTGTTTTCTTTTCGCTGCGAAGATTTCGCCGCCGCGCGATATTGCGTGCGATGCCGACGACGCCGATCGGCGGTGTCTTTGTGGGAGATGTGGAGATCAAAGGAAAGGCCGCTGCTCGCAATCCTGTGATTGGTTATCTCTGCGAATCACCTTGTGTTTGTTTTTCATGGTCAATCTCCGAGCATTGGACTCGACAACGCACGGTGACAAGCACCGACAGCAAGGGCAAAACGACAACGAAGGTTGTGACCGATCATGGCTCGGATGTTGTTGCAGATAGTCTTGATCAAACTGCCCTTGAAGTCGAAGACGACACTGGGAGAATTCTCGTTCACTGGGAAGGCGCAAAAGTCGAGCAAGAAACGCTTTTTTATCAAGTCGTGAATGAGGGAGAGCCACTTTATTACGGCAAAGGTCCCGTCGGTTCTGTCTCTGGTTCCAAAGGTGTTCGAACATTCTCAGAGTATGGAATTCGCATTGGCACCCCTTTGTTTGTAGTGGGATACGCACGCCAGAGAGAGGACATTGTTGATGTGGAGATTGCAAATGGTGGGCGAAAGGGGACTGCGACCGAAGGCGCCGAAGCGCGATTGTTTCTGATCTCAACACGCAACGAGGCCGAAGTCACAAGCGGTCACGGAATTGCTGGATGGTTCTATGCAATCATTGGATTTCTCGCTGTCGCTTGCTTGTTGATCATCGATGCTGCCGACGACAACGGGCACCTTGGACGAAAGTTTCCGTGGTACTTCGCGATTGGCTTCGCAAGTTTTTGTATGGTCTTTGCGCTCGCGTGGTTTGTCTGGATGTTCAATGAATTGATCGATTTACGCAATCGCGTTGTTCGCGCTGCGTCCAACATCGATGTGCAGTTGAAACGGCGCGCGGATTTGATTCGAGGTCTAGTCGAGTGCGCAGTTGCGATTCGTGATCACGAGGGGAGATTGCAAAAAGCGATCGCATTTCTGCGCGCGCAAGCAACTCTGGAAAATCGCAAGTCAGCGCACGGAAACGCCAAAGTTGCATTGCCGATGATTGACGCAATCATCGAGGCATATCCAAATCTCAAATCCGGCGAGGTCTTTCTGCGTCTGCAAGTGGCGCTGAGCGATGCTGAACAGCGCATCGCCTTGGCGCGTGATGAATTCAACGGGACTGCTGCGGGATATAACACAAGAATTAGTGAATTCCCAAGCAGAATCGTGGCAACTTTCGCATTGATGCACCGCGCAAATTTCTTCGAAGCAACGACCTTTGAACGCATCGTGCCGACTGTGCGAACAATCGTTTGAGAAGCTTTATGTGTCTCGTTGTTGAAGGTTGGGGGGACTCTCGCTAGAATCAGAATTCGCCAACAGGACAAGCACAAAAGGAGATTCAACGCCGTGAGCACTCTCGATCCGTTCAACGCAAAGTCCACAGTTCGCACCGCAAACGGAGATCGAACGATCTGGAAACTGAGCGCGTTGAAGTCGGTGGGCAACATCGATCGACTGCCATATTCCATTCGCGTCCTCTTGGAGAGCGTTCTGCGAAATCTTGATGGCCGAATCTATACAGAGGATCATGTGCGCGCTCTTGCGCAGTACGACCCGGCGAAACCGAGCGATGAAGAAATTCCATTTATGCCAGGTCGAGTGGTCTTGCAGGATTTTACTGGTGTTCCTTGCGTCGTTGATCTTGCTGCGATGCGTGGAGCGATGAAGCGAATGGGCGGAGATCCCAAGCGCGTCAATCCACTGGTGCCTTGCGATCTCGTCATTGATCATTCAGTGCAGGTCGATGCGTATGGCAGTGGCGTTGCGCTGACAATCAATAACGAGAAGGAATTCGAGCGCAATATGGAGCGCTATGAGTTCTTGAAATGGGGGCAAGGCGCATTCAGCAATTTTCGCGTTGTGCCGCCTGGAACTGGCATTGTTCATCAGGTCAACTTGGAATATCTCGCGAAAGTCGTTTGGGAAAAAGATGGCGTTCTCTATCCAGACAGTCTTGTCGGAACAGACAGCCACACCACGATGATCAATGGATTGGGCGTGCTTGGTTGGGGCGTTGGAGGAATCGAAGCAGAGGCCGTGATGCTTGGACAGCCTATTTATATGCTGATTCCAGAGGTTGTCGGAGTTCGGCTGACTGGAAAACTTCCAGAAGGAACCACCGCAACCGATCTTGTTCTGCGAGTGACCGAACTACTGCGCAAGCACGGCGTGGTGAACAAGTTTGTTGAATTCTTTGGATCGGGGCTCGCGGATATGCCTCTTGCAAATCGCGCGACGATTGCAAATATGGCGCCAGAGTATGGGGCGACCTGTGGTTTTTTCCCTGTCGATGAACAGACGCTCGCATATTTGCGGCTTTCTGGTCGCGAAGAATCGCTTGTGCAAACAGTCGAGGCGTATGCGCGCGAGCAGGGACTCTGGCGCGATGACACGCGCGCGATCGCATACTCGTCAGTTGTCGAACTTGATCAGTCGACAATCACTCCAAGTCTCGCAGGTCCATCGCGTCCGCAAGATCGAGTCGAACTTGGCGCGATGCAGAAAACTTGGAAAAATGTTCTGCCAAAGTTGAAGTCCGGCGCAAAGGGAGCGCCTGTAGCAACGGCAACGATGCTCGCTGATGATGGCGTTGCAGTAATGAACGACGGACAAGAATTTATTCTCAAGAATGGCGCGGTTGTGATCGCAGCGATCACCAGTTGCACGAACACAAGCAATCCAAGCGTGATGATTGGTGCTGGATTACTCGCCAAAAAAGCTCGCGCGCTTGGTCTCCAACGCAAGCCGTGGGTCAAGAGCTCTCTCGCTCCTGGTTCGAAAGTTGTCACGGAATATCTGAAGAAGTCAGGATCGATGCAAGCGCTTGAAGAACTTGGATTCAATGTTGTTGGTTATGGTTGCACCACTTGCATCGGCAACAGCGGTCCACTTCCCGAAGCAATTGATGGCGCAATCAAAGCGAATGAGATGGTTGTCGCAAGCGTGCTCTCTGGAAATCGAAACTTCGAAGCGCGCGTTCATCCAGATGTGAAGGCAAATTATCTCGCGAGCCCGCCGCTTGTTGTTGCGTACGCAATCGCGGGAACAGTTGATATCGATCTGATGGTTGAGCCGCTCGGCACATCCAAAGATGGCAAGCCTGTCTATCTGCGCGACATTTGGCCGTCGCAAGCGGAAGTTGCTGCGTCCGTTGCGCACAGCGTGACGAATGAACAATTTCGAACGCAGTATGCGGGAGTGTTTGCAGGCAGCGATGAGTGGCAAGAAATCGCAACGACGCGTGGCGATATGTATCAGTGGAACGAGAAGAGCACATACATCCAAGAACCCCCATTTTTTACCACGATGACTCTCGCAGAACCCGGTGCGATTCAAGGCATTCGTGGCGCGCGGTGCTTGGTCAAGGTGGGTGACAGCGTGACGACAGATCACATCTCTCCCGCAGGAAACATCAAGACTGATGGTCCCGCCGGCAAATTTCTTTCCGCCAATGGTGTTCCCGTTTCGATGTTCAATAGTTATGGCAGTCGCCGCGGAAACGATCGCGTGATGACGCGCGGAACATTCGCCAATACCCGCATTCAGAATCAGCTTGCTGCGGGAACGATGGGCGGCGTGACGATGGATTTCACCGACGGAAAAGTGAAGCCGATCTTCGATGCCGCGGAAAATTACGCAAAGTCAAAGACGCCACTTGTTGTGCTCGCGGGCAAGGATTATGGAATGGGTTCTTCGCGTGATTGGGCTGCGAAGGGCGTTTATCTCTTGGGAGTTCGCGCTGCGATCGTTGAAAGTTTCGAGCGGATTCATCGATCGAATCTTGTTGGAATGGGCGTGATGCCGCTGACATTCAAGAACGGCGAAACCGCCGCGTCGCTTGGATTGACAGGCGAGGAAACATTCGACATCGATATCCCCGCAGATGTGAAGCCTCGACAACAGATCACCGTGCACGCGCGCCGAGCATCTGGAGAGAAAATCACATTCCAGACGATTTGCAGAATTGATACACCGGTTGAAGTTGACTACTACCGCAATGGTGGGATTCTTCACACGGTGTTGCGAAGAATGGCTGCTTCGAAATAGAACGAAACACCCACCGAAACAGCCACGGAAATGCATAAGAGAGCAGCCGTGAAAAGTTCTCTCGGGGCTCAAACAGTCCTCGGCGACCGACACGATCCAGTTTGCGAAATTTATTCACAAGCGCCGTCGGTCGCCTGCGGAACTCGCCCGAGAGAACTTTCCAACGGCTCGAGACGCAAACAGATTCGAGCCAAGCACACCGCTGCGAAAACGAACATCGTTTCGCGTGTGCGCCGTCGGGACCATTTCCTGCGCGAGTTTGCAAACCGAGCCGGAGTCCGCGTAGGCGAGGCGCAGCATGTTTGAGCGCCAGGATATGTGTCCCGCGGCGCTCGCATAATCCATTTTTTTGTTTGAGCTCGGGGGCGAATCATTCCGCTGCTCACCGCTGAATTCAACGGTCTCTGCTGAAATGGCAACAACCCGCAGAAATTCAGTCATATATCCACGAAGTGCCCTGCGAAATCGTAAGGTCGCCATATGCCAACTTTCTCTGCGCTGAAAAATTTTCTTCGGCACACAATTCATTCTCTTGCACTTGCCGAACGACAGATTCTTGGAAGTCGCAAAGGGCGTTCATTCATTCTGCCAACACCTGACGCATCATCTATATGGTGTCATCGATGCGGCGCACAGCAAAATCGAATTCACAATTTTCAAGATTATGATGAGCAGATCAGCTGTAAAAAATGCATCGGCACTTGTCTCGCGCGTGATCGAACAGTTCGCCTTGGAAGATATGACGGTCAATGGCGTGATGCAATTCTCGCAGTGAAGCACGGAGGTGATCGCACGCTTGCATACGAACTTGGAAGACTTCTTGCGCAACAGTGGCAACAAACAATCACAACTGAATCGTTCATCTGCGAAAATGCGATTGTCATCCCAGTGCCGATGCCTTTGGCGCGCAGAGTTGAACGGGGGATCGATCACGCAAGTGAAATTGCTTTGGGAGTTTCAAAGACGCTCGGCTATCCGATGATTCGATGTCTTGAACATGATGCGGGTCCAGTTCAAGCACTGATGACGCGCGCAGATCGGCAATCACGCGCTCAGCGGATTCACTGGAAAGGGATTCAAAAGCGAAAATTTCGCACGACTGCCACGCTCGATTTATCGTCAAGCAAAACTATTTTCGTGGTGGATGATGTGTTGACGACAGGTTCTACAGCTGCTCAGGTCTGCGCGGCGATCCGAAATCGACTCGGGCAAGTCAAAATTGTTATGTTGGTTGTGGCGACGACATAACTGCAAAAAATGCCTATAAAACAAGCCGTTTATCAGCGTTTTTCATCTCGATTCGCGCCGCATAATTTCGCTCAAACTATGGTTCTCGGACCCTGCGCAACCATTGAATTCCCAATTCTGCCTACAAACCTAATCGATCCTCGCAAGATGCTTGCAGCAGGGTTGACAAATCCTGGGTTTCCATTACACTTGCCGACCCTGCTCATTTGAGCGAGGCCTGATTCTGCTTGTTTTTCAGCCGAATCTTGACATCTTTGACAATTGAGCAGTTGGATCGCCGCGAGGATGTGGCCACCTTCACAAGCTTTCATAGAGCGAATGAAGTGTGGAAAAGTTTCTCCCGCCACAGCGGGAGATGCTGAACATCCTCTGTGATGTCCAAGTGAATGGTCATTTCCGAAGACTTTCCCGGAGCTGAAACCAGTGGGGTAAAACCCAAAGGTCATAGGCAAAGGGCAAGGATGTTTGGTCAAATCCAGCAATATCCAATTGTTGGCGTCGGTTCGGACCGACGAAGTCGACCGACCTGTTGCCTCAAGTGCTTGCACTTGACAGCAATGGGTCGCCAGGCAACCTTCTCTGAAGATTCGGACGCAAGTCCGTAAAAATTAATTGAAGAGTTTGATCCTGGCTCAGATTG
>SXSS01000063.1 GCA_005792145.1 Planctomycetia bacterium | reverse complement strand
GTCAAAACTTGGTTGGCGCTATAAGCCCAAATCGCAGGCGAATAGGCCAGCAAGATTGTTGCGACTCGCTGGGTGTCTTCTGGGGAAAACGATTCGCCTTGAAAAACTGTTGCGGTCAGTGGAACGCGCAGCAACATCAAGCCGATGCTGGCGGGAAATCCGATGAACATCACCAAACGCAGAGCGCGCGCCATCGAGTTTCGAAACGCCGCTGGATTGTTCGCCTCACGCGAAAGCTGCGGGAAAATAGCTGTTGCGACTGATATTCCAAAGACTCCAAGAGGAAATTCATACAAC
This sequence comes from Planctomycetia bacterium, assembly GCA_005792145.1. Classification (GTDB taxonomy): domain Bacteria; phylum Planctomycetota; class Phycisphaerae; order Phycisphaerales; family SM1A02; genus F1-60-MAGs104. The sequence continues at coordinate 3,296 of SXSS01000063.1, read as the reverse complement.
CGCTGCGCGAATGAAATCGAAGCCATCGATCCTTCTTGAAGCGGATATGCGATTCCAAAAATCGTCGGACCAATCAAGGTTGGATAACTTGCGATCAGGCCATCGACAAAAGTATTGACCTGCAAAACTCCAAGACCAAGCGCCATCGGAATTGCTTGGCGAATGACCTGCGTGAATTTTTGTCGCGACTCGGGACAGATCACACCGCGTTCAATTTCAAGTCCACGAAGCGACCACGCACTCCAGATCCATTGCAAGATGCCTGCCACCAACACACTCATCGCGACAATTGTGATGTGCGTGTTCTGGTCGATTTGATCGAAACCGATTCGTCGCATCACGGATGGTGCCAAGCCCACGCTCGTCAACACGATCATCAAATTGAGAATGATCGGCGCAGCCGCAGTCGGACCAAATCGGTGATGCACCTGAAGCACCGCCCCCATCAATGCGACCAGACAAATCAATGGCATATATGGAAGAAGAATCCCGACCATGCGCGCCGACAAGATCGCAGACTCCTGTCCGCCGGTTGGCCAGAAAATCCACAATATGACTTCGCCCAAGATGCAGACTGCGGCGAGAAAGACTGCCACACGCGAAAGGACCATCCGAGCAAGCGCCCTGCCCACCGCCGGATCTCGATCCTGAACTTGGGCATACACAGGCAAGAAACTTGAAGTCAACGCACCTTCGCCGAAAAGGCGGCGAAAGAGGTTTGGCACCATAAATGCGAATGAAAATGCATCGGTGACCACTCCAACGCCAAAGACACGACTCATCGCTGCGTCGCGAGCCAATCCAGTGATTCGGCTGAGGAACGTCAACGCGGAGACGGTTCGTGCATGAAACTCAAAGCTTCTGGCCATGGGAGAAGGTAGATTTACCCATCGGCTCAATGAGACCATTTCCACCAATCATCGCCACGCTTGTTCTGATTGTGGCATTGCCACTTTTTCAACTCGGCTGCAGCAGCCCGCCGGAAATGGTTCTGGAAAGTGATATCCCAAATGTTCAGGGACTCGAACCGATCATCACCCGCGATATTCAGCGCAGTGGCCAACAAGTCGATACGGTCGAAGTGCTATACCGCGGCGATATCACCGCGACGCAGAAAAATGTTCAAGCGACCCGAGATCGCTTTGATGATGCTGGTTGGAGCTTTATTTCTCAGCAAGCCAGAGGAAACACAACTGTGCTGAACTTTGCGAAGGATACGCGCACAGCGAGAGTCGAAATCGCGCTCAACCAAATTGAGCCGATGATGAGCGCCGCAGTACTGCAGGTTCGTCCAGCAAGCGATGCAACTTTTTCTACCGCACCATCAACTAGCATTCCTCTCGCTCTGCCGACAACTTCGCAATCTGATTTGCTTGAAGGTTTCGCTCCGCCTCCCAACAAATAGCCCGCGATCTCATCGACCCAATGCGCCAACTGCTTCTGCGGCGATGCGACCCGAGCGCATTGCGCCATTGATCGATCCATCGGCGACATGATCGCCCGCAAGAAAAAGTCCGTCGCCTTGATCCATTTTCGGACGCGCCGCGAAATCCTGTGGATATTGTCGAGGGAGAGCGTGTCGAATTCGATCGATGCAAAAGAGATTCCATCCGCGGGTTGATTCTGCTGAAAACCATTTCGACATTTGCGAGCGTGCAGAACGCTCGAGATCTTCGTCGTTGAGTTCGAGAGAAACTGGATCGATCACATTACCGCTGATCAGGCTCGTCCCCTCTGGCGCATATCCAGCGACGACTGATGTCGGAGAGCACAGATGATTCACCGGACCATCGCCATCTCCATCGAGAAGCAAGATCGGTTCGCGAAGTGGAAACGGAAGTTGTGCGGATTCGACTCGCCAAGTGATCGCCGCTGTCGAACACCATGCACGCAAAGGGAGCGATGGGAGCAGCGACCGCGCACCATCAGCATCAAGTGCGATGATGATGGCATTTGCGTCGTGTGCCTGACCAACATTCGTCGTGACACGCCATCGAGCTGAAGTCGCGCCATCTCCGACGCGATTGATTTCGCGCGCAGCCGTCCGCATGCGTATCCGCTCATTTGGAATCTGAGCAATCAGTTGTTGGGCAATTGCGCCCATTCCTTCGCGTGGAAGTGCTGCTGCACCACGCGCAAACATTGCCAAGCGAAACTCGAATGCGGCGGCATCACTGCCAAGCGTTCCATCGAGAAAAACTCCACCGAAAAATGGTCGAAAGAATTGATCAATAAGTTGTTCAGAGACTTTCATCCGACGCAACAAATCGCGCGCTGAAAATCCATATGACGCATCTGGATCGATCACCGAACGACCAAACGCGGCACGCATTGCAACAGGGAGAATGCGAAAAGCGTCGGTCGCGCCGATTGCGCCAGTCAGCGCAGAAATCACGCCACGAATTGGATGGCGCAGAGGATTCGCAACTCGAACGAATGCTCCGCCGCGCTGTATATGCGCTCCGGACTGAAAAGTGCGCAAATCGAGCTGTTCAAGGTCGATCATGCCGCGCAATTCTGGATATGCCGTCAACAATACCGCGAAGCCACGATCAATTCTGCATCCATCGATCATTCGAGTTGCGACTCGACCACCAAGCCGATCGGATCCTTCGATCAATGTCCAGTCGAGACCTCGTCGCTGGCAGTGGATTGCCGCGCAGAGGCCAGCGACTCCTCCTCCAATGATTACAACTTTGTTGGGCGCCATAGATCGATCCTATTCTGTGATTCGAACAAATTCCGTAGCGCACTCTGGACAAATCCCAACTTCTCTCGAAGTGGATGTGCCCTGTAAATCATGACCACACGCAATGCACTTCGACCCCTCTTTCGCCAAAAATTGACGGTATGGCACGGTCATAATTCGTGCAATCAACGCAATCCCCACAATAATAATTGCGTACGAGCACAAATCTGAAATGTCAGTCGTGAGCCATTGATTGCCAACATATGTCAGAACCGCCGAGAAAAAGAGAACGGTGATGATTCCAATTCCTCCACGCAGCGTAAGAACAGCTCGACTTCGCCGGGAGGAAAATTCAGCGCCTCGTCGCACTTGTGCGATAGGCACCCACTGCGCATACCGCCACTTTTCACCACATCGGTCGCAGTTACCAGCAAGCGAGGTGCCTTCATTGGGAATATTTTGCCCACAGCGAAAACACATTCGCGCACGACTCATGCGTAAGACAGCAGCGCGCAAAGCAGAACGCCATGTCAGATAGATTGCAACTGCAGCAAAGAAAACACCGCCCAGAAATGCACTCTGCCAAGGATGGTTGTCATGCAAGAGT
>SXSS01000062.1 GCA_005792145.1 Planctomycetia bacterium | reverse complement strand
TGCGGGGTGATTGCACTGGTGGTATCGCTGGCACTCGCCGCATCGTGGTTTGGATCGCTCTTCAGCGGAAGTGACACCGCAAGCACCACAATGCAGACACTGTTGCTTTATTCGCAAGCATCGATTGCCATAACAGTGTGGCTATTGATTTTCGGCGGAGTGGGACTTGCTGAGCGCATGATGCGACGGCCCCGCAGCATCGTGCGATACATATGCGACTCGTCCTATTGGATATATTTCGTCCACTTGCCGATCTGCGTCTTGGTTGTCGTCGCACTTCGCGACTGGAGCGCATCGGGAATGATCAAACTCTCGGCAGCGGTCAGCATTTCGATCGCCATATCATTGCTGAGTTATGAAGCGGTTCGTGCCATAATGCCACAACGCATACGCTAGCGCATTCGTTTTTTCATGCGGCGCAATCGTCAATCACTCGTCGACAGTAATGTCAATAATTTTGTCGCCAGCAACGATCTTGTCAACCACCTCGATACCCTTGGTCACCTTGCCGAAGCAAGTATGAACTCGGTCGAGATGTGCCGTGTTCTTACGGCTGTGGCAAACAAAAAATTGCGATCCACCAGTGTTCTTGCCCGCGTGCGCCATCGAAAGCACTCCGCGATCATGATGCTGATTTCCGCCGCTTGTTTCGCAATTGATCTTCCAGCCAGGGCCACCAGATCCGCTGCCAGTTGGGCAACCACCTTGAATGACAAAGTCAGGAATGACCCTATGAAAATTTAGTCCTTTATAGAACCCTTGCTTTGCGAGCTTGCGAAAGTTGGCGACGGTATTTGGCGCATCGGTGTCGAAAAATTCGACGACCATGTCGCCCTTGGCGGTCTTGATGGTTGCTGTTGACATGAAACGAGTATAGGTAAATACGGTTCGCGGGCAATTCCTCTGCGATGTTCAGCGTGCCTAAACTTGGCGAGCCTTCTAATGACCAAAGATCAAAGCCAATTCAATTCTTCGCCGCTCATTCTTCTCACCGGCGCAAGCGGATATGTCGGCGGCCGACTTCTGCAATTGCTCGAAGCCAACGGTTGCCGAGTGCGATGTTTGGCTCGACGCCCAGAAGTTCTCAAGTCGAAAGTTGCCGCTAACACGGAAGTGATTGCTGGCGATGTGTTGAATCGAGCCAGCCTCGAAAGCGCGCTGCAAGGTGTTCGTGTTGCGTATTACCTGGTCCACTCGATGGGTGCGGATGAATCATTCGAATTAGCCGATCGAAGAGCCGCTCAGAACTTTGGTCAAGCCGCGAAGGCTGCGGGAGTCGAGCGGATTATTTATTTGGGTGGATTGGCCAGTGACACAGAGGAACTCTCGCCACATCTTCGCAGTCGCCGCGAAGTTGGCCAGATTCTGCGCGAATCGACCGTGCCAGTCTTGGAATTTCGCGCATCAATCATTATTGGTTCCGGCAGTTTGTCTTTCGAGATGATTCGTTCTCTTGTTGATCGCTTGCCGATCATGATCACTCCCAAGTGGGTCAAGATGCCAGCGCAGCCAATCGCGATTGATGATGTGTTGGCATATCTGATGGCGGCGGTTTCGTTGCCTATCGAACAATGCCGTATCTACGAAATAGGTGGCGCAGATCAGATGTCATATGCGGACATCATGCGCGTCTATGCGCGCCAACGAGGCATGCGATGCAGAATGATTCCCGTGCCAGTGTTGACTCCATTCTTGTCCAGTTTGTGGCTTGGATTTATCACGCCGCTCTATGCGCGCATTGGTCGCAAGTTGGTCGCAAGCATCGTTCACACGACGGTTGTTCGTGACAACGCTGCTTTGACAGTTTTTCCAGTTCGGCCGATCGGCGTCGAAGCCGCTGTACACCGCGCGCTCCGCAGTGACGAAGAACGATTCGCAACGACGCGTTGGTCAGATGCGCTCTCTTCTTCTGGATTGCAGTCGCCTGAATTGGCCGGCTCGCCTGCCGCATGGGGCGGCGTCAAATTCGGTTCACGCTTGGTCGATTCACGGACGATTCGCGTCGACATGACACCAGCACTCGCGTTTCGCGCCATAGAAAAAATCGGTGGGGAGAATGGCTGGTACGCCTGGAATTGGCTTTGGAAAGTGCGCGGAGCGCTCGACTTGATTGTGGGTGGCATTGGAGTTCGGCGAGGTCGTTCATCACCAACAACTTTGCATGTCGGAGACGCGCTCGACTTCTGGCGTGTAGAAGTGATCGAGCCAAATCATCGACTTCGTTTGCTCGCCGAAATGAAGTTGCCGGGGCGCGCGTGGCTGGAATTTGAAGTCACTGCCGATGGTTCATCTGCGATCATTCGGCAGACGGCGATCTTCGACCCCGTTGGACTCAGTGGACTTGCATATTGGTATGGGATCTATCCACTGCATCAAGTGATTTTTCGCGACATGCTTCATGGCATAGCGCGTGCTGCGAAGAGCGAAAGTAAATAGAGAATGGTCTCTTTTTGCGTTTGCGTGTGATTTAAACTATATATATAGATGTGTATTCGCTTCGCACTTCACTTTGCGGAATTCTCGCGGTGCATTTCTTGTCTACGACAGCGGCTGCACAAGCCACGCCCATGCCGAGACCATTTGATCCTGTTGTGACGCCTCGCGCACCAAACACTCCTGAAAAAAATTCAATACAAGTTGAGCAAGAAAAATCGGTGGGTCCGCAAAGCGCCACATCCGCCATTGCATCAAGTTCAGGAACTTGGCCTTGGCAATCAAGCGCCATGACGGGTGATATGTTTGGTGTTCGCACTGTTCTGCAAGATGCGGGGCTGACTTTGCAAGGAACTGCAACACTTGACTTTGTCAACGTGCTGAATGGCGCTCCTGTAAACGGTTTCACCATGATCTCGCTTATCGATATCAATTTGACTATTGAGGCGGAAAAATTGCTCGGCCTCAAGGGTGCAACATTTTTTGCGGATTTCCAAACAGCGGGCCAAACTCGGTCGCCGGCGGAATTGGTTCCAGATTATTGGGGCTTTGATGTCATCAATTCATATTCACCATATACAGCGTTGGCGCAATATTGGTATCAGCAAGAAATCATCGGCGATCGATTGCAATTCAAGTTCGGCAAGATCGACGCCAATGTTGACTTCGCAGTTCCATGTACGGGTTTGAACTTCATCAATAGTGCGGCCTATTACCCATCAACAATGGTGCAGGACATGCCAACATATCCGCTACAAGCAGGCGGATTGGAGATTCTCGCACAGCCCTTCGATAATTTCGAAGCGCGATTTGGCTTCTTTGATGGCTCGAACAACTACGCCAATCCAACCACTGGCGCAACTGGATCGAATACCGGAACCAATGGATTAAGCACTTTTCTGTGGGATAATCCTGGGAGCTATTTTCTCATCGCAGAGGCCGGACCAAATTGGAAAATCGACGACAACGAAGGCAAGTTTCGCGCAGGTTGGTTTGAGCAAACAGGAAGTACTGATACGAATGGTGTCACTGGCTCTGGATTTGGCACGGGGCCCTATGGCGTGTACGCATATGCCAATCAACATTTCTTTGATCCC
>SXSS01000061.1 GCA_005792145.1 Planctomycetia bacterium | reverse complement strand
GATCAACAACAACGATGTGTCGAACGAGTCCCATATCGATCACTGGCTCATTCGTAGAGTTGGCTATCCGTCGCGCTTCGCGCGGAGGGACGATGTCCAAGATTGGCGAGACTTGATCAATTACAACATTCTTGTGCTCAGCCATAATCTCTTCTAATTCGGCAAGCAAGAGCAGCGGCGTGATCGCAACCACAAGAGTGATAATTTCGCTTCGACCAGCGATCGTCGCGACACGGTAACAACAAGGCCGCTTTGCCAACGCTTGCGCGCAGATAACGGGAGATTGCATCGCCGAAAAACGAAAAATTTTATGCCGGCAAATGGGCAAATGAGATATTTACGCTTTCATTTTCTTCACAGTTGCCTGTCGACAGCGAAACCGTGTGATGAGTAAGTCTGGGAAAATTTGACTGGTCGAAACTCCCATATATCTACTGCGGTCTATAAAAACCTATTCTAAAGTGATTATTTCAGTTCCTTTCTTATGAAACGACCTCCGAAGCGTTGTTTGTGTCGCTTGACTCAAAAATTCAGACAACGAAAACTGACACAATTAACTTGACACTCATCGATCCAACAATCTATTGTTATTAATAGATGTTTGGTCTACAGCGCACTCTCATCATCACCGTGATCGCCCTCTGGCTTCCACTTTGTTGTTGTCAATTGATGGCATTTGCGAACTTCGCCACTGGTGGAGACGAGCAAACTTCTTGCTGTTCAAACCAACGCCAACAAACTGGCAAACACTCGGAACATAAAAGTTGCTGCGATCAAGAAGACCAATCGACATCAGACGAAGAGCAGCCTCCAATGTCGTGCGTCCATTGCGCGACAAAAGCGCCGCCTCCAACTGCGCCATCGCTTGATTCATTTTTCATACTCAGCGCAATTCCATTTGCTCTCGTTCTGCCACCATCCTTGATTGAACCATCAACACTTCATGCGACCGAAGTCGCGGGATGCTGGGATGTACCGCCACCAACTCGGCCGCCTGAAATGGCGATGAGCGCGAACGATCGTCGCTCGACGTTTAGTATTTGGATTATTTGAACTCCTGACACGCTTGAGTCGCTTGGAGCGTTTCCAAGCGGTTGTTCTGTGTCAACTTTGGAGTTCATCAATGCACAATTCAATTCGAATGACGGTCTTACTGACCGCTATACCAATTCTATTTCTCTGCGCCTGCGCCGCACCTCAGATGGATTTACCCAATTCGATTGGACCTGACATCGCCTCGCGCACTGGTGTGAAACCTGCGTGGAGTGGGGTCGATTCCACCGACACTCGAGATGGGAAATCACTTCGAGCCGCCGCCGCGGTAGCGCTGCCAAATCCACTGAATGAAGTGGATGCCGTTGCGATTGCGCTTGATGCAAGTCCCGATATCGCGCTTATGCTGGCTCAGACAGATGCTCTTCGATCCGAGGCGATTGAGATTGCAACTCCACAGAATCCCGTCCTAAATTTTTCGTCGGGCGTGCCGCTTGATTCGTTGGGCGTAGTGCCCATCTTTGCAATGTTGATGGTGCAAATCGATGAACTTTGGAAGCAGCCCATTCGCAGCGAGTCAGCGCGTAATAGTTATGAGGCGGCGTTGTTGTCATTGGGAGCCCAAGCCGTGGCGCTGGCGAATGAGACTCGCTCACTTTGGCATGAATTGTTTTTGCGTGAACAGGAATGTGCTCTTGCGACCAACGATATTGCGTTGACCGAACCATTGTTGACGTGGGCACGCGACCGTGTTCGGGCTGGTGAAGGTGATGAGAATGGTGTTGCGAAGGCACAGTCCGTGTTCGCCGATGCTCTTCGCCGCAGCGCGCAAGCCACGGAGATGCGCGACTTCGCAAAATTGTCGTTGATGGAACTGCTTGGCCGCGCCGAAGCTTCCGTTGAATGGAGTGTTGGGTCGGCGGATCCAACAGCGATGCATACGATTCATGCCGCGCTTACGGACGAATCAAAACTTTTAGATCGGCTTGCGCAATCGCGACTTGATGTGCGAGCCGCGCAGGCTCGCGAGAAAGCCGCGCACGGCAGATTGGTGCTTGCGCAGCGAAGTCGTCTGGGACAAATTCAACTTGGCGCTGGATGGGAGCGGTCGCTTGAGAACCAACAGGCGCTTGGTGTCGCGGCAAACGTCGAACTTCCGATCTTCAATATTGGATCAATGCGAATTGCCAAAGCCCTGGCGGACTATCGAGCGGCGACGATCGCCGCTGAGGATATACGTCAGAAAGCGATCATCGAGTTGCGCTCATCACTTGTGCAGGCAATCTCCGCGCAAAAACGACATGACTTCAGCGAGTCGACACAGGTCAATCCCGCGATTGAAACAGTCCAACGCATCAACAAAGCGATGCAGGCTGGCGAAATGGCCGAGCGAGATTCACTCGACGCTCAACACTCGCTCACTCTCGCTCGTCTGCAACTGACGGGACTCGAGCGTGAGCGCCGCTCATCGCGACTGGCTCTGTCCAAGGCCGCAGGCTTTTTACCAATAGAGGAATTCCCATGACACGATTACACACGGCGATACTGACGGGCGCAACGTTCCTTGCAAGCATGGTTTTTTTTATTCCTGTGTTTGCTCACGATGATCATGTCAAAGCGAGCGGCGCATCGTTTGATCCCAACGCTCCAAAAAGAGTTTCTCAAGCCACCGCAATCGCTATCGAACTCAAGACAGCGGAAGTTGATTTCGGTGAGGTCGAAGATGTCATGCGGCTGACTGGAATTGTCCAGCCACGCCCAGACGCGCTCGTGGCAATTTCACCGATGTATCCAGGCGTTGTTCGGTCGATTGCAGTTCAGCCTGGTGACAAAGTAATCAAGGGAATGTTTGTGGCTGAGTTTGCATCGCCGGAAGTCGCCAGTCTCCAATTCGAATTGAAGCGGGCCGAGTCACAAGTCGCATCGCTTGAAATCGAAGTGCCATTACTTATACGCGGCGCCGAAATCGCGGAAGCGGTTGCACAGCGACTCGACAGCGCAAGCGGGACAAGTGTCTCGGCGAACATAGTCGCTCAACGGCAGTCGGAAGCACTCAAGGCTCGCTCCATAGCGGCATCGCAAGGAATCGCACTTGTACAAGCTCAAAGTGATGTCGATTCTTTGCGGCGACGTATCGCGACAACTCAATCCACAGGCGAAGCCCGTGACGGGATGGCGGCCAACTCCGTGAAAGATCAGAACGCTGGACCACTGGGAAAATCATTGGAGAAATCCGCTCAAACAGGATTGATCCAATTCACTTCTCCAATTGATGGAGTGGTCGTGAGCCGCTCAGCGATTCCAGGTCAAAGCGTGGCCGCTGGCGTGGGTATTGTCACGATTGGCAACTTCAAATTTGTGCAGATTGAAGGGGAAATACCCGAAGGATTGCTTTATCGACTCGGGTCGGCTCAAGGCGCAAAGGTGAGAGTGCGAACTGGTTCAAGTGCAACAAGCGCAGTGGTCGCGGATGGAATCGTTCGATTCATCAGCCCAACGATTGACCTGACCAAGCGCACCGCACATTTGATCGTGGATGTCGACAATACATCAGGAGCGCTTCGCCCTGGACAATTCGTGGACCTCAGCGTTGTTCTGAACAGCAATGACTCCGCGGTCGTTGTTCCCGCGAGCGCCATCGTCAAAGAAGGACCACTTCAATTTATCTTCGTTGAAGAAGGCAAGGGCGAAAATGTGTCATACAAAAAACGTGATGTCGCCACAGGTATTCGTGACGACCGCGTGGTCGAAATCAAGGAAGGCGTTGTGCCCGGAGATGTCATCGTTATCAGTGGCGCATTCAGTCTGTCCCAACTGCGCGGATTTGTTTTAGAAACATCACTAGCACCCGCGCCCAAACCCGCGAATGCTCACCACCACACACACTGACAAATTTTTCTCCACAAGATCAACAAGAAAACACACGTGCTCAACTGGATCATTAAATCATCTCTCAACAACCGCGTGCTCGTGCTGATTGCGGCGCTATTGATGTCCGTGTACGGCGTTTATGTCACGCTCAACACGCCCACAGATGTGCTGCCTGATCTCAATCGCCCCGTCGTCACAATCATGACGGAAGCCACCGGTCTTGCTCCCGAGGAAGTCGAAGCGCAGGTCACTTACAACATTGAAACGGCGGTCAATGGTTCTCCAGGTGTCGAACGTGTCCGCAGCGTTTCATCGCTTGGTCTGTCGATCGTTTTTGTTGAGTTTCAAATGGACACGGATCTGAAGTTCAACCGACAGGTCGTCAGTGAGAGGCTCACCACAATCGCCTCCAAACTTCCTTTAGGCATCGTTCCCATGATGACGCCGTCGACAAGCATCATGGGAGAAATTGTTCTTCTAAGTGTTTCGAGCAAGAGCCTCACGCCAATGGATGTCCGCACGGTGGCGGAGTTCACATTGCGTCCAGCGCTGCTTTCGATTCCCGGAATTGCTCAAGTAACGGCTCAGGGCGGACAACTCAAGCAGTTCCGTGTTCAGATTGACCCCAACAAACTCCGCCTCTTTGATCTCTCGCTAGAAGATGTCGAAAAAGCATTGACTGCGGCAAACCAAAATACAGGCGGAGGTTTCATCATCAGTGGCGCTCAAGAGTTGGTCGTGCGCAACATTGGTCGAATCCAAACGGTGCAAGACATCGAGTCTTCTCTGTTGCAAAACAAATCCGGAGATCATAACGGGCCGCCTCGCGCCATTTTGATCGGCGATGTGGCAACCGTTGTCGAGGCTGGGCCAATGATCCTGCGCGGAGATGCATCGGACAACGCTCATCCCGTGGTCATCATGGCCATTCAAAAACAACCTGGTGAAGATACAGTTTCCCTCAGTCAAGCGATTGACGCGACGCTTGCGCAGTTGAAGCCCACGCTGCCGCCAGGAATCGAGATCAACACTGATGTGTTTCGACAAGAGCACTTCATACGTGCCGCAATATCGAATGTAGTTCTTGCACTGCGCGATGCCGCGTTTCTTGTGGTGATTGTCCTGATTCTTTTTCTGATGAATGTGCGGACAACAATTGTCACGCTCACAGCACTTCCGCTCTCGATCATCACCACATTCTTGGTCTTCCACTGGGTGGGCTTGAGCGTAAACACCATGACGCTTGGCGGCCTTGCTGTTGCGATTGGCGAATTGGTGGATGACGCTGTTGTCGATGTCGAAAATGTCTATCGAAGGCTGGGCGAAAACCGCAGGTCCGCCAATCCAAAGCCGACGCTGGATGTTGTGTACACCGCGTCGAGTGAAATTCGAAACCCAATCATCTTGGGAACAGTCATCGTGAATCTCGTCTTTGTTCCGACCTTCTTTTTACCTGGCATTGAAGGTCGACTGTTCGCCCCACTTGCCACCGCGTACATCGTCAGCATTTCCGCTTCGCTGTTGGTGGCGCTCACCACAACACCCATCCTTACGTACTACCTGCTTCCAGGCATAAAGCGAATGACTCACGGCGAAGATGGAATGCTGTTGCGCTTGTGCAAACGAATTGCGCTGAAGGCATACTCGATCTCAATGCCGCGCCCACTAACTGTACTAGGCACGGTCGTCGCTCTAGTGGCGATTTCTCTTTTCATGGTGACTCGCCTTGGCTCGGAGTTTCTGCCACCATTCAATGAAGGTACGGCGGTCGTCGCTTTCTATAGCCAACCAGGAGTTTCGCTTGAGGAATCCAATCGGCTTGGCACCAAGGCGGAAGAAATTATTCTTTCCATTCCGCAGGTGAAAAGCGTAGCCAGACGAACTGGTCGCGCGGAACAGGATGAGCACGCGATGGGCGTGAACGCAAGCGAGATTGAGGTTGACTTCTGGACTGAGACACAGGCGCAAGATCCAAGCAAGTACGCCACCTCAGTGGGTCGTCTGCCTCCGTCCGTGAATGACATGGTGTCGCGCGAGGAATTGTTCATGATCATCGATGAAAAGCTTTCGGTGATTCCAGGAGTTTCGGTGGGTATTGGCCAACCGATCAGCCACCGCATTGAACATCTTCTGTCAGGAGTTCGCGCTCAGGTCGCCATCAAAATCTTTGGCGACGACTTGGCAACGCTGCGCTCTCTGGCAGAAGAAACGAAAGCTGCGATAGAGGGTCTATCTGGCGTGGTTGATTTGCAAGTCGAGCAGCAAGTGCTTGTGCCTCAACTGCAAATCGTCGTCGATCGCGCCGCGGCGGCTCGGGTTGGATTTACACCCGCACTGCTGACGGACGTCCTGGAGACCGCGACGAAGGGCAGAGTTGTGGGACAAGTTCTCGACGGTCTCAAAGTTTTCAATATCACGCTTGTATATGACGATCAGTATCGAACCGATCCAACTCGGTTGGAAGATGTCAGATTGATTTCTCCCACTGGCGCAATTGTGTTGCTTCGCGATGTCGCCCGTATCGTTGAGGTGCTCGGCCCCAACGAAGTGCAGCGTGAATCACTGCGCCGACGCATCGTGATCTCGGCGAATGTGCGTGGTCGCGATCTTGGATCGACGGTGCAGGAGATTCAGAAATCCGTGGCGATGGATGTGAAACTTCCGCAGGGTTACACAATCCAATACGGCGGACTCTATGAGGCGCAGAAGGAGTCGACCAAACTGCTACTCATTCTTGGTGCTGGATCGTTGATCGCGATCTTCGTTCTGTTGTTCACCCACTATCGCTCAAGCATGGTCGCCGCACAGATCATGCTCAATGTTCCCTTTGCGCTCATCGGCAGTGTGGCCGCAATGGCAATAATGCGCGAGCCACTCAGCGTCGCATCACTTGTGGGATTCATCTCGTTGACCGGCATCGCAACGCGTAACGGCGTGCTGATGATCAGTCATTACATTCACCTGATGACCCATGAAAAACAACCGTGGAGCAAGGAGCTCATCATCCGCGGAAGTCAGGAGCGCGTCGCACCTGTGCTGATGACCGCGATCACGGCTGGACTTGGGCTTGTTCCGCTTGTGCTGAGCAAGGGTGAGTCGGGCAAAGAAATTCTGTATCCAGTCGCGGTCGTCATTATTGGCGGTCTGTTTACCAGCACGCTGCTGGATTTTTTCGTCACTCCGGCAACTTTCTATCGCTTTGGCCGCGTGTCGGCGCAACGGCTTGCACAAGCGCATATTCATTTTGAACGAACCCAACAAATGGCGGCGACAACTAATCCACTTCCTTCCAATGATCTCGACGCGCCTCAGGCAGAATTACGCGTCGAGGATTTCAAACCAACCTCTGCCCCAACAATGGATCAGCCTGACAACGGCCATCCAAAGGAGAATTGATATGAAGACTCGATATGCACAATCACTCTTGGCGCTGATACCAGCCGCGATGTTCTGGGCTACGCCTGTTTTAGCGCAGAACAATCATGACGAAACGGCAAAACACGATGACGCGCATTCGCATGTGGAGATGAAACCAGCCGAAAATTTCGCCGCCGCAATTCGCGAAATTGGCGAGCGTATGAAAGCACTCAAGTTACTGATCGATCAGGACAAACTTGATGACGCTCATGTTCAATCCGACGAGATCGGCGCACTTGCAAAATCACTCGGGGCCTTATCGCTCAAACCTGGTTCAGGTGTCGACAAAGCCCAAGTGAAAACCATGAACAAGGCTGGCAAACTACTCGCCGAAATCTCGGATGCTCTACACGATGCTGTTGAAAGCCAGGATTCGCAAGGTGCAAAGGAAGCCTTTGAGCAGATGAGTCTTCAATTCGAGGTGTTCTTGGCAATCGCTCCTGCAAAGTTCTTCTGCCCAATGCACTGCGAAGGTGACAAGACCTATGACAAGCCAGGCGAGTGTCCGGTCTGCCACATGGCGCTCAAAAAGCAGACAAGCGACAAGTTCAGCGTTGATGTGAAATCGATTGGCGGAAAAATCCAAGCGGGTACGCCAGCAAATTTTCTGTTCACGCTCAAGGATCCCACAGGATTGCCAGTCAAGTCTGTCGAAATCGTCCATGAAAAGCCGCTGCACTTGTTGATGGTGAATAAGGATCTCTCTTGGTACGCGCACGAGCACCCGGTGCTTCAGCCCGACGGAACCTTCACATTTGCTTTTACCTTTCCTGCGGGCGGCGAGTACACGCTCTTCAATGACTTCACCATAAAGAATGTTGGCATGCAAGTGGTACCGGTGACGATCACGGTCGAAGGCGCGAGTAAATCGATGGTGCCGCTGATAGTTGATAGTGACAAACCGAAAATAGTTGATGGGTACTCCGTGTCACTGGACACAGGCAGTCCCATCAAGACCGGTGTTTCAACCCACATGGCTTACACCATCACCAAGGATGGCTCGCCCATCGACAACTTGCAGCCATACCTTGGCGCGATGGGACACTTGATCATCATTAGCCAAGACATGAAGGAGTTTGTGCACAGCCATCTGCACGTAAGCGGCACAGCCGTTCAATCCGGCGGAACGCGCTCGGACTTCGCGGCTCACTTCAAGAGTGCTGGCGTCTATAAGAGCTGGGCGCAGTTCAATGTAGGAACCAAAGAGAGTGAGAAGATAATCACCGTGCCATTCATACTGACCGTGACCAAGGGCAATGATGAAGCCCATGCGAATGATCACGCCAAAGTGGGTGATGACAAAGTTGTTGATAGTCACAACGCGGAAATGCCCACGGGCGTTGGCGTGGATGAGGAATCGAAGTTGTATCTAGTGAGTGGAGGAATTTATACGCAGGCCGATATCGATGCGAACGGCGGATTGACCGCCAATGGGAAATTCAAGGGCAAAATGGCGAAACATGATGCCAACCCAAAGAGTGGAGACATGACCTGCCCAATCACGATGACAAAGGCCAATCCAAATTTCACGTGGATTATCGCGGGCAAGACATATGCGTTCTGCTGCCCGCCGTGCATTGATGAGTTCGTCCAAATGGCCAAGACCAATCCGAGTGCGATAAAAGATCCAGAAGAATATCGCAAGCGTTAAAGGCTGAATCAAACCAGCGAAGGAACTGCCATGACACCAAAAATAAAAAACTTTCTAATTGTTTTTTTGCGCGCTATGCAATACCAAAGCCTTCGTGCGTTTGATACCAGCGGTAAGTTTGTGATATCCGCGACACCGTGCACTTTTATTGCATTGACAGTGGTGTTTGTTGACGGTTGCGCTTCGCACACATTTGAACAGCCCTCCTCGCTTGGCGCGGACTTGCAAAGTCGTGCGGGAGTGGCGCCAAACTGGACCCGTGCCGACGCCAAGGTGATTGATGCGCAGGCGTTGCACGCCGCCGTTGCGGTCGCTCTGCCAAATCCACTGAATGAAGTGGACGCCGTTGCGATTGCGCTTGATGCCAGCCCCACAATTGCGAAATTGATTTCACAAACCAACGCCCTGCGCGCCGAGGCGATTGATATTTCAACGCCGGCGAATCCTGTTTTGAACTTCACTTCTGGCGTACCGCTTGATTCCATGAGCGTAGTTCCTATTTTTGCAATGCTGATGTTTCAGATTGACGAACTATGGAAGCAACCACTGCGCAGCGAGACGGCGCGCGAGAATTATCAAGCGGCGTTGCTGTCGCTTGGCGCAAGCGCAGTTGTGCTGGCGGTTGAGACGCGCTTGGTGTGGCACGAAATTGCGATGCGCTGCGAGGAGAGAAATTTGGCGGAATTCGATTTGAAGATTACAGAGAATTTGCTGACGATTGAGCGCTTGCGATTTGCCGCTGGGGAATCAACTTCCGATATTGTTGCCAAGTCACAAGTGGAATCTACGGATGCCAATCACCGTCTGTTACAGGCGAATGAAATGCTTTGCGCAGCAAAGTTGTCGCTTCTGGCTTTGCTTGGCCGCGCGGAGGCATCAACAGATTGGATCACGGGCGAACCAGATTCGTCAGCCACTGTCACGATTCATTCACCACTTGCCGATGAACAGAAATTGCTGGCTTCTTTGGCTGATACGCGACTTGACGTTCGTGCTGCGCAAGCGCAAGCGAATGCCGCGAAGAGTACAGTGGAACTTGCACGTCGAAGTCGATCAAGCAAACTTGATATTGGCGCGGGCTTTGATCGCGATATGGAGGGTGATCAAGCAATCGCATTCAGCGCAAATGTGGAGTTGCCTCTTTTCAAGAATGGAGAGGCGCGCATAGCGAAAGCAGAGTCAGAACTAATGACTGCCAACATCGAAGTGGAGCGCGTGCGACAAGCTGCAATCATTGAGTTGCGTGGAGCAATCGTCAAAGCAATGGCAATACAAAAAAAGCGCGATGTGAGCGAGGAATTTTCGCTTGCGCCAATCTCAGAAATGTTCCAAAGAGCGCAACTTTCCGCGGACATCGGCGAGGGATCGCTACGCGATGCAATTGATGCGCAGCACGCGCTCAATCACGCCAAATTACAACTGAACGATTTGGAGCGACAAAGGCGCATGGCGCGACTTGGGCTTGCGAAAGCCGTGGGATTTCTTCCCGCGGAGGTGCTGCCATGACGACACAGATTCCCCTGCCAAGTTCACGCATCGGCACACGTGTGATTCTTCCACTCATCATCATCGGCGGTGCGATCGGAATTCTTGCTTGGTCGAGTTGGCGCGCGTGGGCTCCTTTGACTGTGGTTCATGCGATACCCGTGATCGTGCGGACAACGGCGATTGCGCAAGTTGCGACAAATAATTCCGCGAAGGACTCTGCGGACGTTTCGATGAAGACATCTGCACGCGGACCCGTCGTGCAAGCGCCGGGATGGATCGAACCATCGCCATTTCCCATCAGCGCGTCGGCGTTGACTGCGGGTGTGATTCGCGATGTGCTTGTGCTGGAAGGTGATCATGTGACTGAAGGCCAAGTGGTCGCTCGCCTGATCGATGACCAAGCAAAACTTGAAATGCGTCGCGCGAGTGCGGAGGTTGAAATCAAAGAGGCAGAAGTTTTGGTGATGCGCGACGAGTTGAATCGCAAATCGAAGCTCACTGCAAGCGGAGGTGTGAGTGAAGGAGAAGTCGCTCGGCTTGCATTTCGCATTCGCGGTGCCGAAGCCGCGCTTGAACAAGTCCGCGCAATGCGTGATCAAGTTGCGCTCGTCCTTGCTCGAACTGAAGTTCGTGCGCCAATCGCTGGCGTTGTTATGGCGCGACTCGCTGCGCCCGGATCATTTGTTGGTATGGACGCAGCGACCGCGCCAGTCGTGCAGTTGTTCGATCCAAAGAGTTTGCAAGTTCGAACTGATGTTCCACTTGCAGATGCTGGCCGACTTGCGATCGGACAATCTGCCGAAATTCAGGTCGATTCATTGCCTGGTGTGATCATTCGTGGGCATATTCTTCGTCTCGTTCAGCAAGCGGATATTGCCAAGAACACCCTGCAAGTGAAGGTGCTTCTTGATGACCCGCCAACAGGACTTGTGCCCGACATGTTGGCGCGAGTCAAGATTCAAACTGGCGCAGTTGCGACGAGTGGTGGCGCTGTCTCTGCAAGTTCGTTCAATGGTTCGGCACGCGCAGAAATTGCAGCCCCATCAAGCGCTTTAAGCCACACCGTGGCAAGTGCAGATGGAAATCGCACGGGTCAAGTTCGAGTTGTTGTTGATATGCGAGATCAAGTTGGAAAAATCGAAATGCGACTTGTCACTTGCGCTGCGGAAGATGGCGCTGTTGGATGGACAACGGTCTTTGACGGACTGCGTCCTGGAGACCTTGTCGTACTTGATGATTCGCCAATGACGCGTGCCGGCGAAATGGTTCGTGTCAGTGATGCACCGATGGCCGCACCAACAAAAAGAGAACATGATGCACACAAATGAACCAATCATTTCTTGCGCTGCTCTTGAAAAGCATTATTCGCGCGGCGGCGAAACTGTACGCGTACTCGAATCGATCGATCTCGCGGTTTCGCGCGGCGCATTCGTTGCATTGATGGGTCCATCGGGTTCTGGCAAGACCACGCTATTGAATCTCTTTGCAGGAATCGATCGTCCGACTGCTGGTTCGTTGATCGTTGACGGGCAAGACATCGCGCGACTTTCGCGCTCCGCACTTGCCGAGTGGCGCGCACGAAGCGTTGGATATGTTTTTCAGTTGTATCACCTCGTTCCCGTTTTGACGGCGTATGAGAATGTGGAACTTCCGCTCTATCTACACGCACTCACTCGGCGTGAACGACATCAGCGTGTCTCGGAAGCGCTCGATTCCGTTGGCATTTCAGATCGGCACGCACACTATCCCCGACAACTTTCTGGTGGACAAGAGCAGCGCGTCGCGATTGCGCGTGCGATTGTCACGCGTCCTGCTCTCTTGCTCGCAGATGAACCAACTGGAGATCTCGACCGAGTTGCTGCTTCTGGAATTATGCAACTACTCATGCAACTACACAAAGATCGTGGTCAGACCATCGTGATGGTCACGCATGATCCCGCAACCGCGGCGTTTGCGCAGCGCAATGTGCATCTTGATAAAGGTCAGCTCGTCGAGAGTGTGGAGGTGCGATCATGAATCTGCTTCACTCCTTGCAAGGCATCGTGGCGCTCGCTTGGCGCGGGCTATTGCGAAGACCGACACGGAGCGCACTTGTCATTGCTGGCGTTGCTATTGCTGTCTTTCTTTTCTGCACAGTTGATGCGACCCGTAAAGGTGTCGAGCGTGCTACAAAGCGCGCGGCACAAGAAACCGCGCTTGTGGTCTATAGACAGAATCGTTTTTGCCCATTTACCAGCCAACTTC
>SXSS01000060.1 GCA_005792145.1 Planctomycetia bacterium | reverse complement strand
GAAATATTCTGAAGATCAGTCGCACGCCCAAGAATTGTTTCATCGGAAAGACGAGTGATCTCGCCCTGACGAGTTGTCACTCTTCCCACGGCCGTGCCAACAACACGTCCGCAGACTTCGGTCCCTGCGAGAAAACGTTCGCCAGTATCAAGGCGAACAACTCCACCAAGTCCGCTGACATATAAATCACCATCCACGACAGAAACACTTTCGGGACGAATTCCAAGCACTTTTTCTTTCATGGTTTCGACGACCATCATCGCAAGTGGGTTTGTTCGATCAATTCGAACAACTGCTGTTCGGTCGAGAACTCCAATCAGATCACCTTGATAGAGGGCGAAATCAACAAGCGCTCCAGATTTGCCGACTGGAAAACATGCGAGTTTGTCCAAGACCGCACCATTCTTCGTGCTGAGCACAAGTAGATTTGGCCCAAATCCTTGAAACCACACGTCATTCTCAACGAGTGTTCGCCAATGTGTGCCACCAACAGAGTGGCTGACATACGCCTCCTTCGGTCGTTCGTCGGCTTTGGCGGTTGGGGTGTACGTCGTAAGGCATCCTCCAAGAGGGAGAAGTGCGCTCGCGGCAACAATAAAAAAAACACGTGACAAAAACAGACGCATATTCAAAAGTCTAGCGCAGAGTGGTATTCTGCAGTGCATGAGCCAAGGACGGATCGAACTACTGCGAAAAATGCTCGAAGAGGATCCAAAGGATGCGTTCTGCAGATATGGAATGGCGCAGGAATATTTGAAGGCAGGCGACTATGACAACGCCGTTCTTTGGTTCGACAAGACCATCGAATCCGATGTGGATTATTGCTATGCGTATTACCACAAGGCTCGCGCGCTAGAACAAGCAGGAAAAATTGGTGATGCGACGGCCACTTTGCAATCAGGCCTCGAGCGTGCGCGTGCATCGGGTGATGCGCATGCAATTTCTGAAATTCAATCCTTGCTAGACCAACTGTCATGAGCCGACCGAGCGCTACGACATCACAATCAACAGTGAACCGAAAGGTAGACCGAATTGAGAGCGATTCGAAAGATCCGCGCTGGGCCAAAATCTTTCTCGGCGGAGTGACTCGCTCAGTGGCTCGATTGCCCCGTGAGTCTTTGACTGAACTTCGAATTCGAGATGGCATGTCTTGGAATGCAGCCGTTGCGAAACGCGTTGCGAAATTCACCACTCGGCGCGAGGCGCGAGAATATTCGATGGGAATGTTGGCTCGAAGCACTCAAAATGGAACGACGATCGCACAACGACTCGAACGACGCGGGTTCGAATCTGTGGTCATCAACGAAACAATCGCATTATTGAAAGCAGATGGTTGGCTGAACGACGACACACACGCGGTGGTTCGCGCCGACAGTGTCAGTCGTTCACGCCCAGGTTTGAGCGAGGATTTCCTCTCGCAATCGCTTGAATGGGAAGGTATCGATTCCGCACGCGCACAGCGCGAAGCGCGACGCGTGGCTGGGAATCCAGATTCTCGAAAGCAAGCGCTCGCACTTGCCCGCAAGGCAATTCGAGAGCGAGGCCGCCGAACTGCGCTTGCGGTTGCAGCGACTTTACTTCGTAAGGGAATCGAGAGCACTATCATCGAAGATGCGCTTCGCAAAGAAGGAATTGAATTCGATGAATAAAATTTTTCCCAAAATCTCCACGACATCCCTGCTCTTGATTGTTGGTTGCACCGGCAATCTGAATCAGGTGGATGGCGTGATGGGAACTTCATCTGATTCTCTTCCTGCTCTTGTCGCGAATCCTCCATCAAGCATCTATCAGATTGAAGAACCAACTGTGCTCGGTTTGGATCGTCGAAACTGGGAAGTTGTCACGGTTTCAGTTCCGCGTGGTCAAGTGGAAGTCCAACCTACTTACGCAGAAAATCTCCATCTCGCCACGGGTGTGGATAGAGACAATGGAACATATCCAACAATAATGAGCGCGCTGCAAGGCAATTCGACATCGACTTCGGTCGCCTTCGAAGGGATCATTGAACCCTTCTGGCCAGTGGCTCTTTTTATCGTCGCCCCTGTGCGTATGGTGGGCGGCGAATGGCCGCTGCAAACAAAGCGAGAGCCAAACGCGAAGTTCGAGTTGGTTCCTGTGAGTGACTCGAATACAAGTGGCGCAAAATCTGACCCGAATTGGGCATGGGTTGAAGCTCCTGCAAAGCCATAATTTTTCTGATGCGCAGACACTCTGCACTGGCAATCGCACTGACCTCCGCCGTGGCATTGGCAGTGACATTCGTCTTTATTTTCCCATTGAGCTTTGGCTCTCAATCGCCCTCTCCCGCCCCCCAAGATTTTGCGGGGCTTCAGAATGTTCTCGCATTTCACTTTGATTTTTATTCAGGCAGCGCGCCCAAAAGTGAAAATGGCTTTCAAAGCCTTGATTCGCTTGGAATCAAGACGATTATCTCGGTCGACGGCGCAATCCCAGAAGTTGATCTTGCCGCCAAATATGGCATGCGCTATGTGCATCTTCCAATTGGATACGACGGCTTTGACGATGCACGCAAAGCGCAGTTAGTTCGTGCCGTGCGTGATCTTCCAAAGCCGATTTATTTGCACTGTCATCATGGAAAGCATCGAAGTGCTGGAGCTGCTGGGACAGTTGCAGTTTCGCTCGGGTGGTTGACGAATGAAGAAGCTACGAAGCGGATGAAAGTTTGCGGAACTTCGTCGGGATATAAAGGATTGTGGGCTTGTACTGCAGCCGCTGCGCCAATGAGTGCAATTGCCATCGATGCCGCAAGCAACGATTTCCCTCGGATCACCAAGCCAAATTCATTCGTCGCATCCATGGTGGCGATCGACGAAACACTTGATCGATTGAGACTTGCCGAGAAAAATGGATGGAAGGCTCCGAAGGATCACCCTGATCTTGCGCCCATCAGCGATGCGGGAAAACTTGCTGATCTTTTTCGACTCATTGGCGAGCCAACGGAAACCCCAAAAAGTGGTGCGGAAACACTGACCGAACTCCGGTCGTGGATCGCAAACGAAGAAATCAAATCAGCAGAATTGGAGCGCATGTTGGATAATCCAAGCGCGAATGCAAGTGAGATTTCGCAAAGTTTGGCAGCGATTGGCGCAAGTTGCAAAGAATGTCATGCGAAGTATCGAGATTGATCTGCATTGATATGGCTCGCTAGAATCTAGATCAAATGACAGCTCTGCCCAATGATCCAAGCAAAGACGGGCTTCCACACGGTTATCCATTCAACTCTGAATGGGAAATCACGCCGCGAGAATTTCATCGCCGACGCACTGCTGGTGAGGTCATTGTGCTGATTGATTGCCGAACGATCTCCGAGCGAGATCTTGCACACATCTCAGGGTCGATTCATGTACCTATGCAGTCGCTTTCTCAACATATCGATTCGCTGCGAGAGCATGAAGCGTCGTCGATTGTCATTCACTGTCATCAGGGAATGCGAAGTTTGAAGGTCACCGAAGTTCTGCGGCAAGCGGGATTCGACGATGTCAGAAGTCTTGCGGGTGGCATTCATTTATGGTCGATCGACATCGATCCAACTGTGCCGATGTATTGACTTCTGCGAAAATGCCTCAACACTTTGCACTATGAACGAACACCCGCACGATCCGCTGCACGGTATGACGCTTGAGGCGATCTTGACGCTGTTGGTCGAGCGGCATGGCTGGGAAACTCTCGCGCAGCGCATCAATGTGCGCTGCTTCACCAACGATCCGAGCATCAAGTCCAGCCTGACTTTTCTGCGCAAGACACCATGGGCGCGACAGAAGGTTGAAGCGTGGTATCTCTATGATTTACGCCGTGGGATTGGATGAATTTGCATCAACGATAAAACAGAAATGGCGACACTTAGAACCCCACGCACTTTGTTCAATCACTTTTTACACGGACAGTTGCGTTGATGCATTTCTTTTTACTTGTAATACCACTCGTCATTGCAGGGTTTATCGGGGCCATCATTCTTGCGAAGAAGATGAACAAATGAGCGTGAAGTGGCGCATCGCGAAGGCAGAGAGTCCGCTCGGAGCGAGTGACGGGAGGCAAAGCCTTCCGTTCACGAGCGAAAAGCGGGCGAAGGTATTCGAACCGAGCTGCGCGAGGTCCCAATCCCCGTTGCGGTTTGCAGAACCGCAACGCTGACTTCGCATCGCGAAGGCAGAGAGTCCGCTGGGAGCGAGTGACGGGAGGCAAAGCCTTCCGTTCACGAGCGAAAAGCGGGCGAAGGGATTCGAACCCTCGACATTCGGCATGGAAGGCCGACGCTCTACCACTGAGCTACGCCCGCAAGGCAAACGATTATACAACCACTTCGATCACGATGGAGACAACAACCGCTCAACATATTTAATGTCGTGACGCGCCTCCGTAAACAGCGGCTCCTTGAGCAAACGCTGATAGAGAGGAATCGTCGTGTGAATCGGCCCAACCTTGAATTCTCCCAGCGCTCCAAGCGAACGCCGAATGCATGTCTCACGATCCGGCGCGTGCACAATCAACTTGCCGATCATCGAATCGTAATTCGTCGGCACGCGATAACCCACACGCACATGACTGTCGAGGCGAATGCCAGGTCCACCCGGTGGCGACCAAGTCTCGATCAGTCCAGCCTGCGGCATAAAGTTGCGCGCCGGATCTTCCGCATTGATTCGAAACTCCATCGCGTGCCCATTGATTCGAATGTCCTTCTGCTTGAAAGGTAATGCCTCACCCGCTGCAACACGAATTCCAGTTTGCACGATGTCGATGCCAGTGATCGCCTCCGAAATCGGATGTTCAACCTGCACGCGTGTGTTGACCTCCAACATATAAAAATTCTGTTTCGCATCCATCAAGAATTCGCATGTCGCCGCCCCTGCGTAATTCGCACGTCGAATCAACTCAGCCGCAGATGCGCAAACTTTTTCTCGCTTCGCAGAGTCGACACCGGGCGCTGGCGCTTCTTCGATCAACTTCTGATGTCGTCGCTGGCTTGAGCAATCACGCTCATATAAATGCACGGCATTTCCATGCTTGTCGCCAATAACTTGCACTTCAAAATGCCGTGCGGATTCCAAATACTTTTCGACGAAGACCATCGGATTGCCGAAAGCAGCTGCGGCCTCTTGTCTTGCTTGTTCGATTCCAAGTCGCAAACTTTTCTCATCATTTGCCACCCGCATCCCGCGGCCACCACCACCACCAGAAGCCTTGACGATCACGGGATAGCCTATTTCTTCGGCTATTTTCACCGCTTCGTCGATATCTTCGATGCCACCTTCCGTTCCAGGAAAAATCGGTGTGCCAGCCTGCTTTGCAAGACGCTTGCAATTCACTTTGTCGCCAAGCAAAGCCATCGCCTCTGGACTGGGCCCAATGAATTCGAATCCGCTGTCGCGACAGACTTCAGCAAAGTGCGCATTCTCGGAAAGAAAACCATAACCAGGATGAATTGCATCTGCGTGCGAAATTTCTGCGGCAGCAATGATGCGTTCGATTCGCAAATATGAATCTTTGCTTGGTCCTGGACCAATGCAGATCGACTGTGTGGCTTGCTCAAGCCACGGTCCACCTTTGTCGGCGCTGGAATAGACGCAGATGGTTTCAATTCCAAGTTCGCGGCAAGCGCGAATGATGCGAAGGGCGATCTCGCCACGATTCGCAATGAGGACTCTTTTGAACATCGTTACTTTCGAAGAATCAGGCGGATAAATTTAGGTTGGACGGATCAAGAAGAGTTTCTGGCCAAACTCGACGGCTTGGCCATTCTTGACGAGCACTTTGACGACCGTGCCAGAACACTCCGCTTTAATTTCATTGAAAATTTTCATCGCTTCGAGCAAGCAAACCACCGTGTCAGAATCGACACTTGCGCCCACTGAAACGAGCGCGGGCTTGTCCGGTCCGGAGGCTGTATAGAACGTCCCAACCATAGGACTTTCGATGGCGGTAAGGCCAGTTTCGTCGTTCGAACCCTTGGATTCACTTTTGGATTCACCCTTGGATTCACCCTTGCCAGATGCGTGCGCCCCTGCGGATTGGGTTTGACTTGCGGGAGATGAGAGCGACTGATGAAAAACCTGTGGCGGAGCAAATGAGTTGTTCCGGCGCACCGTTGCCTGTTCGTCTTTGTCTCTCAGATCAAGTTCGGTAAGGTCGTTTTCAACCATCAGCTTGACCAACTCTTTCAATTTTCTAATGTCCATCATAGATGGAGGAAATCTAGCAGAAAAAACGGATCGTCGCAGATCGAACCACAATCGGCGATTATCGAGCCTTATAAGGGCAAGGGATAACGAGGTCCTCAACCCAAGCGCAATGAAACAGGCGCACCGAGAATTTCGCTCAGCACGATGGCTTGACGAAGTTTGGATGGGTTTCGCAGCATGGCCGAGCATTGTGGCGCGCCCAAAGTTGTTGCGGGCAGATTCTTCTTCAGCGGCTTCACTTGCACACCATCCCTGCGCAGCATCCCGTCACGGATCGCGGAAACCGTCTTGGCCAACTGAGCAGAAGTCGATTCACCTTCCGACGTTTGAAGCGGAATCATATGAAGCGGATTCGTTGAATGCGGATTGGAAAGCGTAGGCGGTGCAACTGAAAAGCTTCCACGCTTGGTATTCGCGGCAAGATCGACGACATTTTCTATTTCCTTGCGCGATCCAACGGCAGATGTGAAAGATTCACCACCCGCAGTGCTTTGTTTTTCCGTTCCCCTTTCCGTTTTCCCAAGCGTGCGCTCACCTGACTTGCGCTGAGCCTTCGCTTGAGCATCTGCGAAAAGATCACGCTTGGGAGTAGAAGGTCGAGCATCCGCACGAACAATCGGCCGATCAACAGACATTGGCGCAGGCGCATTTGATTTACGCCCAAGTCTTTGATTCTCAAGTTCAGCTTTTTTCTCGGCTTCTTTCTTCTTTGCGATTCCCGCTGCAATAGCTTGCACAACGATGATGATCACGAAGATGATGATGCTCTGCGTCATTGGTGTGAGGGCATCATACCCGCGCTGCGAGCGTCAGGCCTTGGGCGCCACGAACAAACTCGCAGTGAAAAATCTCTTGAAGTTTCGCAGGAGTCAACACATCAATCGGCGCACCAGCCGCGACCATTTGCCCTTGCTCCAACCACCAGACATTTTCCGCAACTCTGTCCACAAGCGATAAATCATGCATCGCGACAACGACCAACGCTCCCGCTTGCGCACTCTTTTGTAAAGCGGCAAAAACGCGCATCGTCTCACCGGGATCGAGGTTTGAGAATGGTTCATCCAATGCGAGCAAACCATTGGTCTCGTGCTGTGCAAGCGCCCGCGCAATGACGCATCGCTGCTGTTCTCCCGCGGAAAGTTCGTGAAATGAACGTTCTTTCAGGGCATCAAGACCCATGAGTCCGATCGCTTGATCGATTCGCAAGATTGAGTCCAGCCGTGTCCTTGCCGCGAAGCGACCAAGCGCGATCATTTCGTGGACTGTCAGATCAATTGAAAGTATTGGTCGCTGAGAAACATACGCAACTTCTAGGGCGCGTCGAGATGGAGCAAGTCGCGCGAGTCGTTGTCCTCGCCACGAGACACTTCCAACACTTGGATGAGCGAGTCCCGCAATTGCGCGCAAGAGAGTGCTCTTGCCACTGCCGTTGCGACCGACAAGTGCGACAACTTTTCCCGCGCTGCTTGACGCAGTAATTTCTTTCAGCGCACTGCGCCGACCATACTGAAATGAAAGCGAATCGATTTTTAGCACGACCACTCTCCCGCTCGCATTCGACGAGACCTCATCACCATCAGAAAAACTGGACCGCCGATGAGAGCAGTGAGAACTCCAATCGGCAACCGCCCAGCCCCGACATCGATTGATTGTCGAACAGCATCTGCCCAGACAAGAATCGCTGCGCCTGCGATCACGCTTGCAGGAACGAGCGCACGATGTCGCGATCCAATCAGAAGTCTGCAGAGATGCGGCGCAACAAATCCAACGAAGGCGATTGGACCACAAAGCGCAACACTTGCAGATGCCAATGCACCTGCACAGACGAAAAGAAGAATGCGGAGACTTCGCAGGGATACACCAAGGCTTTCAGCCTCGTCATCGCCAGTGCTGGCAACATCCAAAGCAGACCCGCTTTGAAAACTCGCTAAAAATGAGCAAAAAAGTAGCGCAATTGCAGTCCAGATCGCGCCCCTTGAAGGCAGTTCAGGGACTTGCCCCATAAACCACATCCACGAATCTCCACGACTTGAAGGCGGCATAAGAGATTGCACGAGAAGCGTGAGGGCGCCACAGATTGTTGCCACGACAGTTCCTGCGAGGACGAGTGTCAGCGGATCAAGTCTGCCGCCACGATGACCCAGCGCATAAACCAAGACCAATACGGCAAGTGAACCAACAGTTCCAGGAATGACCCCGTCCGCTCCGTGGGCGATGAACGCAATCCATGCGACCGAACCTGCGCCGACAACGCTTGCTGACCATGCCGCGATCATCGCACCAAGACCAGCGCCTGCGGACAACCCCAAGATGAATGGTGAAGCGAGTGGATTTCGCAAGAGTGCTTGCAATAGCAATCCGCTCAAGCCAAGACATGCGCCACCGACAATCGCTGATCGCACTGCGCCAAATCGTAGTACGAGAATATTTTCATCAGGCCAGTTGAAAAGCACTCCGCCCAATGAAGGATCGCGTCCGATCAAGAGGCGTGCGATCACACCAACCACAAGGAGTAGAGCAAGGATCACGACTCCTGAAACTTGCCGCTTGCTCATGGAGCGACCTTTTGATTCGAAGTCGGTGAGTTTTTTGCACGCGCTTCGCACGCTTGCGTCAATGCTTCTCGCAACTTGACCAAGCCTCTGATCATTCCGCCACCAGGTTGCAGGAGTTCTGGCGCGTGGATGGAAAAAAGCGCGGAATTTGGCATGATTTGCGCGAGTTGTTCAATTGCCCCGGCGGAACGCTGTGAAATCACGATCACCGTTTCTGGATCGAGTTTCGCCAAGTCTTCGGCGCCGAGTGATGGATAGCCATTTCGCAAGAGTGCGTTCATCATCCCCATTCGATCAAGAGCGTCACCGATATACGAACCTTTTCCAAATCCCAATGCATCAACGCTTTCGGAACTGATCAGCAGAACGAGTGTTCGGCCAGCACAATTCGCGTTTGATATCGGTTTCAGCGCCTCTGTCAATTCGCTTTGCAGAATCTGCGATCGTTCTTGCAACTTCGAGCAGTCGTCCTTGATGTTCGGATCGCAAAGAACTTTGGGAAGATTCTCGAGCATCGCCTGCACATCTGCGAGCGAATCGATTCGGAATCGTTCGACTTGCCATTTATGTGTCGCCGCAAGATCAGCAAGTCCACCAACCTCGCCCTGCGCGGGAGGCTGAAGCAGAATCACAGTCGGATGAGCCAGAACGAGCGCCTCGGCGTTGAGGTCAAGAAGCGATCCAACGATGGGCACATCGGTTGAAACTTCGCACCAAGGTGTTCGCCCTACCAAACGGTCGGATACTCCAAGCGCAACGATCGTTGCACTCACACCCGGCGAGAGCGAGACGACGCGAATGGTGGTCAATTTCGCCGTTGAATTCCCAATCGGAACTAGCGAATCTTCATTGGAACCACACGCACATAACAGAATTCCCCAAGTGG
The DNA here is from genome assembly GCA_005792145.1 of Planctomycetia bacterium. GTDB lineage: Bacteria > Planctomycetota > Phycisphaerae > Phycisphaerales > SM1A02 > F1-60-MAGs104. The sequence goes on along the minus strand of SXSS01000060.1, from coordinate 18,759 downwards.
TGTGGAGAATCGCACGAAACATCCTATTGAATGGGTATCCATGCCAAGTCACGGTTCGATACAGTAGTGTGAAGCCATGGGTATTGGGTCTTTCATCACAAGAATCTTCAAGCGCCAACCGCCTGCGGTTGCGCCAACCGAAGTCATTGCCGAAAGGTCGGTTCAGGTCTTTAAGCAACAATTGACTGAACCTCTTGATAGCAATCAGCTCTTGGTTGAATTTCGCGATCAACTTTCGACTCAAGCGGAATCTCAGAAACAGTTGACGACGCTTCTGTCATCACTTTCGACCACGCTCGATGCGCTTCCACAACTCGCACGACAACAAGGGCAAGTTCTTGAGACACTTTTAGAGAACAGCGCTCGAGCGCGTCATCGAGACCAGACATTCGAGCGTGGGCTGTCGCAATTGACCGAAGGATCGCATCAACAGACGCAAGTGCTTGGTTTGGTGCAACAGCAACTTGATTTGAATCACGAAGTCAGCCTTCGTGTTGCAGAGAGCCTTCGCGAAACCGCCGGCGCGCTTAGTACATTTGCAGCGACAAGCGATCGTCAATCGCGTGCGATTGAAAATCTTGCAATCTCGACACAGAGGCGTGTTGCACAATCAGATCGATTGGAAAAGGCGATGCAATTTTGGCTCTTCGTCGTCGCGGGCATTTGCACTCTTGCTTTGTTATATGCGATCTGGGCCGCATCTCGCGGACCAATGATCATTGCGTATCCGCCCGCGCCGGTTGTTGCGCCTGCGCCAACTGTTGCCCCCGCGCCAGTTGTTGCGCCCGCGCCAGTTGTTGCGCCTGCGCCAACTGTTGCGCCCGCGCCAGTTGTTGCGCCCGCGCCAGTTGTTGCGCCCGCGCCGGTTGTCGCGCCCGCGCCAGTTGTTGCGCCCGCGCCGGTTGTCGCGCCCGCGCCAGTTGTTGCCCCCGCGCCAACTTCAGAGCCAGCACTTCCGCAAACACCTTGAAATTATTGACGGACGCTGCTTTCACCCACGATTTGTGGCATCTCATCTGATGATTGCATCTGCGCCTTGGCAAGTCTTGCATACACATCACAGCGCACAAGCAATTCGCTATGCGTTCCAGAATCGATGATGCTCCCACGATCCATCACAATGATTCGATCAGCGGCAAGCATTGTCGAAAGTCTGTGAGCGATTGCGATCACGGTTCTCTCACGACCAAACTCTGCAATTGCCTGTGAGATCTGAGCTTCACTTTCTGCATCGATCTGACTTGTGGCTTCATCCAAAATCAAGATCGATGGATCGCGCAAGACTGCACGCGCGATAGAAATTCGCTGACGCTGACCACCAGAAAGACTCGCCCCCTGCTCTGCAACTTCGGCGCTGTACGCACCTGGGATGTTTTGTATGAACGAATCGGCATGAGCGCGGCGCGCGGCATCTTGAATCTGCGATTGTGTCGCACTTGGCATACCAAGAGAAATATTCTGTGCAATCGTCCCTTGAATCAGAACAGATTCCTGTGTCACAACGCCAATCTGACGACGCAAACTTTTCAGATTCACTTGAGAAATATCCGCGCCATCGATCAGAACTCGACCACATTTGGGAGTCAACAAGCGCGGAATCATCGACAAGAGCGTGGTCTTTCCACAACCGTTTGGTCCGACGATCGCGATATGTTCACCGTGGCGAATTTCCAATGAGATTTCGTTCAAGGCAAGAACTTCCGAGTTGGGATATTGAAAAGAAAGTCCTTCAAATCGAATCCAATGTTGATGCCGAAGCAGATTGGGTCGACTGCGAATGCGAGTTGGCTCTGCTTCGATCGCAAGAAGTTCTCGAAGTCGTTCCGCTGGCGCGCTGGCCGCTTGCATTTCCGCGGCAAGACCTGTCAATGGACGCACAGAACCTGCCGCAACTGCAAGAGCACCAAGAGAAAGCAAGAATTCATCGAAAGTCAAACTTCCGCGAAGAATCTCTCGGACCGCAAGTGCTGCCAATGCAATCACCACCAGAATCGTCAATGTTTCAATTAGAGGACTTGCAAGACTTTGCGCAGTTCGAGCTCGGAGTTGTTCGCTGACAACCAATGAATTTGCACGCCGAAACCGTCCCAACATGCTTGTTTCTGCCGTGGAAGTCTTGATCGCACGAAGTCCTTGCAGACTTTCGCCTGTCACGCGCAGAAGCGTTGCTTGATGTTTCAGCGCACCTTTCGTACCGCGACGAATGCGCTTGCCGGACTTGCGAAGAATGATTCCAAGAAGTGGACCTGCGATCGCCGCGACCACAACGATTCTCCAGTCGATCACGATTGCGGCAATGAATGCTGCAATTCCCTTGGTGAGTTGCGCAACCGTCTTGCTTGTCAACGCAAGAAGACCACTTTGCAGTTCGGCGGTGTCTCGTATGACTCGACTGGCAAACTCCGCGGGTCCAAGCCGCACAACTTCACCAAGTGGCATCCGAATCGCATGTCGAAATGCATCGAGTCTGATGCGGGCAATGACCTTCGCGCACAAATGAATCGAAATATATTGATGCATAAAATTGGCCGCGGCTCCAAGCACAGTCAGCAGGGCCAAACCTCCAAGGATCAACATAACGCCTTCGAATCTTCCTTCAGGCAACCATTCAATCAGAAACTCAGGGATCGAAAAAGCAGGATTCCCTGCGTTGAACTGCTTTGCAAGTTCGGGAAGCGCAGTTCCCTTTTCGCCAAGAATCAGCCGAAGAATTGGCGCTAATCCCAATAATCCCGCCCCCAGTCCTGCCGCTGAAATCGCCGCGAAAAACAGCGCCAAGGCAAGTTGACCAGGGTACTGAAGAAGGCGGCGGGCGAATGAGAGAAATGGACCCATGTCGAAGAGACCGAGTGTATCAGCGAGGCGATTCGGTCAAGAGTGAGAAGTCTCGCCAAAAGTTTGGATAACTTTTTGATACGCACCGCGGATCGCCAATTGAAATGCCAGGTCGCGATAATCCAAGCACAGCGAATGTCATCGCAATTCGATGATCGCCTCGTGGGTCAATCAAGATCGGACGCGCCGATGTGAAATCAGGATCGATCGTGATGCTGCTTGGCGTGGTCTCGACACGGCAGCCCATTTTTGTAAGTTCCTCCGCAAGAACTTGCACGCGATTGGATTCTTTCACCTTGAGGGTCTCTAGTCCGCGAATGCGCGTACGCCCCTTTGCAAGAGCACCGACTGCTGCGACACAAAGAGCGCCATCAGGCCATCGCGATGCATCCACATCAATTCCATTGAGAGTTGCAGTCCCCTCGATTCCCATTCCACTTGTTCCGGACCATTCATTCGCGCCCATAGAAACAAATGCAGGCAAACATGCAGCGTCTGGTTGACGAGAAAGACGCGGCAGACCGAAAATTGAAACTCTCGCATCGCGCACGATTGTTGCCGCGCCAAGAAAATAGACAGCGCTGCTGGCATCGGGTTCGATTGCAACAGAGGATGCAGTGATTTCAAAGTGCGGGACTGTCACACGCGTGATCTGCCCACTCTCACTGCGAAATACATCGAACGGAATTCCCCATTTTTTCAAGGCGTGGAGCGTCAATTCGACATATGAGGGACTCGTCAGCGACTCTGCATTGACAAATAGATCAACGCCTCTTTCCAATCTTGGAGCAAGCATCAGAATGGCTGAGATGAATTGGCTCGACGCTGTCCGTCCAACTTCGATTTTTCCACCGCGCGGCATTCGGCCACCTCCGACTCGAACCGGAAGTCTTCCTTCTTCTTCGGCATATTCAATCTTGCAACCAAGCGCGCGCAGAAGGTCGACGCCCTCTGCGATCGGTCGCTCACGCATTCTTGCGCTGCCATCTATCACGACAGGCTTGCGAGCAAGTGCGGCGATCGCCATCATGAATCGAGTCGGCGTCCCGCCATCTCCAAGATGGACTGTTGCGCCACCAGAGGATCGTCCTTCGCAACCGATGATTTTCGCCGACAATTCACCACTTTCAATCGGGATGCCGATCGCTCGAAGCGCTTGCATAAAAAGATCCGTGTCTACTGCGTGCAGCGGAGAATCAAGTTTAGAAACTCCCTTCGAAAGAGCCCCCAACATCAAGAAACGATTTGTCTCGCTCTTCGAACCAGGTGGTTCGATCGTCACATTGAACGGTCGACTTGCTTGTGAAATGGCAATGACTTCGGGGGGAGCGCTTGAACTGAAAGCGTTCACGAATCGCCAACGCCTGCGGTGCGAAAAATCGCAACGACATCTTCGATTGGCACAACAAAGAGACGATTATCTCCCTCGAAATCCACGGGAATCAGATTCTTGGGATGAAAGAGTACGCGGTCATATTGCGCGACAGAATAATCTGCGTCGCGCGCAACTTGCGCACTGACTGCAACCACACGACCAGTCAGCGTTGGAATTTCCATTTTGTCCGGCAGATGGATTCCTACTTTTGTGATTTTCTTGTCTTCGTCCTTACGAATCAGCACTCGTTTGCCGACCGGTTCGACTGTCTCAAGTCTTTTCGTTGGAGGATTCGTTCGATTGCTCATTGTGGGTTGAATAGTAGACGTTGCTCGCTTGCGAAATCAATTATTTGGCGCGGGGAAATCCGCGGGAGACTCAAGAAATTTTGCTTGGCCCGCGGTGCACATCACCACAACAAAGACAACAACAATTGCCAAGAGAATCGCCACAATAAGTCCAAGTTTTTTTCCAAGACTGGATGATTGTTTGTTCTCACTCATAAGGGGCAATACGATACCATCATTTTATGGCAACATTGAGTACAAGCAATCAGGCAACCGCAAATCCAACGACCGATCCTCTGACCTTGATCGACGTCGATCACGTTCGTTTTTATGTGGGGAATGCGAAACAGTCGGCGTTCTTTTATGCGTCTGCCTTCGGCTTTCAAGTGGAACAGATTTCGGATCTCACCACGGGAAATCGAGACTCGGCACAGTATCTCCTGACCCAAGGAAATATCCGCCTCATCTTGGAGACTCCACTGCACGACAAGCACCCTGCTGCTGACGAGGTCAAATTGCACGGTGATGGCATAAAGGATGTCGCCTTCACGGTTTTCGATGCGGAGCGCGCTTGGGAATGCGCCACAAAAAATGGCGGCAAGCCTGCTTACGAGCCTCGCACATTCAAAGATGCGAATGGAACCGTCACGATGGCTGGCATTCATACATACGGCAGAGTGATTCATTCGTTTGTCAGTCGAACGGGGAAATTCGAACTTCCGAATATGAAACAAGGCGGTTTGTTTTCTCCTGGATTTCGCAAGGTCGAAAACTATGCGCTCAACGCCTTCAACCTTCAACATCCTTGCGGCTTGAAATTTGTCGATCACTGTGTCGGAAATGTCGAGATGGGCAAGATGAATCACTGGGTGAAGTGGTACGAAGATGTCATGGGCTTTAAGATGTTCAAGCACTTTGACGAAAAAGACATTGCGACTGATTTTTCCGCGCTGATGAGCAAAGTTATGGCGTCCGGAAATCACTTGATCAAGATGCCGATCAATGAGCCAGCGGACGGCAAACGCAAGAGCCAAGTGCAGGAATATCTTGAATGGCACAATATGACTCCAGGCATCCAGCATCTTGCGCTGCGCACCGACGACGAATTGACAAGCGTCGCAGAACTTCGCAAGCGCGGAGTTGATTTCCTTGCGATTCCAGAGACGTATTACGAAACAGTGTGGAAGCGCGTTGATGCAATGTTGACCAGCCACGGACATCATGCCGTGAAAGAAGATCACCAACGCGTGCGAGATTTAGGCATTCTTGTCGACTCTGACGATGAGGGATATCTCTTGCAACTTTTTACAAAGCCTCTGCAAGATCGCCCGACCCTTTTCTTCGAGGTCATATGCCGTCGTGGAAGTCAGTCCTTTGGCAAAGGAAATTTCAAGGCGCTCTTTGAAGCGCTTGAAACAGAGCAAGAACGGCGTGGCAATCTTTGACTTATTGAATTCTTAATTAGGAAAAAAATGAGCGACCCCAAAAAACCGGAAGAAAATGAAGTAGACCCCTTCGATGGATTGCCAGAGGAGGAGATGCCAATCCTTGATGACATGGATGGCGCGGATGGCATTCCAGAAGGAAAAGAAGTTGTTGCCTCTCGCGAATACGAAGATGCAGTTGCCGATGCCAAAAAAATAATCTCGTCGAACACGAAATCACCCCGTAAAAAAATGACCCTCATCTTGGCTTGTGTTGGGGCCTTTCTTGTTGGAATCATTGGGTGGCTCGGTTGGTCGTATTGGGTCGATCGAGATGCTTTGGCAACTCTCACTTCCGACCTCATGGCCGCACGCGAACGGGCTGAAAGATCCAAAGGAAACCCTGATGAATCGGGTGAAACTGCAACAGCAAGCCAACTCGCTTCGCGTGTCCGCCAAATTGTCAATGCTCCTTGGTGGGATCAAGTGGTGGTTCGCATTGTGGATGACAATCAAGTGGTACTAGCCCAAGAAGAAACAAGTGACTTGATGGAATCGGCGAAGCGACGAACCGAAAACCGCGCATGGTGGTCGGAACAAGTGAGCGGTGTTGAAAAGGTTCTCGCCGTCGAGGATCGAACGATCCCAACGAGCCAAGGTTCGCTTGACGATCTGCAGAACGCTCAGGCTCCTCATCCCAATGATGGTGGGTTCACAGAAGATATGGTGAAGAATCTTGGTGCAAGTTTGCAAGCAGACATCGTCAAATTGACTGAAATGCAAGACAAGACTCTTGCGCAAATTCAGATGCATCAATCAACCCTCGAATCCTCTGCGACGCTGCAGGATCTTGCTGCAGCCTCCGAGATTCTTGCAAAGCCGCTCCCAATGGATAGAAATCCGCCGGAACTTTCTGAAGCACTTGCCAAATGTGGACAAATTGCAATCGAAGTGGCAGAACTCCTGACTGCACGAGAAGCAATTCATACAGAGTTGACCTCCGTTTTGGAGGAAATTCAGAACGCAAACACAGAGACAACTCTTGCAGATTCAATGAAAAAGACATTGTTGACTTTAGAAACGATGACAATTCCTTTGGATCCTCGCTTTGATGCGGCTCGAGAACTTGCAGCACAATGCAAAAAGTCGGCATTTGAAATGGAAATTTTGCTTGCGACTCGTGACGAATCACTCGCTTGGGCTGCCAATAGATCTCGCGAACTGAGCGAGATTGAGACCTTGGATGAGATGCTTGCTTTTACGGAAAATATTTCGCAAGGCGATGGTCCCAAGAGTGATCTCCCTATTGTGATCGCTGCCGTTCAAGACCTTGCAGCCCGAATCAAAGCGCGTGCGGAAGTGCTTGCAGAGGATCAACGCCTTTTGGAAGCCTCAATTGAACGTGCTGCACTTTGCGAGCGAGAGTTACTGTCAATCTTAGGCGGAATTAAAAGTGGAACCCTCGCACTTGCAGCTTATGAACTGAACAAGATTCAACCAGAAACGGATGATCAGATCGTTGAAGTGCAGAGTCTCAAAGCTGATTTTCCAAGTCTGTTGCTTGGACGATTGGCAATGATGGTCGAAACAGTTTCGAAAGATGGTGACTGGCAGCCAGTCGCTCGCGAATTCCGCGAGTGTTTTTCAAGCCCCGGCATTGCGAAACTTGCACCACGCTTCCAGATCGATGCTGCGGCTCTGATGGAAACAGCGATACTCGCAGAAGACCGAAAGCTCTATGACGACATTGGAAGGCTCTCACACTCTTCGTATCAAGAACTCGAGCCCGCAGCACGCTGGTATCTCAACCCAGATCGAACCATAGGTGTGAAAGCTCCGATGCAATCGCAAGTCGCCGCGCTTTTGGATTCTCTCGCCGAGCCTGGCGCGACGGTACAAATCGAAGGGATCGAGTGGAGCGATACTCAATGTCAATGGAGTGAACCGATGACAACTATCGCCATCGTAATCGGTAGAACCTTTCATCAATTCGAAACCACTGCAGTAAGTGAAAATGAAACATCGCTTCTGAGCGATGAGCAATCGATCCAAGGTCCCCACGAAAATCAAATCGACATTCAAATCAACGGACAATTTTCATGTAGTAATTCTGACGGAATTTTTTCTGGGGCCGGTAAATTGACGATGGACGACTTGCGTACTGGCGGCCGCTTTTCGCTGCCGTTTTGGAATCAAGGTAACCAATCACTCCCACCGCATAAATTGCTTTTGATATCTATCCCCGATGACAAAGTGCGAATTGCGGCAGACCTTCCACCGTGGAAACAAACACTATAAAGCGCTAACGAGTCTGCTGCGCCCAACTCGGCCTTGGACTTTCGACCTGAATCCCAGTGATTGTCAACTTCCACGAGTGGAGCGCCGCGAAATTTTCATTCCACTCAGTTGCCAGTTCGGTGCCGCGATAAAGTGAATCTCCCGCCAGCGGATGCCCAAGCGATCCGAATCCAGCACGAATTTGATGACGCCTGCCGGGACCAACAACTTCGACTTCAACTAGATCGAATGAGCGCGGATCGGTCGAGTCGATATTCCCGGCGCCTGCTCGAAGCACGCACCAGCGACAAGTCCCCCGCTCATTTCGATGGCCGACTTCGCTGACAGTGACCTTTGCGGAACCTTTGTGACGACCGGCGAAACAGAGCGAGAACTCTCCGCGAGATTGCAAACCACGCGTCGCAAGCGCGAGATATTTTTTCTCAATTGACCAACCGCCGAATCCCGCAGAAAAATTGTCGCGCAGTGTTTGGTGCATCTGCGCAGTGCGAGCGACCAAGAGACATCCGCTAGTTGAAAGATCGAGCCGATGCACAAGACCACATTCGGTCAGCGCGCCCTGCGCTGGAAAAGATTCTCCCAGCCACTGTTCGACCGTGGGGGCGCCATCGGTGACCCGAGCGGCAACGGAATGCCATCCAACAGGCTTGTTCAGCACAAACCATTCTGATTCCTCATGGACAATGGCAGGAAGCGGCTGTCGATCTTTGTCAGGTTGGAGCGTTGGTTCTTTCACGGAAATGCTTGGGGTCGACTCAGCGAACTTCGCTGAGCCGTACAATAGGGCAGCATGGCTTTTTACACGAAACTGGGACAACTACCCCCGAAGCGCCACATTCAGTTTCGCCGTCCTGACGGCGCGCTGTACAGCGAAGAAGTTTTCGGAACCGAAGGGTTCGTCGGACCAACTTCAACTCTCTATCACATTCATCCACCAACACAGGTGACTGGCTGGAAACCGATCTATTCCACAAAGACCGAATATGTCGAACGCGAAGTGATGCGTATGCGACATATTCGAAGTTCTCCGATGCCACCCAAAGGTGATCCGATCACCGGCCGTGTTGTTCTCTTTGGAAATGAAGATGTTGAAATGTCGGTGTGTGTTCCATCCGAACCGATGAACTATTGGTTCAAAAGCGGCACTGGCGACGAGTGCATTTTCATGCATTATGGATCTGGAACGATTCACACGACATTTGGAACGCTCAAGTTTCGGGCGAAGGATTACATCATTATTCCCAAGGGAATTATCTATCAGATGATTTTCGATCCGACAGCGGATGGCCAACCTAATCCGCGTTTCTTGCTCATCGAATCTGTCAATGGTTCTCACATCCTGCCACCGCCGAGATATCTCTCCAAGCAAACAGCGCAGTTTCTCGAACACGCTCCATATTGCGAACGCGATTTACGCATTCCGCAATTACCAATGACATTCGACAAACAAGGAAACTTTGAAGTTCGAATTAAGACGCGAGGAATGGTGCATTCGTACATGTACACATATCACCCTCTTGATGTTGTTGGTTGGGACGGATGCTATTACCCATACATCTTCAATATCGATGACTTCAGCCCAATCGTCGGCAAACATCACATGCCCCCGCCAACGCATCAAACTTTCGAAGCACGGAACTTTGTGATTTGTTCATTTTGCCCGCGTTTGTTGGACTTCCATCCGCTGGCGATTGTTCTGCCATACAACCACTCGAATTTGGATTCCGACGAAGTGCTTTATTACGTCGAAGGGAATTACAAAGCGCGTCGCGGTATCGAGAGCGCTTCACTCACTCTGCATCCGCAAGGAATTCCACACGGGCCGCATCCTGGAACGATCGAAGCTTCCATCGGCGCGACGAAGTCTGACGAACTTGCGGTGATGTGCGACACATTCCGTCCGCTCTTTCCCACGAAGGCCGCTCTAGAACTTGACGATATGAACTATCCCCTCAGTTGGGAGAACCCACAAGATCCCAAGTTGGACGGCAAAGGTTCGACTGGCGGAAAATCTGGTGGGTCGAATGTCAACACTTGGTCATAGCGCAATTCAATTTTCACAAACGCAACAATTATGAAAAGAACAACCGCAATCAGAATCGGACTTCTTACACTTGTTGTGATTGCTATGGGAGGTCTTGCATATGCCGCCAATCGGTCGGATGGGAAGGACGACAAATCTGCTTCAGGAAAGACCCCACCCGTGAAAGCAAAGAGCGGATTGCCCATTGAGCGGGTTGTAATTCAAGGCGAGAACTTTGACTTGGAAGTTGCCGCGAACGACGCAAACATTCGGCTGGGACTTTCCAATCGTCCAGAGATTGCACCAAAGACTGGAATGATTTTCGTTTTCCCATCTGGAAATGACCGCAGTTTTTGGATGATCAACTGCCTCATCGATATGGACATCGCCTATCTCGCACCAGATGGAACAGTGATTTCCGTATACACGATGAAAAAAGAAACGCCAAAGAGCGAGAGCGAATCTGACTTAGAATATGAAGCCCGCCTCAAACGGTATCCCAGTGGACCTGGCATTCAGTTTGTGATTGAGACTCCAGCTGGGACGAATGACGCGTTGAAGATCAAGCCAGGAGTGAAGATTGCCATCGACCGCGGCAAGATGGCTGGGCATCTCAAGAGCCAAAGTCAACCAAAAAACTAAAACGGAAAAAGTGGATCAGGTCGGCTTCGCTGGCATAACAACGCCACGGCACTCACCGAATCCGATTCGCGGCAATCCTTTTCGTTCGCACCATGCTCGCATAATCACTTCGTCGCCATCTTGAAGAAACTTGCGTTCAGTTCCATCTCCAAGCTGAATAGGTTTTGTTCCGCGCCAAGTTCGTTCCAACAAGCAACCGCGAGAGTCTTCTGTCGGACCAGAGACCGTACCGCTTGCCAACAAATCACCAGTACGAAGATTGCATCCACTGCTCGTGTGATGCGCGACCATCTGCGCAATCGACCAGTACATGTCGCGATAATTTCCCAGACTGATGCGAGTTGGCGCCATTGCGGAAGTACGCATTCCCGCGCTGGAAATCAGCACTTCCAGATTGATATCAATGACAAAATCATCCGACCAGCGCAGATATGCGAGCGGCTGGGGATCGCTGGATGGACGGGCAGGCATCGGGATTCGATATGGTTCGAGGGCGTCGAGAGAAACGACCCAACCCGATAGCGTTGACGCGAAATTTTTAGCGGCGAATGGTCCAAGAGGTTGATACTCCCACTTCTGAATATCGCGCGCGCTCCAATCGTTCAAGAGAAGCAGACCAAAGACACGGTCCATCGCATGCTCGATGCGAATCGGTTCGCCGATTGAGTTGCCTGTGCCAATGAGTGCGCCAACTTCCATTTCATAATCCATCAACCGAGTTGGACCAAATGTTGGTGGACCTTCATCCTGTGTCACAGTTTGACCATTTGGACGAATAATTTGGGTGCCGCTTGGAACCATCGAACTCGAACGACCGTGATATCCAATCGGCAAGTTTTTCCAGTTTGGAAGCAGAGGATTGTCTGGGCGAAACATACTTCCAACATTTGTTGCGTGATGAACAGAGGCATAAAAATCTGTGTAATCACCAATCTCACAAGGAACTTTCGCCGTCATTCCCCACTCTGGAAGCATAATTGACTTACGCAATGGGTGATCTCTCAAGTCCGCTGTTTCTTCCGCAAGAAGACGCGTGAACTCTGCGCGTGCGGATCGCCATGCACTTTGCCCCAAAGCCATATAAGCATTCAGCGATTGACCGCCAAGCGCATCGATGATCGTTTGATCAAGCCGATTGAGAAGTCCGCTTGCTGCGAGCGCACGACAATCAACAATGAAAGCGCCGATGCGAATGCCAATTCGAAGTCCACGACCTTCGCCCGCAACAACACCCATCGGAAGATTCGCCAGCGGAAAATCGCCTGCAGGATCATTTGCTCCTTCAACCCATGAATTGCCAGGATTCGAAGCCATCGCACTCATGCTGCACCGCCACTTGGAATGGCGCGAATCAATTCCATCGCAACAAGATCATCCCATGGTTCTTCGAAAGAACACGAACCGTATGAATGGCAGAATCTTGCGCGAGATTCGATTATTTCTTCAGTCGAAACTCGGACGCCATTCCAACTCAATGCTTTTTCGCTGAAGTCGATGTCCTCGACGGATTCGACAGTCAGAAACTGTGTCAAACCCTCGACATCAAGCTTGCGACCATAGATCATTGCCGCGCCGATGAAAAGATTTAGGAATCCAAATTGCTTCGCACCGGCAGCTTGATTGAAATGACAAAGTGCGCGGTGCATTCCAGCAGTTGCCTTGAATGGAACTCCCGCCGCCGCACATGCATGGATTGCACGCGCCAAGTTTTCTGCCGCCGGATGCGCTTGCGGAGTCGTGCCGCCGGTGCGAAACTTTGCACCCGCCTCTTCTCCGACAAGCGCGGCGATCAACCCGCGCGGATCTGTATCAAGCGAGAGTTCAAAGTATGGAAACAAATCGTCGGGCAATTGACTGAGTCCAAGTTCGATCGATGGCGCATCATTTCCGCGCATTTCAATCGAATCGATTCGCATGGCGGCTTGGCCTTCTTGTTCGTGGAGTTCGTTGAAATCTTGCACGCGCTCGAGATCCTGTTCGAATTCTGGAGTGCCAACAGGAGCAAGAACGCAACTGATCGCCCACGCACCTTCGGTCGTTGGTGCAACGGCTTCGGGCGCGAGACCTTCGGCAAGCGTGGACAGTTCTTCCAATTTCGCCGCTGGCCATACGAGACGACCAAGCATCCAATCGCGTGGGGAATTATTCAAGTGCGCGTATCTCTCGATTGTTGCTTTGGGCTCCAACAGTGCTGGTGGATAAAGCCCGGCGAAATCGAGGACTGAAGACATGATGGCGTGGATGCTGTGCATTTGTTCAAAGATACGGCAGATTCAAAGTGAACATAATGGGAGACCGCGCCATAACTCATTCTTCGGTAAAATTCAGATCTCGACCGTACGTCTCTGGCAAATAGAAGACCGCAATAATTGCGATCGGCACAATGATCGCTGCGACAATAACCGCGGCTTGCCACGGAACACTTGGGCCACTTCCAAGCAATCCCTCGCACTGTGTCCACATAAATGCGCTTACCGCTGCCGACCAACGCACCATATTTGGAGCGGTCGTTGCCGCAGTCGCTCGCAAGTTTGTGCCAAACTGTTCGGCAGACATTGTGACGAAGACAGCCCAATATCCACAAGCAAATCCGATGAATGTCGCGCATACATAGAAGACCGTCAATGATGAAGAGCCGACGGTAAAATAGAGCGCCATCGAGGCAATTGTCAGCAGATGAAAAATCCACAGCGCATTTCGCCGCGAGCAAATCAACTGGCTCAAAAGTCCGCTGCACAGATCGCCGACGGCAAGACCAACATAGCACCACATAATTGCCAGTCCAGGCGAAGGACGCGCACCTTCGGGCATTCCCATACTTGCGCCAATTGAATCGCAATACTTGATGAGAATTCCAACGCAAAACCAAATGGGAATAGCGCACAAGATGATGCACAGATATCGACGAGCGCGGGTCCAAGGATAAAACAGCAACCAAATCGCACCACGAGATGGCGCATGTTGTGTTTGCACTTTCAAGAACATTCCACTCTCGACCACGCCAACTCGCAGAACAAGAAGTGCAAGCCCCATAATGCCACCGATCAGAAATGCCGTGCGCCATTCGACGACTCGTGTGATCAAATATGCAGCGACAGCACCGAGAATGCCAACGGTTGCGATGAAAGTTGTTGCAAGTCCACGGCGTTCCTTGCTGACAAGTTCGCTGACGAGAGTGATGCCTGCGCCGAGTTCGCCAGCAAGACCAAAGCCGGCGATAAATCTTAACACTCCGTATTGGTTGATCGCACTTCCAATTCCAAGTGCATGCAACATCGCCCCAGCACCAGTTGTTGGTACGTCTGCGATAAAGGCATTGAGAATGTTTGCCACTGAATAGACCAAGATCGAGCCAAAGAGCACCGATATTCTGCCGCGGCGATCACCGAGAATTCCCCAGACGATTCCACCCACCACAAGACCCGTGACTTGCAGGTAATTGTCCAGCCATAAGCCAGTCGGTTTCAGTTGGTCCGCAGCGATTCCAATTGATTTGAGGCTGTCGACCCGAACGATTGCAAAGAGAAGAAGGTCGAAGATGTCCACGAAATAACCTAGTGCCGCAACCAAGATGACGACGATTTTTGCGCGCCTATTCAACGACGACGAATCAAGAACTTGCTTGGAGGATGCTTGCATTGCGGAGCAGAAGGTACCTTCCTGCGATGAAGACACAACAATCACCTTGGATCGTTTCACTGAGCATTCTGTCCCTGTGTATCGCAGGAGCCGCACTGTTGCGATCTGCGGATCTTTCCGTCACTCGCGAAGCCTCCGCCGCGTCACGCGATGCCGCCGCGGCAACACTGCAAAGTACGAATCCAACCTATGCATATTCGCGCCTCGTCTTCACAGTCGCAGGCAATGGCAGAACGGTCTGGCTGAATACTCCAACCAATGCATTGAGCGCATCTTTCGGCAAAGATTCTTCAGGAAGCCTCGACTCAATTTCAAGCGCTATCCAAGCGACTGCGAGCAATGTTCAATTTCCAAGCGGCGTGCCGGTCGATGAAATGTTGCTCGTTCAATGGATGGGACTTGCACAGTGGGAATTAGTCGCAGTCACCCAGAACCAAGTCGATGCAGGTGTGACAACCTCGTATTACTTCCGCCGAAAAATCTGAAAGTCACACGCCTTTAACAGAAGGAACAGTTGTCTTCAATTTCTCGGCCAGCTTGGCGGCCGCAGTTGGATTCGTCTTTGCAAGTTGAGCGACAGTTTCTGCCGCACCCTTTGCATCGCCACTCCAAGATTGAACTCGTGCGAGCGTTCCAAGCGCCTGCGGAGAATCTGGTGCGAGTTGCACTGCGCGCTTCGCCGCTTCAAGCGCCCCGCTTTTATCATCAGCACGAAACAGAAATCCAGCCTTCCAAATGAACGGCTCTGGGTCTTTCGGTGCGACGATTTCAGCAGTTTCCCAAGTTTTCAGAGCCCCCGCTTGATCGCCACCAGTCCACTGGGCGGATCCCATCCAACAGCGAGCTTCGATCGACTTGTCAAGATTTGCCCAAACTCGAAAGTCTTCGGTTGCTCCAGCAGAGTCGCCTAGATGCAATCGGCACTTGCCCATAATTTCGTATGCCTCGCCTGAAGTCTCAAACTTGAGCGACGCGCTCGCATCGTCAATCGCCATTTGATAGACACCAAGTCGATAGCGCGCGAATGCACGCATACGAAGTGCGAGCGGATTGACCTTATCGACTGCAAGAACTCTTGATGTGGCTTCGATTGCGGCGGGAAATTTCTTTTGTGCAATGAATGCATATGCGAGACATAACTGCGTGTCATTATTCGATGGATCCGCAGTCGCCTGCGCGGTCAACTTCGTCACAGCCGCGGTGACATTCGAATGAATCTCATCAGCACATGGCAGACTTGACATTGTTCGGGCCTGCGTCACACATCCAGTCAATAAGGCGCAAAGGGCGCAAAGCAGACTGAAAGCAATCAACTGCTCATTCGCAAACTGGAGGAGTCGTCCATTCTGTTTGTTCATGGTGATGGTGTACCCGAAGCGAGTCGCTTGCGCTGACCCGACAACTTTGCTCGCAAGCGAAGCGTGTTTGCAACGACTGAAATGTCGGAAAGCCCCATTGCGATCGCCGCGATAATCGGCCCATTCGCCCCAAGAAAACCAAGCGCCGCCAAAGGAATCGCAGCGGCGTTATAGATGAACGCGAGCAAAAGATTCTGGCGGACAACTCCGATTGTCTCTCGCGCGACACCGATCAACTCTGCGACTCCACGCGGATCATCGCGAAGAAGAATGGCATCCGCGCTTGCTGCTGCGAGCGCAGTACCACTGCCCATTGCGACTCCGATTCCCGCAGAGGAAAGAGCGCCTGCATCGTTGATTCCATCGCCAATCATCATGACCGTCGACGCGCCACGCAGTGTGATCGCCGCGGACTTCGACTGTGGCGTTTGATCGGCCATCACTTCATCACTGCGCAATCCCGCCGCGTTGGCAACTGCAAGCGCGGAAGCCTTTCGATCGCCAGTCAACATTCCAACCGCGCAACCCATGGAACGAAGCGCGGTGATTGCCGCCGCAGATTCTGGTCGCGCTCGATCAGTCAGAGTCAATCTCGCCGCAACCGCACCGTCGACTTCAATTCGAGCCGATGCGATTTCGTCGCGGACCACTGCGATCACTTTGCCCCCCACTGTTGCACGCACGCCGACACCAGGCTCTGCGATGAAATTCTCCGCGGATGGGATTTCGATCTTGCGCAGTTGTGCCGCGTTGACAACTGCGCGTGCAAGTGGATGTTCACTTTGCATTTCTGCAGCAGCTGCCCAACCCAAGAGCTGTTGCTGCGACCAACGGTTGTCGATCACTTCGATTTGGTCAAGTGTGGGCCGACCCGAGGTGATCGTCCCTGTCTTATCGAAAATGACTGTTCGAACTTGAGCCGCAGTTTGCAGCGCGGATGCCCGGCGAACCAGAATTCCTCGGCGACTTGCTTCGCCAGTTCCAACCATCACCGCAAGCGGAGTGGCGATTCCAAGCGCACACGGGCACGAAATGACCAACACGGTGACCGCGGTGATGACCGCGACATTCAAGTTCGCAATCGACCACCAAATAAAGAATGTTGCCAACGCAATCACCAAGACCGCCGGAACGAAAATGCGACAAACACGATCCGCATAACGTTGGATCGGCGCTTGCGTGATTTGCGCTTCATAGACCAACCGAGCAATTCTCCCAAGCGCAGATGCGCTGCCGCATGCAACAACACGCACAACCAAATGTCCATCGAGTGCAATCGTTCCAGACGAAACAGAATCGCCCACTTGGCGCGTAATCGGGAGCGGTTCGCCTGTCAACGAACTTTCGTCCACTGATGCGCGACCTTCGATGACTGTTCCATCAACAGAGATTCGACCACCAGGGCGAACATTGATTCGATCACCAATTTGAATCGAGGCAGCGGGAACAATTTCCAATGCGCCATTCTTATCCAATCGCTCCGCAGATTCTGGCTGAAGTTGCAGCAGTTCTTTCACAGCGGAATTTGCGCGACTTGTTCCGCGAGATTCCAACCAGTGTCCACCGCTGATGATTGCCAGCAAAGCCGTTGCCTCTGCGAAATAGAGCGGCGAGTCCAACATCGTGTGCGAAAATTGTTGCGCGAAGAAAATCCAAGTGCTCAGCCCGAATGATGCGCTGACACCGATGACAACAAGCGTGTCCATATTTGTGGTGCCATGTCGTGCCGCTCGCCACGCGCTGGAAAAGAAGCCGCCGCCGGCGAAAACAAGCGCGAAAGATGTGCCAATGAACATCGCCCAGCCGACCCATGCCATCGAGTGATTATGCGCAACTGTCCAGTGAAGAGTTTCAAGAACGAGCCAAATCGAACCCGCAATAAGCATGCGTCGAAACCACTGACTTTCGCGGATGATCTGGCTTCGGTCATTGCCTGCTTGCAATTCCACAAGCGCCGCAAGCGGATCGTGCGCGGCAGATTTCGGCGCGTGCAATGTCGCATCGAAACCCGCACGACGAACAGCATCAATGATCGAAGAGACTTTGATTTCACGACCATCAACGGATGCAACTCCACTGGCGAAGTCAACGGTCGCATTTTCGACACCAGCAACTTGAGACAATTTAGATTGCGCGGATGCGGCGCAACCCGCGCAGACCATTCCACCAACAGAGAGCGAGAGTTGATCAACTATGTCGTCGGTTGCCGGCATCGTGCTATCGCGATCGGACGAATAGCTCTGAAGGGAGCTTCGCCATTTCGAGAGCCTCTTCCAAAGTTGCGGCAATACGAAACATTGAGTTCAACTTCGAGACATAAATTGCGTGCTGAGTTATCTCATTTGGAGCCAAGAGAACAGTCGAATGCTTGTCTGTGCCAAGCGAACGCGCAACTTGAATCAGCAATCCAAGTCCAGCAGATGCGACAAAGTGAACTTGAGAGATATCAATGATCGCCGGCTTGTGACGGCCTGCAGTTGTAGCGGTCAATTTCAGCTCGATTTCACGGGTGCCGGCAAGGTCGAGCGCACCGATGATTGCGACACGAGTCAGGGTGGGTGACGATTCAAGCAGCGTGAAGGTTGTGGGCATTGCAACAGAATACGGGCGAAATCAATTTGCACAGAACGAGAGACTTTGCAAGCAATAAACTGAAATGGGCAGGTCAAATAAACTCGACCTATATGTTTAGGTCAATCGAGCTGAGCGAATATTTTTTCGCCACAGGTGCAAAGTGGGTCATTCCAAATCTTCAGAAGTTTTTGCATTTTTAATATCCCAAAGCAGAACTTGGTGATCGCAGGAAAAGTATTGCCAGAAGTCAAAGTAAGTTCAACGAAGTAGTCTTTTTTGATTTCCAAAAAAACGCACAATCGGT
>SXSS01000059.1 GCA_005792145.1 Planctomycetia bacterium | reverse complement strand
ATACGGCAAGATAATGTGGGGAGTCGCCGCGTTCTATATCTGCTGTACTGCGCTTCGATTGGCGCGCTTCAATGTGGAAATCGATTCAACTGATGAAGAGGATCACCGATTTTTTCGCGGATTGCCTTCACCAGGAGCCGCGGGTGCGATTGCGAGTTTGACTTTGCTTCACCAACATTTGATGGTGATTCGATTCCAAGAAATTCCACCGGATGGTTTTGAAAAAACATCGGCGCTCTTTCTTCCCCTTGTCACATTGATCGTCTCGGCCGCAATGATCTCGCGCCTTCCATATGCGCACATCATCAATCGCTACATGCGCGGGAGACAATCATTTGCATTCGTTGCTTGGATGATGTTGCCGATTGCCTTTGCAATCTGGTGGTTTCAAGTCGCACTCGCGGTGTGCTTCTGTGCTTATGCCTTATCGGGACCGATTGGCCGATTGTTTTCCGGAAGAAAAAAACCTTCGCTTCTCTCCCAACAGAGCGGAGATTCTGCGGCAACACCAAAGATCAAGAACGATCCCTCTGGACGACCTACGATTCGATCATGACCGCCCTCGATTTCGCCACTCTCCTGCCCGATCGATTCGGACTCTATGGAGGAAGTTATGTTCCAGAAACGCTTGCGTATGCGCTGCGTGAACTTGAGATCGCATATATGGCGGCTCGAAAAGATCCGGCATTTCTCGCTGAAGTCGAGGATCTGCTGAAACACTTTGTCGGCCGCGCCACTCCGTTGACTGATGCGCCGAGATTGACTGAATATGCCGGCGGAGCTCGAATCGTTCTCAAACGCGAAGACCTTGCTCACACTGGAGCGCACAAGATCAACAACACCATTGGCCAAGGATTGTTGGCCAAGCGCATGGGAAAAAAGCGAATCATCGCTGAAACTGGAGCCGGTCAGCATGGAGTCGCGACAGCGACTGCGTGCGCTCACTATGGAATTCCGTGCGAAATCTATATGGGCTCTGAAGACATCCGACGACAAGCGCTGAATGTCTTTCGCATGAAACTTCTTGGTGCGAAGGTGGTCGAAGTCACTTCCGGATCGCGCACATTGAAAGATGCGACCAATGAAGCGATGCGCGACTGGATGGGATCTGTCGGGGACACGCATTACATCATCGGCAGCGTTGTCGGGCCACATCCATTTCCCACAATCGTCCGTGACTTTCAAAGCGTGATTGGGCGTGAATGCCGCGCACAATGTCTTGAACGATTTGGAAAACTTCCCGACGCTGTTGTCGCTTGCGTCGGCGGCGGTTCGAATGCTGCTGGAATTTTCGCTCCTTTCATCGCAGATAAATCCGTGCGACTCTTCGGGATCGAAGCCGGAGGCAGAGGCAATTCGGCAGGCGACCATGCGGCTCCATTATCACTTGGAACACCTGGAGTTCTGCATGGTTCTTACTCTTATGTGCTGCAAACTCCCGATGGTCAAACTGCTGATGTTCATTCTTGCAGCGCGGGATTGGACTATCCAGGCGTCGGTCCAGAGCACTCTCATTGGCGAGACAATGGGCGTGTTCAATACTCCGCCGTCACCGATCAGCAGGCGCTTGAAGGATTTCAATTGCTCGCAAAGCAAGAGGGAATCATCCCCGCATTAGAAACCGCGCACGCCGTTTGGGGAGCGATTGATGTTGCGCGAAAACTTCCCGCGGATGCGATTGTCGTGATCAATGTTTCCGGCCGCGGAGACAAGGATGTCAACGAAGCGATTCGGTTGCTTTCGCTTGATTCGCATTAATCTTGGTCTGTCGATTCCTTGGGCTGAGAAGCCTTGGCCTTGGAACTCTTGGATTTTACGCTCGTGGATTTTACATCCTTTGGCGTGAATTCGATTGCAATTGGATAGTGATCGCTCGAATATCCCGCAGGTGGCTTGTCCTTTTTCCAGTCATACGCATCGCCGGGATGCAAAGTGGAAAGAACGAAATATGAGCCAGGAACGATTTCATTTGCGAAGCCTGGAGAAAAAATGATGTAATCGATTGGACGACCAGACTCATGGGTCGTGTATCGATCACGCAGTGCGTCGCGATCCGCATCGGACATTGACTTGTCTGTCTCCTGCTTGCTGCGATCCGCCACGGATCGATAGTCATAGCCATTTATCAATCCTGCATCTTTATAGAGCAAACGACATGGTGACAACGGCGTCGAATTGAAATCGCCAACTATCACCACATTTGCATCGGGATTCTTCGCCATATCCGCCTTGACAAATTCGATGATCTTCTTGGCTTCAGCTTCGCGGTGGTCGTTGAATTTCTCCCCGCCAGCTTTGTGATGGATCGCATATGCAGTCAGCATGTATCCATCTGGAAATTCGATATCCACTGCAAGTGGACTGCGCTGAAACTTTGTTTTGTCTTCAGGGACTTTGTTTGATGCATCTTCTTTGGATGCTTGCGCGGGCTCCGCATCGTCCGAACCTGTCGACAATTTCGCATCAAGAAAAACCCGCGCATTCTTTGTGGGAAATCGAGAGAGGACCGATTGCTCAACCCCGCGGTAATAGCCAGCGTCCAAACTTTCAAGATAGGTATATCCCATGTCCTTGAGATATGTATCGCGGAACCACGTCAGCGCTTCCTTCGATTCAACCTCCTCCAAGAACAAGACATCCGCATCCAATCGGCGAATCACTTTCGCAAGAGCTTCCGCTCGATCATCCGTGACGACCAACTTCATATCGTCCCACTCGCCAGACAAATTTGGATCGTCAACATGGTCGAAAAAATTCTGAATGTTGTATGCCGCCAAGCGAATCGCTTTGGTCTTCTTTGGCGCATCGGCGAGGCCATATCGAAGGCCTGGCCCACGCTTGGGTTTCGCGCTTTTTTGCGAGGAATTCTTTGTGTCTGATTGCGTTGGAGATTGCGTCGCAGATTGCGTGGCTCCAAGTGCAATCGCCAGAGCAAGAGAGAATGACCCAATAAAGAAACTTGTGTGCTTCAGCATAAGCAGAGATAGTAACTCCCTACTATCCCACTATGCCAATCTGGTCGAGCCGTAAGCGATACAAGGAATATCAAGTCGAATCCGCCGTGCGTCGCAGCAAACGGCGATCCGAACGGACAATTATCTCTCGGCAAGGAACCGAAATCAGCGCCAAGCGGTCGCGGTCGATCCGGCCGTTGCTGAAAGCATTCTTCTCATTCGTCCGCCACGATAAACGCGCAGTCGCCACGGCGTTGCTGTGCGCGACAGTCTCTGCAAGTCTTGAACTCTTCCCACCAGCTGCCACAAAGATCGCCATCGACAATGTTTTTTCAGGACTCCCCCTTCCAGTTTCAATCACGCGCTGGATTCCAGATTCTTCGACCATACTTTCAACTCCACAGTCTCTGCTCACAACACTTGCAATTACGATTGTCGCGCTTTCCTTTATTGCAGTGGTCTTTGGAATCATCGGGCGATGGCTTGCGACTCGAACTGTGAAATCGGTGCAAAATCGTGTGCGAAGATTGGTCTTTGGCCATGCGATGAAGCTGCCACTATCGCGCGTCCAACAAATGCGAACTGGCGGATTCGTCGCAACTTTGCGTGAAGATGCTGGCGGCGTGGGTGAATTAGTTTTCAGCATGCTCTATAACCCCTGGCGCGCGGTCATTCAACTGCTTGGAAGTTTGGTGGTTCTTGCCATCACCGATTGGCGACTGTTGATTGGCGCACTCATGCTGCTCCCCGTGATCGTGATGACGCACCGAACTTGGATCGGACGCATTCGACCAATCTTTCGCGACATCAAGGTAACACGCGACTCAATCGACGCGCATGCAACCGAAGTCTTTGGAGGAATGCGAATCGTGCGAGGCTTCGCTCGAACGCGCACAGAATCTCTGCGATACACCAGCGGCGGTCACTTGATGGCTCGACAAGAATTTCTCGTTTGGTGGTGGTCGCGTGGAGTGGATCTTGCATGGGCGCTTTTCATTCCCGTCGCTTCTGCGGCTCTGCTTTGGTATGGAGGTCTGCAAGTTCTGCGCGGTTCGTTGACACCCGGCGACTTGGTTCTCTTCTTGACATATGTGATGATGTTGCTCATTCCAATTCAAATGCTCGCATCAAGCGCGACTGCTTTTCAGACAAATCTCGCAGGATTAGACCGCATTCTGGACCTCCTTGTCGAATCGCCAGAGATGCCAGATCGCCCGAGCGCTGTTCGGCTTCCCAAGAACGCGATCGAAGGTGAAGTGCGGATGCACGAGATTGGATATCGCTATCCCGGCACTGAAGGCGATGTGCTTCGAGACATTTCATTCACTGCAAAACCTGGACAGACGATCGCGCTCGTCGGACCATCGGGCAGTGGCAAGACGACTCTGTGCAATCTTGTCGCTCGATTCTTTGATCCTACGACCGGCTCAATCACCGTTGATGGGAGAGACCTTCGCGACATTCATCTCGACTCGTGGCGGCGAACGCTCGGCATTGTCGAGCAAGATGTTTTCCTCTTCGACGGAACCATTGGAGACAATATTCGTTATGGCGATCGTGAAGCAAGTGAAGTGCTCGTGCGGCGCGCGGCCGATCTTGCAAATGCCACGGAGTTCATCGAACAACTTCCCAAGGGGCTCGCAACGCATATCGGTGAACGCGGCGTTCGGCTTTCAGGCGGACAGCGACAACGCTTGGCGATTGCGCGCGCCATCCTCGCCGATCCGCGCATCTTGATTCTGGATGAAGCGACCAGCAGCCTCGATTCGCATAGCGAGCGACTGATTCAATCAGCTCTCTTCACTCTTGTTCGGGAGCGAACAACATTTGTGATCGCGCATCGACTCAGCACGATTCAGCATGCAGACTTGATTCTGGTTCTCGAGCGCGGGCAAATCAGTGCCGCTGGGACTCACGCTGATCTCATGAACAGTAGCGAGAAGTATCAACAAATGGTGATGATGCAAACCGCCATTCCAGCGCCGCCTAAAGTGCCGATGCCAGCGACGCCAAAGGCATAAAAAACCGCCAATTCAAGTCGGTAAACATGCAGAATCTGGCGAAGTCTGATCGCGACCCTTCCAAGAACGGCGCCCAGTTTTCGCAAGCCACAAACTGTGCCACTGAATGAGTGTGAGCAGAAGAATTCCAAGCGGATGCAGAAGAATCGTTCGCGAAGATTGTCGAAATCTCTTTGCGAAGGCAATGCGCTGGACAAATGCGATTGCGATTGCAGCGGCTGCAAGCGCCGTCGCAGCCGTGCCAATCTGATTGGTGAAAAGCGCCCAAACAATCCATGCCCACGGCAAGACATGTCCCACGATGTGAATGACCGTAATGAACAGCAACAGCGCGAATGAACCCAATCCTTCATATGCGTTCTTCGCAAATCCGCGCCACACTTGCCCAGCGCCGCGATACATCCGACATTCGGCAAGTTCTGTCCCATCGAAGAGATCAGTACGGCCGCCAACAGAGCGCACTGCGCGTGGCAATTTGATTCCATCATGCATGGATTGTCGAAATGCCGCGTGGCCACCAGCGCGAACCCACATTGATCTGCGCACGAACAAGAACTGACCGCAACCTGCGCTTGCTGCTGGCAAAGTTGTGGTGCGCATCTGTCCCATCGGCAAATATGAAAGCAACACGAAATGAATCAGAGGAATGATCGCATCCTCCATCCATGTTCCAGCGATCTGTCGCGGAACAGTCGAGATGAGATCGGACTCGGAAGCACTCGCAGCGATCCATGTGGTTCGCAAACAATCTGGCGAGAGTCGAACATCGGCGTCGGTGAAGAGCAACCATTCACTCTTCGATGCCTGCCCCATCCGCTCGCATCCCCACTGCTTGCCATTCCAATCCCGGGGCAAAGTTTGCGTATCAACGCGGCGCACTCGACCATCCTGAGCGGTCATTGCCGCGAGAATTCGAGGGGTTCCATCCGTCGAATCGTCGTCATAGACCAAGACTTCTATATTCACTCCGCGATTGGCGAGCACCGAACGAACGCATGCTTCGATATTGGCCTCTTCATTTCGCGCAGGAATGCAGACAGAAATGTGTGGCACTTCGCTCGAGTCGAAACTTTTGTTGCGATCATTCACACTGAAGCGACGATAGCGGCGAAGATTGATGAATCCCAAAGCTGCGGCGGCAGAGCAGCATGCAAGAGAACCCGCCATGATGATCGTCGGCACGCTCATGAAGATGTCGTCGCTCTTTCCTTCGTTCGCATCGAAAGATCAATTCCAACTTTTCGACCGGTGATGCGCAACCAGAAGTCATACACAGGATGAATCTTTGCTTTCTCTCCACCAATCATTGAAACAAATGCGTCGCCATCGCGTGCCATCACATTTGCCGCAAGTTCATCCGCGTTGGACTGCATCGCAAGCGCAATCGCTCGCTGCCATCCAGCTGTTGTCGGTTCCGTCGGTGTGGGAATATCACGCAGTCGCAGGAACATTTCAGGCCGCGCGTCAGTCCAGAATCCATACTCGACAGCAGCTGCGACCAGGCGCACATTTGGAATTTTCGCTGCCAAGACCGCTGCACCAGGCCGGATCTCGACTGGAGATCGAACATCAAAGAATTTTCCCTGAGGATTCAGCAGAATCACAGTTCGCGGATCGATCGCCAACTCTGCTTGCACATATCGCACCATTGCAGGAAGAGTTCGAGCGCTATCGGGGTCGATCCCAAAGACTCCCAACTTTCGAAAAAAAGAAAATCGTTGCAATTGAACGCGATCCATAGGAGCTGTCACACGCCGCGTTGGTACAAATGCGCCATAAAAATAGACGAATACCAAGACATCCCACCAAGCGCAGTGATTCATCACGATCATCAGCGGCCCCGAAGATTCATCCAATGTTTTGGATATGGCGAAGCTTGATCGCTCCATTCGAACTGCATAAAACTTCTTGGCGAAGTTTCGGCGAACATAGAGATAGAACCATCCAGTGATTCGCGCGCTCCACTTCGCTGGCAGAATCAGACTGTCAACGCTGGAGTCTGACATGTTGCGTTTCCTGCTTGAACCGAACCTTGAAGCGGAATCGACAAGTCCTCGCATGCCGCACGTGCCGCGGTCACGCCACTCATCAGAACCATCGGCACGCCCGGACCTGGATTTGCGCTGCCGCCTGCGATGTATAAACCTGCAAGAACTCTGCTGCGATTGCGCGGCTTGAATCCACCCTTCATTCGGCCGTGCGATGCAAGACCATAAATCGCGCCACCTTCGGCGTTGTACATTCGCTCGATCGATTGCGGGGTCAACGACTTCTCGATGACGATGTGCTTTTCCAAATCTGGCATTCCACATCGCTTCAATTTTTCGATCACAACGGGCCTGTACTGCTCCAAGATTCCACCCGCGCCTTCCCATCGCTGACCTTCACGAAGCGGCGCAGTATGAATCAACGCGTACAACGACTCGCCACCTGCGGGCGCTTGCTTTGGATCTGTTCTGCTTGGCACGCAGAGATAAACTGAAGGATCTCGCGCTGGAATTCCCCTCACATAAATATCCTCGAATTCCTGATGCGAATCGCCACTGAAAAGAAAGTCGTGATGCAGCAAGTGGTCATATTGTCGATCAAGTCCGAGATAGAGAACCAATCCACTGCAAGCAGGTTTATAGTTTGCCGCAATTGTGCGCTGAGCTTTCATTCCACCCTTGCCGCCAACGAGATCACGGTATGTTCGCTGCACATCGCAGTTGGAAACGACGACATCCGCGGCGAGTGTCGATCCATCCTCAAGTTCGACTCCTGTTGCGCGACCGCCATCTTGCAGAATTCGCTTCACGCCACGACCCGTCAGAATTGTCGCGCGCTCTTCATTCAAGATTCGCTCGAGCGCGCGCGCAACTGAGCGCGTTCCGCCCATCGAATACCAACATCCGTGATCGACCTGCGCCGCGGCGATCAACGACAAGATCGCAGGCGAGAGAAACGGACTCGATCCAACATATTGCAGGAAGTGTTCGCAGAGTTGCGCGAGATGTGGTTCGGAAACATGTTTATGGACAGTCCCGCCAACGGTGGCATACATCCGCATACCAAGCACATCTTTCAAGAGTCCAGGCTCGCTTGTCGGCGAGCGGCGCATAAGATCCATCACGCCTTCAAGATCCTTATAGAAGAAAACTTTTTCACTCAATCCAAACATGCGTCTGCTGTATGAAAGAAATTCTCTCCATCCCTTTCCAACGCCTTGTCCTGGAAATTGCAAATCCATCGCAGTCGCCATCGCATCGACGCCATCGCGAAGATCGATGACGGTTCCATCATCAAAGAAACAGCGCCACTGTGGATCGAGTCGCACCAAATCCAGATAATCGGTCACTGAACGACCGCTTCGAATGATGATTCCTCGGACAACTTGCGGAAGCGTCAGGATGGTTGGTCCCATATCGAACCGAAAGCCCGCTTCTTCCAGAACATTCATTTTTCCGCCAAGATGTGCGTTCTTTTCAATCACCGTGACCGCAAATCCGTGTGTCGACAATTCGACCGCGGACGCAAGTCCAGCGAGTCCCGCCCCAATGACAAGAGCAGTTGGGCGGCGAGTATGAGAAGAATGATTCGTCATATTGATTGATTCCTTCTGAGTCCTCCAAGAATAGCTCTCAAGATGCGCTGTGTCTTTTGATCTGGTTCACCTGTTGGCATCCGAATCCAACGGCTGGTATCAGACACTGTGACACTGCGGGACAATTCCAGCAATCCTGATTCGCCGCGCGATGGGCCCCATCCACTTTCTCCCGTGCCACGGATCGATGCGCTTGGATGCGCAGTGGGAATCAACGAGTCATTGAAAGTGACCGATCCCGCGCGAAGTTGTCCGATGAAGTGAGCATCTCCCGCAAGCGAGCGAGCCTGTTGCGAACTTGCAAATACTGAAACGCTGAGATGCTTGCGAAATGTTTTATGAATAGCAAGCGCATGCGCCGCATCGTCAGCGCGAATGACGGCAACTGCGGGAGAGAAATGATTCCCCACTGCCAAATCACTCGCAATGGAGCAATCAAAGATTGCTGTCGGTCGCACATTCGCCTGATTGGAATATTCAACAACTCCGCTGAGTGAATGACCTCCAAGCGATATGGCTTGGCGCACGCACGAATCCATTCGCCTTGCCGCGGCTTCTGAAATCAATCGCATCGGTTTCACCCCTGCGACTTGAGGCGCCAAATATGTCAAAAACTGCCGATAAATTGATTTTTCTACAATGATTCGGCGCGGCGCCATACAGGTCTGTCCCGCATTGAGAACCACCGCTTGCCAAAGACTTTTCGCCGCCAACTTTGCATCAGCGCTCGCGAGGACGATGGCAGAATCGCACCCTGATAACTCCAAAGTCGTTGGCGTCAGCGATTCCGCCGCACGCTTGGCGATCACACGACCCACTTCGGTCGAGCCTGTAAAGACGATGTGATCAAATGGAACTTGCCCAGGCGAATTTGCCCCAAGCGACTGAACACCAAGCAATTCTTCTCCTGCAGCACGCGTGGCTGCGGTACGCGTCAACATTCCATCGCGCAATCCCTCCGCAGCGAGGCGAAGAAGGAGACCTTGTGAACGCGGCGAATTCTCCGATGGCTTCACGACTGTGATATTGCCCGCAACAATTGATTGCACAAGTTGGATGCCAAGCAATTGCACTGGATAATTCCAAGTCGCAATGATCGCCACCCGTCCTGCTGGCAGACGGAGAACTTCATGTCTCTGACCAAGCATCCACCACGGCCGACCAGAAAGTCGTCGCGGGGCAAGAATGCGTGGAGCGTTGTTCAAGTGCCAACGAATGCTTGCTCGAAGCGGAAGGATCTCGCTGGCAAATGATTCCCAGGCGCTCTTGCCAGTTTCGATGCGAATCAATTTGATCAAGTCATCGGCGTGTCGGTCAATTCTGATTCCAAATCCTTCGAGCCACTGCAGGCGCTCCGCCAAAGGCCAAAAAAGGTTCGCCGAATCAGAATTCCATTCTTTCGCAACAACTTGTTGTGAATGCTGATTTTGGATTTCCACCGTGTCTAGTTTCATGAGATGCGCCTACAGTTGGTGCGAGAACCATTGAGCATAGGGACAAAAATGATCAAAGACCCAATTCATTCAATTATCCCCTCTTCTGGCCAATCCGTTGCGGTCATTGGAGCTGGCCCCGGCGGACTTGCCGCTGCGATGCAACTCGCCGCGGCGGGAATGTCCGTGCGGGTCTATGAGGCGCAACCTGTCATTGGCGGTCGAACTCGACGCATCACGAAGGGTGACTATTCGTTTGATTGCGGACCAACCTTCTTTTTAATGCCATACGTGCTTGAGGAAATCTTCAGCGCGTGTGGGTTTCGTTTGTCGGACTTCGTCGAACTTCAACGGCTCGATCCGATGTACCGGTTGATCATCGGTGATAAAAACGGTCCGCCGAAAGTCATGGAGACGACTCAGAATGTCGACGAAATGGTTCGACGGATTTCCGCAATCGAACCTGAAGATGGTCCCGCTTTTCGCCGCTTCATGGATGACAATCGAATCAAACTCGAACGATTGACGCCCGTGCTGAAGAGTCGCGTCAGCAGCATCTTTGACATGCTGACGCTCGAGGGGCTTCAAGCCGCTCCGCATGTGCGACCGTGGGAATCGGTCTATTCACAGCTCGGCAGATATTTCAAGAATCCAAAGGTCCGACTTTCTGTTTGTTTTCAAGCGAAATATCTGGGGATGAGTCCATACGAATGCCCAAGCATTTTTAGCATTCTTCCTTTCATCGAATACGAATATGGAATCTGGCATCCCGCAGGCGGATGCAACGCGATCACCACTGCGATGGCGCGCGCCTGTGAAAAGATGGGAGTCGAGATTGTGACCAATGCACCCGTCGAGCAAATTGCCTTCGATGGTCGGCGGGTCACGGGGGTTGTTGTCGGTGGACATCATCACCAACATGATCGTGTCGTCGTGAATGCGGACGGCACGTGGGCGCTCAAAAATCTTATCCCTGCGAAACTTCGTCCGCGAGATAGCGATGAAGGCGTTGATTCTCGGCGATATTCCTGCTCGACATTCATGCTCTATTTGGGCTTGAAAGGCAAGGTCGATCTTCCGCATCACACCATCTTTATGTCTGGAAGTTATGAAGATAATTTTCGCGACATCTCGCACGATGGCAAATTGAGCGAAGACCCCTCCGCGTATGTGCACAATCCGTCGCCGCTTGATCCTTCACTTGCTCCAGCTGGAAATAGTTCGTTGTATGTCCTGCTTCCCGTGACCAACAACCGCCCTTCGCAGTGCAAATTGGAATGGGCAGTCGAGAAACCTCGACTTCGTGAAGATGCCATGCGCCAGTTGGAAACTGTGTTTGGCATCAAGGACATTCGCTCTCGAATCGAAGTGGAGCATCTTGTTTCTCCACTCGATTGGCAGAACGAGCGGATCAATCACGGGGCGACTTTCAATTTGGCCCACAATTTCAATCAAATGCTGCATCGGCGAATCCCCCACACATATTCTGGACTCGATGGGCTGCATTTCGTTGGTGGAGCGACGCATCCAGGTTCGGGACTGCCAGTGATTTTCCTCAGCTCGACCATCACGACTCGCCACATCTGCGAATTGCAAGGAATTGATCATCCGCTCGCTGCCTCGACGATGGCGACCGCCTGACCGTATCCTCGGCGCCGTGACAATGACATACGGCCAATACCTTCGGGTTCCTGAACTCCTTTCACTGCAACAAACAGCTTCGAAGGGAAAGGATCATGATGAGACTCTGTTCATCATCATTCATCAGGTCTATGAACTTTGGTTCAAGCAACAGATTCACGAAGCACTCTTTCTGCAGCGTGCATTGGAAACTGGCGACGATCCAACCGCGCTCTCAACTTTGAAACGCATGCTGACAATTCTCAAGACAATGGTTGGTCAAATCGATGTGCTTGAAACAATGAGTCCAGTTTCGTTTCTCTCTTTTCGATCGCTCCTTTCCAATGCCAGCGGCTTTCAGTCCTCGCAGTTTCGGGAATTTGAATTCATTCTGGGCAACAAGCGCGCGGCGGCGATTGATCGATATCCAGATGGGAGTCCAGAGCGTATTGCACTCGCCGCGCGTATGAATGATTTCACTTTATGGCAATCTTTTCTTCGCAGACTGAAGCATGTTGGGCACGCCATTCCAAATCGTTTGATTGACACTCCGATGCAGGCGCTGCCCGAAACTGACGCAGAACTGCAAGAAATTCTGCTGGACGTCTATCACAATCATCCACACGATCGAATGATCTGCGAATTGATGGTCGACCTCGATGAAGGAATACAAGAGTGGCGTTACCGCCATGTCAAAATGGTCGAGCGCACAATCGGCGCACGAATGGGAACGGGTGGATCGCCGGGCGCGGCATATTTGCGCGCCACGCTCTTCACTCCACTCTTTACTGATCTCTGGACGATTCGCGATCGAATTTGACCGAACGAAATTTTTCAGCGCGCTGAAATTATTGACCGACCGTTCCAGAACCTGATCGAATTTGAATTCGTCCAGATTGGAGATCCCATGTCATCGCTGCAGCACGAAGCGGAGTTCCTTGACCCTTTGGCAACACATTGACCAATCTTCCAGAGCGCGCGCGCATTTCGGCAATCTGTGTCACAACGTTGTAATCAAACTCCTCGCACTCCACGTCATAATCTGGAGTGCGAATGAAGCAACGACCGATGCCGCGCACGCGCTGAACTTCGGATGATCCGCCCAAATTGAAAGCAGGTTGCGTTCCAGACTTTGCCGCATCCACATTCTCAATTCGACGCTCCAGAGTCGCTTCAAGTCGATCACATGTCAGTGTCAATGTGTCTGACTTCTTCGGTCCTGCTCGCACGAGTTCGACGGACTGATCCATTGTCATCAGAAACTTTTCGTCGACCAGTCGTTTCAGATTCATAGCGGATCCCCAGCGAAATCGGCTGATACCTTCGATTCCTCCTCCAGGCACGGATTGATCACGCGTGCGATTCTGCTGCGCCTTTGGATCGAGCGCGCCGCCCGCGGGCACATTGACAAGAACACTTCCTGGACTTGGCACACTCGCCTCGCCGGTCACCGCGTCATAATCGATTGTCTGTCCGCGCACTTGAAAGAGTCGTGGCTCACCAGTTCGATCTGCGTTGAGCCAAACTTGATTCTCCAAACGCGCATCACCAGTTGCGATCAATCGCCGCGGACGAATATCACCTCCCGCAGGAGTGGGTGCGGTCGCTTGAACAGCCGTCGCAAGCGCGCCTCCTGCTGATGGACGACGATCCAATTCCAGATGAACACTCTGTGCATCAAGTGCGTCGAATTCTTCGGGTCGTGGCTCGGCTCGAATCTTCACGTCTTTCGCAAGATCCAGTACTGCGCCATTCTGCGCGCGATCTGTAAAAGTCATCTGCCCCTTCCACTGTGCATCCATCTCGGGTTTCGCCACAAGAGCCGCGGGAAGTTCTATCTTTCCACGCAGTTCAGCGGCGGCGATCGGCGCCTGCCAACTTCGCGCACGACCACCACCTGGTGATTCTGCTGTTCGATTGCGATCATTGACTGACAAAGATGGAATCGCATCGATCATCACTCCGCCACGAATGATCGAAAGTCCTGGTCCACGAAGATCCGCCATCCCCTTCGGCGGAAATGCGATCATTCCATCGGCGAATACGCGCGCTCCATCCTTCAGTTGAATTTGCACGCCGTGGTCGGCATCAACACGCGAGACTTCAGATGGACCGAGCGCGGGGTCGCTCGCATTGGCGGATCTTGGGGCCGCATCCGCTTGCGTACTTTCGAATTGCGCGCGCAATGCATCGCACCAAAGTGTCTGCGCAACATCTGTCGCTTCGACTGCGCCAGTAGCCACGAGAAGTTTTGGCGTTGTGCGACCCGACGCATCTTTGACAAGATCCATATTGACATCCTTCGCTCGAAGTGCCAGACCAGCTTGATTCGCCAACTCAACTTCTTGGCCATCAATCCGAACATGCATACCTTGCGGAGAATCTGGGACTTTTTCATCCGCGGCAACTGGGACCATTTTCAATTGCCCAGTAAAACGAACCACAAGGAGATCGCCGACTGGTTCTGGTGCCGCGGCGATCACAGCGCCTGCGATATGGCTGGCGATTCCCAAATGCAATCCCAGCGGAATTGTTCGACCACGAAATGCCAAAGGATCCGGCGAACCAACAGGCGGTCCATTCATCACCATTTCCTTCGAGACCAAATCGCTTTTGAGCGTAAAGATTGCAACCAGTTCGTCGCCCTTCGACCACGCTCGGTCAACAGTCGAGTAGCGCAATATCTCAACATCGTCGTGCAGTTCAAGACGATAGAAGCGCTCTGCTTGCCCAGTTGCCGCTTGCCCAGTTGCAGCTTGCCCAGTTGCAGCTTGCCCAGTTGCAGCTTGCCCAGTTGCCGCTTGCGCATTCTCACGCCCAACAGCGGGCATAGAAACCGGCGTCATCAACATCATGTTTGGCGCAAGCTTCGGTGGAATTGCACTTGCTTGAGCGCGACTTTGTCGGGCGCGATCGATCACGATCGGACCAAGCGGATGATCCACGGTCAATCGTTCGATTGACTTTCCATCTGAACTAAGAAGCAGATCGAGACCTTCGCCATCGAATGTCAAAATGTCGGTGGTCAATCGAAAAGCAGATTGACATCCAAGTTGATTGAGTACTTGATCAAACTCCAACTGCTCGGACTCCAGAATCATCGAAGGGCTGTCCTTGGCAAGATTGACAACCGCTCCAGGTGATGGTCGGTAAAATCGAATGACAACATCGCCATTGAATGTTCCTGATTCAAGCGCACGATTTGGCACATGGACGCGCCCCGAATTCGCTCGCAGCGTTGCGACACGACCATCCTCCATATAGAAAACAGTTCGCGGCTCAGTCATTGACATGAACGCGCCAGGCTGTGGATCGATTTTCTGCGCGGTGTATTGCTGCGCAACTCGTCCATCTTTTCCAGCAACCTGAACCCAAGCACCTTGATCGAGTTGCACAGTCGTTGCACCACCCGCGCGTGCTTGCACCGCGGCTCGCTCTGAATCGGAAAGTGGTTTCGGAGCAACTAAATCTTCGATTGGCGCAGATCGTTCGCGACGGGAAAGTGGAAGATCACGATCAAATTGCCACGCAGCAAACAAGATCCCTGCGGCGACAACAACCGAGATTCCAACAACCACTTTGCGTGAAGCATCGACTTTCATGAAGTGAGCGGAGTGTATCCCATGGCGACTCCTCAATCGTCCGTCAACAAGACCACGACTGCGATGTCGTAAAGCGCGTGCGTCGCGACGGCGATACCAAAGCCTCGGACCACATACAAAACGCCAAAGTAAATCCCGGCCAGAAGGAAGAATGCCGCACGGCGAACATCCAGAACACCGGCGCCAGTTTTCAATGGGTGATACAGGGCAAAGAGCACGGCAGAAATGCCAATTGCGACACCAATTCCCCAGCGCTCTGGCATGCGAAAAAGGTCAACAAAGACCGTGTGGAGCAGCGAAAGAAGCACCATTCTAAAAATCAGTTCTTCATAAAGTCCCGCCCCGATGCTGATGGAGATTTTCCCAAAGAGAGATAAATGCGAGATTGAATCTGGCATCGCTGGAGTGAACGCTCGAGAAATGAGTTGCGCAAAGACCAACAACGACAGTGCGAACAAGGCGCTTTCGATCGCCATCCCTCCGATAGTCGGCAAATGAATCGACCACGGCTTGCGTACGAGAATCTGCCAGACGATCATCACCACAACAAGCGCGACAGCGGGCAGAGCCAGCGTCGGCAGATTGAGTCGAGCGGGATCGACTCCAAAGTTTGAGAAAAAACGAAGCAGACTTTCGTGCGCGCCGTTGGTCAAAGTTCCATGCGATCCGCGTAAGAAAAAAATCAACCCGATTTCATAGAGCACAACAAGCGGCACGATCAGCGCCAAAATCTCCAGCGGTTGCTTTGAGCGTTCGAAATAACCACTTCCACCACCACGAGAATGAGACAACGAAGACGATCCTGCGGAACGTTCCTTTCCCCGAGCGCCTCGACGATTCGCCATTTTCTTATGCGGACTTCGCGGCAGTCAACTTATTCAAACGCTTTGCCAAACGACTCTTTCGACGAGCGGCGGTGTTGTGGTGCATGGTCGGCGTAAGCGCAAACCGATCCAACATTCCCGAAAGCAAGCGGAGGGACTTTTCAGCCGCACTCTTATCGCCGTCATGGATTGCCTTGAGGAACAACTTGGTTTCGTCCTTCACCTTGGTGCGACGCCAACGATTCCGCGCGCTGCGGTCTATGTTTTGTCGAACTCGTTTCTTCGCTGATTCAGAATTTGGCACTGTGATATTCCTCGCAAAAATCGACGCCGACCGCGCAAGCGACCAGAAAACGTCGGACGGACAGTATCGCAGAAAATTCCGTTTTGTGCAAGTGAAGGTCAATTGACCACTTGACGAGGGATGGGGGTTTCAGCGACAATACATGACTTATGGCAATTCGCTCAGGATCTTCAGGTCCCCTCATCGCTGTCGTCGTGTTCGTGATCCTCACAGTGCTATCGATTGCAACTGCCATCTACTTTTTTACAGAACGAAACAAAAGCGAAGCGAGCGCAATGGAAAGCAAGCGCGCGCTTGCCGCGGTGGTGGGCGCGGGCTATTTTGACCAAGACCCAGGCGCGAAAATTCGACAAGCTGCCGAAGGTGAAAACAAGAGCGTGGTTGAATATCTCGTCTCGAAAAATGCCGAAGTTGCGGCTGTTGTGACTGGGGAAACCAGTGCCGATGGCGCTTCAGTTCGAACCGCGCTTGGGCTTAAGACAGACCAGACCGCCAAGCAATCTCTTGACTCATCCCGACGAAGTGTTCTCGAAGCGGAAGCCAAGGCCGTTGAACAACAAAAAATCGTCGAGCAATTGACCGCACAAATGGTTGCCATCCAAGCTCAAGCAGACGAGAAATCCAAGAGCGCCGACGAAAAAGTTTTGGAATTGACGGCGACAATCGAGCCATACCGAGCGTCAACTGAAGCCGCGCTCGCGTCGATTCAGGAACTCAAAGATGAACTGACCAAAGCTCGAGACGAAGCGAAGTCCGAATACGCAAACCAAATCGCAGAAGAAAAAGAAAAGCAGGCCTCCCTTGTCTCTGCCAATCAAGGACTCTCTGGAAGAGTCACTGAATTGCAAAAGCAACTTGACGGATTTCGCATCTCTCCCAAGGATGCATCCCTTCTGGTCGACGGAACAATCATTGATTTAGCCGCAACAAAAGATCAAGTTTTCATTTCGCTTGGCTTAAAGGATCGCGTTCGCGCTGGCATGACTTTCGAGGTCTATTCCGACGCAACGGCGATCATGTACGACCCGAAGACTGATCGCCAGACTCCCGGCTATGCCAGTCTGGAAATCATCAAAGTTGGCGACACAACAAGTACCGCCCGAGTAACTCGAAAGGCTCCAAGAAAAAACATCTCTAAAGGCGATGTCATCGCCAACGCCGTATACAGCCCAACTTATCAATACAAATTCCTCGTTCACGGAAAATTCGATGTGGACAATGATGAAAAAGTCACCGATGGTGAAACTGATTACATTCGAGCGAAAATCCGCGACTGGGGCGGGATCGTCGTCGAAGGAGAAGAAATCACTCCAGACATCGACTTTGTCGTGATTGGTTCCATTCCATCAAAACCACAAATGCGCTCAATGGGAGAAAGTGATTCCGCATATGCCGCTTCACTCGCCGCAAGCCGTGCATATGACTCATATCAAACACTCTTGAATTCTGCGTCTGCCGCACAAATTCCCATCCTGAATTGGAACCGATTCCAAATTCTTACTGGCGCAGCAGAGCGCTGATCGCAGAACCTTGCGTCACGACGGCGCCCTTCATCAAACAACCACACTTGCGCAGTATGCCGCATTGCGTGGTCTCTTTGGAGTCTTCCATATGTTTGGTGTTGGGCAGAACATGCGCACCGCTGCGGGCGTTGGCAGCCTGTACTTTCGCGCAATCCGCAGACACCGCGAGCGTGCGATTGGACACATCAGCCGAAGTTTTCCGCATCTCACACCATCTGAAGTCAATGACCTTGCGGAGAAATCGGTGCGAAGTCTCTTGCAAATGTTTATGGTCGAAACTGTTGCGATCCCCCGCTTGCTGACTCCGACTTCGTGGCCTCAATATGTCAAGACTGGCAAGATCGAGGAATCTCTTCGGATGCTCGTTGGACGCGATCCGATTTTGTTCGTCACAGGTCACTGCGGAAATTGGGAATTGTTGGGATTTGTACTTGCACTTCTTGGATTCAGAATGAGCGCGCTTGCTCGCCCTCTCGATAACCCATGGATCGATCGATGGCTGAGCGATGTGCGCGCGGCGCGCGGACTTCAAGTGATCACAAAATGGGGGGCGACAACCGAAGTGCAGAAGTTGATCGAGCAAGGCGGTCGAGTTGGATTCATCGCGGATCAGAATGCTGGAAACGATGGCATGTTTGTGCCCTTCTTTGGTCGACTTGCTTCGAGTTACAAATCAATCGGCTTGCTTGCGATGCGATATGAAATTCCAATCGTCAGCGGATCCGCTCGTCGCTGTGACGGGACTTTTTCGTACGAGCTGAATCATGCCGACATCATCTATCCGCGCGATTGGAAGGATCAACCCGATCCACTTTTTTATATCACCGCTCGATTCAATCGCGCGATTGAAATGGCGATTCGAGGAGCCCCCGAACAATATTTATGGGTTCATCGCCGTTGGAAAAGTCGGCCGCCTCACGAGCGATTGGGGCGTCCAATGCCCGACAGATTGCGCGAAAAACTGCGCCAATTGCCATGGATGACAGACGAAGAGATGGAACGCCTCGAACAGCGAATTGAACCCCTTGTGCCGACCGTATAAAAATTTTTTGTTTCCAACAATACTCCGCCAAGAACCGTTACCCTAGAGTTGGTCATACGGACCTATCACAGACGCCTCGTTCACGGATGAGCGAAGGCCAGCACGGATCGACTTCGAATCGAATTCAATGACCACCACACCCTCGACAGAGTTATTGACAAGGCCCTCTTCGACGATCCCGACGGAATTGTTCCTTCGATATCTGCTGCCAGTCATTCTTGTGCATGCACTATCTGTCTTGGCTGTTTTTCCAGTTTTTTTCTCGTGGACTGGATTGATTGTTTGCCTCATAGGAATTCACCTCTTTGGTCAGGCAATCACCATGGGATATCACCGACTTCTGACTCACCGAAGTTTCGAGGTCCCACGCTGGTTTGAATGGACACTTGTCACGCTTGCGTTGTGTTGCCTGCAGGATTCTCCCGCACGATGGGTTGCCACGCACCGCATGCACCATGCGCATAGCGATGAACACGAGGATCCACATTCTCCACTCGTCGACTTTCTGTGGGGCCACATGGGATGGCTCTTCTTGCGCAATCACGATTTGACGCATGTTTCGAATTACTCGCGATATGCGCGCGACACGCTTCAAGATCCATTTTATTTCTGGCTTGAACGAAATCCCGTCGTACCAATCTTTTTCTATTTTGGTCAATGCATTCCTTACTTCGCAATCCCGATGGGACTCTCGTGGTTCTTCGGCGCGTCAGTTGCGGATGCCGCGCTCTTCGCAACCAGCGTGACGATTTGGGGAGTTTTCGTGCGGACAGTCCTTGTCTGGCACATCACATGGAGCGTCAACAGTCTCACCCATATGTTTGGTTATCGCAGTCACGAGACTGGCGAAAACAGTCGCAACAATTGGCTCGTTGCCTTGATTGCCGCTGGAGAAGGCTGGCACAATAATCATCATCAGGATCCATCGTCCTGCACGGTGCAGCATCGTTGGTGGGAATTCGATCTGACTTACTGGGAAGTTCGTGGGCTTCAATGTTTGGGGATTGTCCGCAATATCACCCCTCGCAGAGATGAGCGCGTGCGCCGTGCTGTGAGCGCTCGAGCAGTCGAATCTCCCGCCGAAACTGTGGCGAAATAGAACCACTAAGGCTCCACACGGGCGAGCGCACTTTTCCTATTCTGTGCCACTTCAATGCGAGTTCTTGTCGTACTTCCATCTGTAACCCCATCTGAACGCAACCCATCGTCGTTGGGTTCGCGCGCATCTGTGGAGAAATGTCTTCGCGGGTTGAATACGCAATCGGACTCTATTGGCGGCGACATTTTGTATGGACCAGGAATTCAATTCCAGCTGGCACCGAATCAAGATCCTGTCGTGCAAATGCTTCTTGAAGTCTCGGATGAAGATATCGGCTGGCTGGTTATCGAACGAATCGGCAAGACCCTGAAATGGAAATTCGTCGACATCAATACAGGCAATGAGTTGGCTTTCCCTTCCAACTGATCATTCCGTGACGCGACCATTCCATCGAGCGATTGGAATTTTTTCTTTCGGGGCATTCGTACTTTGCCTATTTGCTGGATCGGCATTTGCGTTTTCGACTTGTGTGGAAGTTTCGACAGCGCGTGCCCTAGACGATGCTCGACTTGCGTGGCCACGAACCGCCACCACTGCGACTGGCGACAAAGTGACTTTCAGTCAGCCTCAGGTGGATGAATGGCGCGACGGCATGCTCTATGCGAAAGTTGCGACGAGAGTTCAGCTTGCCAACGCGCCTTCGTCCGTTGAAGGAACCGTCAGCCTGCGCGCTCGAACGACGATCAATCACGCCGATCGCACCGTGACACTGCGAGACATCTCCGTCCCTGCTCTGCGCTTTCCAGCGGATGAAAATCAAATCAAGGCACTCCGCGATGCTGCGACAGGGTCGCTCAAAATCGCCCCAATCACAGTTGCATTCGACGATTTGGTCGCATCGATGCAGACGCAGGCATTCCCAACTTGGGCTTCGACCGTCATCAGCAACGATCCTCCGCGCATCATCTTTCAAGATTCACTTCTCGCAAAGGCTGTTGATCCCAACGATTCTTCTGTTGAAATTATCCAAAGCGATGGCGTGTTGAAATTTGATCCCATTGTTGCAAACCAACTCGAAGGCGCTTCGAACACTTCATCTCTGCTTTTTCGCGATCATGAAGGAAGTTGCTACCTCCTCGTATCGGGCCGATGGCTGACCGCGGAGTCTGTTGATTCTGCCGAGTGGACTTTTCTTGTGCCTGAGCAACTGCCCCCCGCCTTCGCGTCGATTCCAGAATCATCTCGTTGGGCGGAAGCGCTTGCAAGCGTCCCCAACACGCCAGCGAACCGAATTGCTCTTCTTGCAACATCATTACCAAGTGAACGCACTCTGCCACGAAGCACCACGATCAGTATTCAGTGGCAAGGAGAACCGCAGTTCATCGCAACCGATTCACCGGCT
>SXSS01000058.1 GCA_005792145.1 Planctomycetia bacterium | reverse complement strand
GTGTCACGCCCAACCGGCTCGCCAAGGAAATTATTGTGCGTAAGCCCATCAATTGCAGCAATGACATCCTTGGCATAACTGCGAGAGGCACACACCAATCTGTGATCCTTTACAACCAAGCCTTCCAACCTCTCGCCACTGATTTGCAACAAAGACTTTTTCTTCTTCTCATTTTTATCCCCGCTCTCAATGAAGGGGATCAACTGTTTCGGTCGGCTCGTTCGACTCATCGGCCAAAGTCGCGTGCCAGAACCACCGGCCATAATCATTGCATATCGATGATCCTGCGTCATCGCGTCATTCCCTTGGACGCAAGCGCCGCAGCGACAAGCGTGTTGGCGGTGGTCAAGTCAGGCTCGCGCTCGAGCGCAAGATCGATCAACGCGCGCGCGTCGATTCTACTTTCGCCAAGTTGCACAAGCACATTCATTGCGTCCATCATTGCTGATGCGTTCAATGTTCCGGTGGCAGTGGGCGGACTCGCCACGGCTGACTTTGATTCACCTTTGCGCGTTGGAGATTTTGCAGCAACGCTTGTCGACGCGGTCTTCGCATACGAATCCATTTTGTCGCGAAGTTCCAACACCATCGTCTCCGCAGTCTTGCGCCCAATTTCTGGCAGACTCATAAGCAGCGCGAGGTCTTTCATCACAATCGCTTCAGCGACTCGCGCAAATGGAATTGTCAGCGCGCGCAAAGCGCGTCGCACGCCGATGCCTTTGACTGTTGTGACCAACTCAAAAAACGCGCGATCTTTAGGCGATTGAAAGCCAATCAACTTCGGCCAGAAACTGGAACCTTGGCCTTGGGATTCCAAATAGTGCAATGTGTGAAAAGTTATGCGACCGCCGATGCGGGAAAACAACTCTGGAATATCCGCAGCGGGCACTGCGACTTCATATGCAATGTCCCCGACGACGACGAGAGCCGCCGTCTCTTCCACCGATTCGAGAATGCCTTCAATGCGGTTGATCATTGTTGCGTGCGAGTTTATCCGCTTGCGATCTGTTCGCCGCGTCCTTCAACTTCGGCATCGACCTTCGCGCCGAGCGCCGCGCCCATTTGGTCGCGCAATTTGAGCGTCCACGCGGATTCCTCGCCAGCCACAGGTGGCGGCACAACCGCCATAAGCCGCACGCGCGCGCGACTTCTGCGAAAGAGACTCCAGAATGGATTTCCACAAGGGGGGATACCGTCGAGCAAGAAAACCGCGACGGGAGTTTTTGTTCGGCCAGCGATCATCGCAAGCCCTGGATGGAAAAGTTGTATTCGCCCATGCGGACGAGCGATTTGCCCTTCTGGGAAGATTCCAATGACTCCTCCACTCGCCAAATGACGAAAAGCCTCGCGCAAGGCTGCAGAACCACCCGATTTCTCCACGGGGATGATTTTCAGCCGCCGCCAAAGGCTATTTAGCAGGGGGATCATCATCTCCCGCTCCATCATCCATCGAATCGGACGAGGGCAATACACCTGCAAGAGCACGGCATCTAGGCCAGAAACATGGTTCGACGCGACGATCAGCCCACCACTTGGCAGCACATTCGCCAAACCATCGCCGATCAACGGCGCGCCTTCCCAGCGCGATCGGTGAAACCAGCGCACATAAAAACTGAGAATCGGGAGGATGAATCTCAGTACTCCTGAAAATCGTTCTATTTGAATGGTCGCATCACGCATATCAGTTTGGGTTTCGCCGTTATATTGGGGGAGATTTGGACTGAAGACAGATTGTGGGTTGAAGAAAGATGATCAACGAATAGGACTCGGATGCCTCGCCGCAAAGACATACAAACGATACTCATCATTGGCTCTGGACCGATTGTGATTGGTCAAGGTTGTGAATTTGATTATTCAGGAACGCAAGCATGCAAGGCTCTGCGAGAGGAAGGGTATCGCGTTGTGCTGGTCAATTCGAATCCTGCAACGATTATGACCGATCCCGCGTTGAGCGATCGAACTTATATCGAACCGATCACACCAGAAGCAGTCGAGAGAATTTTCGCAAAGGAGAAATCGCTCGGTCATCCAATTGATGCGCTCCTACCAACAATCGGCGGACAGACTGCGCTGAACTGCGCGTGCGTCTTGCACGATCGCGGCATTCTTGAAAAGTATGGCGTCGAAATGATCGGTGCATCACGCGAGGCGATTCGCCGCGCGGAAGATCGCGAAGCCTTTCGAGAAATCGTTCGACGACTCGGATTGCATCAGCCGCATTCAAAGACTGTTACAAACATCGAAGATGCGCGCACTTTTCTGGAAGAGATTGGACTGCCTGCAA
Organism: Planctomycetia bacterium; assembly: GCA_005792145.1. GTDB lineage: Bacteria > Planctomycetota > Phycisphaerae > Phycisphaerales > SM1A02 > F1-60-MAGs104. The sequence continues at coordinate 17,155 of SXSS01000058.1, read as the reverse complement.
TCATTCGTCCTGCGTTTACGCTCGGCGGTTCTGGCGGTGGCATCGCATACAACTTGGAAGAATTCGAGGACATCATTCGCCGCGGACTTTCCGCCAGCATGATTGGCCAAGTGCTCATCGATCAAAGCGCGCTTGGATGGAAGGAATATGAACTCGAAGTTGTCCGAGATCACAAGGACAATTGCATCGTTGTTTGCTCGATCGAAAACATCGACGCAATGGGTGTGCACACGGGTGATTCGATCACTGTCGCGCCGATTCAGACCCTGACTGACCGCGAATATCAACGGATGCGCGATGCGTCTTTCGCAATCATGCGTTCGGTCGGCGTCGACACAGGCGGATCCAATGTGCAGTTCGCAATCAACCCAGCGAATGGTCAGATGGTTGTTGTCGAGATGAATCCGCGCGTTTCGCGATCATCCGCACTCGCTTCGAAGGCGACCGGATTTCCCATCGCGCGCATCGCAGCAAAGTTGGCAGTTGGATATTCGCTCGACGAATTGCGCAACGACATCACAGGATCGACGAGTGCTTGCTTCGAACCATCGATCGATTATGTCGTGGTCAAGATTCCGCGGTGGACATTCGAGAAATTCCCTGAAGCTGACGAAACGCTGACCACGCAAATGAAGAGCGTGGGCGAGGCTATGTCGATCGGCCGCACATTCAAAGAAGCGCTGCAAAAAGCAATTCGCTCTATGGAAGTCAAGCGATTTGGATTTGGACTCGATGCAAACGACAAATGGCTTGCAGGTCGCCGTGCAGCGAAAAAGGAATTAGCGGATGGATCGCTTCCAGTCTGGCCGATTCCCGAAGAACTTCTGCGCCGCAAACTGACTGTGCCAAGCCAGGGTCGACTTTATTTCGTTCGGTACGCATTGAAGATGGGATGGACCATCGAACAAGTTGCGCAATCAACTGGATATGACAGATGGTTCGTCGATCAGCTCAAGCAACTTGTTGAGTTCGAAGATGTTCTTTGCGCGGTCGATCGATTGGAAGATCTCCCCGCGGACTCGCTTCGCCGAGCCAAGCAATTCGGATATTCGGACGCGCAGTTGGCGTTCCTTTATCTCGGCGGCATTTCAACGAAGAACATCCTCGCCGTGCGAGCGCATCGCAAGCGGATGAAAATCGAACCCGTCTTCAAGTTGGTCGATACTTGCGCCGCGGAATTCGAAGCGGTCACTCCATATTTCTATTCCACCTATGAAACGCCAGTGATGAACGCTGGAATCGCCGTTGTCGACGATGAAATCCGCATTTCGCCTCGTCCCAAGATCATCATTCTTGGCGGAGGTCCAAATCGAATCGGACAGGGGATCGAATTCGATTATTGCTGCTGCCAAGCGGCATTCGCCTGCGCCGATATGGGCTTTGAGAGCGTGATGATCAATTCGAATCCCGAAACAGTTTCAACTGATTATGACACCAGCGATCTTCTCTTCTTCGAACCGCTCACGCTCGAAGATGTGCTGAATGTGATCGAGCGATTGAATGGCGGCGGTGTCGATGTGAAGAATCGTTCCGGTGGGGTTGCGGGTGTGATTGTGCAATTCGGCGGGCAGACTCCGCTCAATCTTGCGCACGGACTTCACGCGGCTGGCGTTCCGCTGATCGGCACGGGCATCGACTCGATCGACTTGGCCGAAGATCGTGATCGATTCAAAGCGATGCTCGAAGAACTCGGCATGAATCAACCGCCAAGTGGAATCGCGCGCAGCTTGAACGACGCGCTGCAAATCGCGCAGCGCATTGGATATCCCGTGCTTGTTCGTCCGTCGTATGTTCTCGGCGGTCGCGGTATGGAAACTTGCTTCGATGAAACAAGTCTGAAGCGATATATGTCCGAAGCGGTCGATGTCAGCGAACTTGCCGACCGCCCCATTCTCATTGATCGCTTTCTTTCTGATGCGATCGAAATCGATGTCGATGTTGTTTCAGATTTTATTCCAAACGAAGAGAGTCGATCATCGGCGATCACCCTTCACGCCAGCGAATCCAGAGCCGTGGTCTGCGGCGTGATGGAACATATCGAAGAAGCCGGCATTCATTCGGGCGATTCGACTTGCACAATTCCACCTTATTCCCTGCCGAAATCGATGGTTGATCGAGTTGCCGCTCAAGCACGCGCGCTCGCCAAGCGATTGAAGGTTCGTGGATTGATGAATGTGCAGATGGCTTGCAAGGATGATGTTCTGTACATCTTGGAGGTCAATCCTCGCGCGTCGCGCACCGCGCCATTTGTCAGCAAAGCAAAGGGCGTTTCGTGGGCGCGTGTTGCGGCGAAGGTGATGATGGGCGCATCCTTGGATCAATTGAATATTCACGAAACCGCCGACGCAAATTTCTTCTCGGTGAAGGAATCCGTTTTCCCATTTGCAAAGTTCCCAGGCGTCGATGTGATCCTCGGTCCAGAAATGCGCTCGACGGGCGAGGTGATGGGCGCGGATCGTTCGCTTCCTGTCGCATTCGCGAAGGCGCAAATGGCAGCGGGAGTGATGTTGCCGACAAGCGGTAAAGTTTTCCTTTCAGTTCGCGAAAGCGATAAGCGCGCCGCGATCGACATCGCACGCAGTCTTATTACGGCTGGGTTCACACTTATTTGCACTCGCGGAACGCACGAGTATCTTGCAAAGAATGGTATGAAATCCGAACTTGTCCCCAAGATTGCAGAAGGTCAAAGACCGAATGTCCTTGATCTCATCCGATCGGGCGAAATCGTGTTGATCATCAATACTCCAACTCGCAAGGGCGCCCACACAGACGAAGGGGGCATTCGCGCTGGTTCTGTCCGCTCTGGAACGCCGATCATGACGACAGTTGCAGGCGCGCGTGCCGCGGTGCAGGCGATTTCCGCTTTACAAATTGGCGCGTGGGATGTCTGCGCAATTCAGGATTATTTCCCACATCTCGCTCGGCCGACTTTGCCCGTGTCCGTTGCAACAATGACCATCTGATCGCTAATTTTCGAAGCAACGCTAGACTTCTGAACTCATGAACAGCATCATTCCACTGACTGGCGGCATCCCCCAACTAATCGCAAATGTGATTGTCATCCTCGTGATGATTCACGTTCTTCTTGGTGGTTGCGCATACGGAGTCATGTTGGAACGCAAACTGAGCGCGTGGATGCAAGATCGTGTTGGTCCAAACCGCGTCGGTCCCAAAGGATTACTGCAACCGATCGCTGACGGACTGAAGTTCATTATGAAGGAAGAGCACACTCCCCATGGCGCGGATGCAGTGCTGTTCACTCTTGGTCCAGGACTGAGCATCATTCCAGCAATGGCGGCATTCGTCATCATCCCGTGGGGGGGGATTTTGGATCTTGGTTCGCTTCCTTCAGCGATCACCTCATTTCTTGGCATCGGTCCATCGCTTGTCAAAGTCGTTGGCGCAAATCTGAATGTCGGCGTGATTTATCTGATCGCAGTCACCAGTCTTGGCGTCTATGGTGTTGCGCTTGGCGGTTGGGCCAGCAACAGCAAGTTTTCATTTCTCGGCGGACTTCGCGCAAGCGCGCAAATGATTTCATACGAAATTCCGATGGGACTTTGCCTGCTTTGTGTGATCTTGATTACTGGATCGCTCGAGCCATACGCGATCATCACCCATCAACAGCAATTCAGTTGGAATGTGATTCAGCAACCTCTCGCCGCGATCCTCTTCTATACATGTATGTTGGCCGAATCCAATCGAGCTCCATTCGACCTTGCCGAAGCAGAGAGCGAATTGGTCGGTGGATTCCACACCGAATATTCGTCGATGCGTTTCGCGATGTTCTTCCTCGCTGAATATTTCCACGTCATCACTGGGTCGGCATTCTTCGCGCTTCTTTTCCTTGGCGGATGGAGCGTGAATCCATTTGGCGGACTCGTTCCTGCAAGTTGGAATTGGGATCTTCCACTTGTTGGAGGAATCGGCTTGATCATTCTGCAAATGGTTGTCATGCTTGCAAAGACAGCATTTATGGTCTCTTTCACTATGGCGATTCGTTGGACCCTGCCGCGATTCCGCTTTGATCAACTGATGAAACTCGCGTGGCAGGGGATGATCCCAGTCTCGATCCTTCTCTTGGCATCCGCAGCGGTTATGACCTATTACGGCATCACGCAATATATGTGGATCGCAACGGGCGCATGCCTGGCGATCATCTGGATCGCATTTCCATTTATGCCGCGTCAAGAGAATCCAAACCGACGCATCGCAATCATCGGCAGTCGCTTTTCGCCACTCGCCGACGAACGAGTGGTCACAGCATCAACCCATCCCATCGCGCTCAACGATGCGGCTATTCCAGATCCTCGTCAAGGGACGATGTCCATCCACTGATCCGTGCGCCTTTCTTTCCTCGATATTCTGCGCTCGATTTTCGCCCTTGCACGATTGGCGTTGTCGTCGAAGTTTCGTATGCGCAGCAGATATTGGAAATGGCGCGATGAGACTGCCTTCGGTTTGAAATCATCTTCGATTTCGCGCGGCGCTCGTTTGCATGCGATGTTGGAGTATGGCGCGTGGGTCGCTCGCATGCGACACCTCACGCGCTGACTTGCAATTTTCCATCATCATCGGTTACAGTTCGCTTGTGGCGCATCGCAGCGTCACATGCTCGAACAACTTATGTGTTTCTCTGCAGGCGCCGACCGAACTCCGACTCGACCGGCGCCTGCGATTTTTTCTGCCTGCGCTTTTTCTTGAAGCGGTGAATTCTGGTCATTCGGACATAGAATGCCAAGCGTGTCAAAAGTCAAAACAAGTTTCGTCTGCAACGAGTGCGGCGCAATCTCTCCGCGTTGGGCGGGTCGTTGTGTTGAATGTGGCGCATGGGATTCGGTCGAACCATTTCAAGGAAGCGACACGGAAGGTGATGACACATCTCGATCCGCTATCGATGGCGTTTCTCCATCCGCCGCACCAATGGCGGAAATTTCGCCACTCGAAGTTCCACGGTTGCCAACAGGCATCGACGAATTCGATCGAACGCTCGGTGGAGGATTGGTTCCTGGCAGCGCGGTCTTGGTGGGAGGTGATCCTGGAATCGGCAAAAGTACGCTCCTTTTGCAGGCGTTTTCCGCATTAGCGGCACGAGGCGAGCGCGTCCTTTATGCCAGCAGCGAAGAGAGCGCGCAGCAAGTCAAGTTGCGCGCGGAGCGAATTCTCGGCGAGATGACATCGACAACTCGCGACGCTAATTTATTTTTGCTCGCGGAAAGTTCTGTTGCGCGAATCACCAACGAAGCGCGCAGAGTCCGTGCGTCTGTGCTTGCCATCGACAGCATTCAACTCGTCCACAGACATGACGCAGACGCATTGCCAGGATCGATGACGCAGCTTCGCAGATGTTGCATGGAACTCGTGCAATTCGCAAAGACAACGGGGACGGTGGTGATGATCGTCGGTCATGTCACAAAGGAGGGCGACCTCGCAGGACCAAAGTTGCTCGAACATCTTGTCGATGTCGTGCTCTCGTTCGAAGGTGATCGTCATCACGCATACCGCCTCGTCCGAGCGAGCAAGAATCGATTTGGATCGACTCACGAGATTGGACTCTTCGAAATGACTGGCGAAGGATTGGCTGAAGTCGATGAGAGCGCGCTCGCGGCGGCGAATGCGACCGATGCAAGACCAGGAACTGCGGTTGTACCCGTGATGGCAGGCAGTCGAGTCTTGCTCGCGGAGATTCAAGCACTCGCAGTCGCTGGATTCCTCGGCAGCGCGAAACGCAAAGCAAGTGGAATGGACAGCGGTCGACTTTCGATGATGATCGCGGTTCTTGAAAAACATGGCGGACTTCGACTCGCAGATCAGGACATTTACGCAAGCGTCGCCGGTGGTCTGCGAATCATCGAGCCCGCGGCAGATCTGGCGGTTTGCTTGTCGATTGCCGGCGCACATTTGGCGCGCGCGCTTCCTCCGTCCACAGCGGTGCTTGGAGAAGTTGGTCTTTCAGGAGAAATTCGCCCCGTTCGAGCGCTCGATCAACGGGTTGCTGAAGCCATTCGCCGCGGTTGCTCGACTGTTCTTGTTCCTGCGGGCCAAACAGAATCAATCAAGCGGTATGGCAGTGCGATCGTTTCGATTCGCACCATTTCGCAGGCACTTGAACTATTATCACCAGTGTTCCGTGCGAACTGAATCGCTGAATCGCTGAATAAAAATTATGTCCGATTTCCTGACGATCGCGGGTATGTCCCGCCAAGATTTAATGCGGCTGATCGCTGCAACACAAAAGAATGTTCCAATTGCCGAAGGTCGATCCCCCAATCGAACATCACTCAACGGCCGAGTGATCGCAAACTTATTTTTCGAAGATTCGACGCGCACCCGTTGCAGTTTCGAGACCGCCGTGCATCGACTTGGTGGACAAGTCTTCAATCTGACTCCAAGCGGATCAAGCATCAGCAAGGGCGAATCACTGGTCGATACCGCGCGCAATATCGAGTGCATGGGAGTTGCGGCAATTGTTGTTCGCTGCGCAGTATCAGGTGGAGCGAAAATGGTGGCGGATGGAGTGAAGTGTCCAGTCATCAACGCTGGTGATGGACGCCACGAACATCCGACGCAGGCAATACTCGATGTCTCCACTTTGATGGAGGAATTCGGTTCTGTCGAAGGCCGAACGGTCGCGATCGTCGGCGACATCACCAACAGTCGAGTTGCTCGATCAGCCACTCACGCGCTTTCAACGATGGGAGCGCATGTGCGTTTGGTCGGTCCACCGACGCTGGTCTCAAAATCTTTTGAGCGAATAACGCAAGGTCCTGGCAGTATTTCGACGATGAGTAATTTGGATTCTGCCCTCGATGGGGTTGATGCTGTAATGATGCTGCGCGTTCAATTCGAGCGTGCGGCAGGAGGAGCAGTTTCCAGTGATTATCGCCAGATGTTTGGGCTCACACCGCAGAGAATCGCAAAGCTCGCTCCTCATGTCATTATCCTGCATCCTGGACCAATGAACCGAGGGATTGAAATTGACGATCGAGTTGCCGATGACCCTCAGCGAAGCCGAATTCTCCGTCAAGTCACCCACGGTGTTGCGGCTCGAATGGCAGTATTGGAAATGGTTTTGTCGGATTTTGGTTCAGAAAAGTCCGTTGGGGCAACCGCCATTTCAACGGTCGCAAACCGTATTGAAGTCTGATGCTTCAATGGTCGATTCTTTGAAACCGCTCTTGAAATAAGTCTATAACCCTTAACGATCTTTCTCGCTATTATTTTGCTTTCGAAACGAATTGATTTCAAACTGATGTTGCCCCATATGTCTTGCATATCGAAAGAACAATTCAAACCCACTCATCCAATTCTTTCTTGCTTGGCAACTGTTGCATTGATCTTCGCAATTGGTTGCGAAACCGATTCGTATATGAATCCAAGTGTCACCGGGTATTACGAAAACACACCAACAACCATGCCGGTTTTGGATCGAATTGATGTGATCGAAGCGCCAGAAGAGCCACTTGGAGTGACTGGTCCACCAGAGGCACAGGATCTGATCGCGAACACTCTTCAATATCGTCTTGCTGCTGGTGACGAAATTGGAGTCGAAATCTACGAGTTAATCACTGTTGGTAGAACAGAATCTGCGCTTCGAATTGTCGATCAAGGCGGATACATCCGTCTACCGACGATCAATGAAGTGAAGGCAGCGGGACTGACTCTTGAAGAGTTGCGCGAAGCTATCCGAGTGAAGTTGGAAGCCTTCATTAAAAACCCAGTCGTGACTGTTGATATTCAGAAGGGGCGAAGTTTTGAATTCACAATTCAGGGGGCGATTCAGAATGCAGGAATCTTCGCTCTCAACAAACCAAATTTTCGACTGACAAATGCAATCGCCTTGGCGGGTGGAGCAGATGTCGTTGCTGAACGCGTGCTTGTTGTGCGAGCGATGTCAACGGAAGAGGATGTTGAAAGCGCTTCAAAGATCGACTCCGCGGCAAATTCGTCAAGTGCTACACCGCAGACAACAGATGGATCTAGTGGCGCGAATCCCTCAAATTCAGGGCAAATTACGCCGCCTTCAACCCCATCTTCACCTTCAGGTACGACTGCGGCTCCAGTGGATATCGAATCGCTGATCAATAAATTGAGTGAAGGGGAACCAGCGCCAACGCCAGCGCCAACGCCAGCGCCAGCGCCAGCGCCAACGCCAGCGCCAACGCCAGCGCCAACCCCAACGCCAGCGCCAGCGCCAACGCCAACGCCAGCGCCAGCGCCAACGCCACCGCCAACGCCACCGCCAGCGCCAGTTCCAACATCTGGGTCTGCACTCGAACCCGTGCCGGGAATCGAGCCCGAGTCCGCACCCGCGCCCGCACCCGCACCCGCACCAAGTCCAGGTGCTGTCAGCGGCACGCAAACTCCTCCTCTTGTTGACATCGATACCCTCGAACCTATTTCTGTGACCGATGCCCCCAAAGTCAACGCGCAGAATGCAACTCAACAGACACCAGCTTCGCAACTTTCCAACGAAGGTGACTCATTCATCTTCGATGTGAACAGTCAACAATGGGTTCGAATCCGCGGAGCGAATATTCCAAAGCAAACAGAAATTGTTTCAGATCAAACGAAACCAACTCCAACTGGAACCGCAATTACTGGCGAGGCGGCCAAATTGGGTGACAGTTCGAGTGCGAACACGAAAGATCCGCGCGCAATCTTCAAGACTCGAATCATCGAAGTTGACTATGACCGACTTGTTCGTGGCGATCCATCACAGAATGTCGTTGTCCGACCAGGCGACGAAATTTTCTTGCAATTTCCACCGATCGGTGTTGTTTATATTGATGGCGAAATCAGCCGACCTGGAGTTTTTCAGTTGCCTTCGTACGGTCGTCTGACTCTCAGCCGTCTCGTTGCCGCAGCTGGCGGATTGACTGAAATCGCAATTCCAGAACGTGTTGACTTGGTTCGTCGACTTCCTGGCGGTCGAGAAGCAGCAATTCGGGTCAATTTGGGGGCGATCCGAAATATGTCAGAACCGGACATCATTCTGAAAAAGGATGATCATGTGATTATCGGAACCAACTTTTGGGCAACCCCGCTCGCTGTATTCCGCAATGGACTGCGCATTACTTATGGATTTGGCTTTTTATTGGACAGAAATTTTGGTAATGACGTCTTCGGTCCACCGCCTGACAATCTCAGTATAAGCAGGTGAAATCAAGTCAATTCGGAGGGTTTGACTGCAAGCGGATAGTTGAAACGGTCGAACTATTTACTACCTAATGATGTAACTCTCAGTTGTTCGTCGCATTTCAATGTCACAATAGTGCATTCACATTGTCAGCAACCATAAGCCAATCTCATTTATCGAAGCCCGCCGATCCAACTGCGGGGGTCACTGTATCCAATACGAAACTCATCACTGCGTTGTGCATTCTGCTCGCACTCTTTGGCGTGGTCTTCTTCGATTTCTTCCGAAGGCAATTTATGTTCGCGTGGACTCAGCCTAGTGATTGGGGTCACACGCTTCTGATCCCCGTGGTTTCTGGGTATTTCATATGGCTACGGCGCGCGGAATTGACTCGACTTGAACCATTCAAGCAGTGCTGGTGGGGATTGTTGTTGGTGGCGATTGGGGTCGGTTGGTATATGGTCTGTGTCTTTGGCCCAAAGCCTTTGTTTCACCACAACATTATTTCTGCAGGCGTGGCGTCAGCGATCTTTGGATCTGCTTGGCTGTTCTTCGGAACCGCCGCGATGCGTTGGCTCTGGTTTCCACTTGCTTTTACTTGCATCTTTGGGCAAACCCTTTCCGAAGTCTTGCTCAATAAGGTCACCTTTCAGATGCAGGATATTGCCGCATATGGAGCGCATTTCTTGTTGACCGTGATCGGAACCGAAGTCGATCGAAGCGGAAATACGTTGACTGTTTGGTCCGATGGCGTCGCTCATCCACTGAATGTTGCCGAAGCTTGTTCTGGAATGAGAATGCTTGTCGCCTTCTTGGCGCTTGGAGTTTTTCTTGCGTATACGAATCTGAAGGTTTGGTGGCAGAGAACACTGCTCGTTGTATGTGGCGTGCCGATCGCCATTCTGGTCAATATGATTCGTATCGCATCAATGGGAATACTGACGCAATACGATCAAAACTTTATTGACGGAGAATTTCACGAACTCGTCGGAGTTGTTTGGATGTTGCCCGCGCTTTTTCTTTATCTGGGGACACTGTGGGTGATCCGCAATCTGATGGTTGATGAAACAGAGGTGAAACTTGCGGTTTAATCCTGCCATTCGACTGGCATTCGCTTCTATTGTGATTGTGTTGATTGCATCAGCGATTGGTTTCCGTGCCACCGTCTCTTCGCTCAATTTCTATCTTCGCAAGGAAGCGGTCCCGCTTCGCGAATCTCTCGACACCATCCCAACGAAAGTAGGTCAATGGAAGCGCGTCGGAATCGACTCGCGTCTCGGCGAAACGATGGTCGAAAGTCTTGGCACTCGCTTCTATTTGGATCGGCAATATGCAATCGATGGCAATCCCGCCAACGGTGTGTTGGCATTGCACATCGCCTATTACACAGGAATGGTCGATGCAGTTCCACATGTTCCAGAGCGTTGCTGGGGAGCTGCGGGCTTTCAAATGGTCAACCAACCTGTGAAAAGACTCATTTCCATCGATCGATCAAAGTGGGATTTGGTTTCTGGGCCAACGAATATGGCCACTGGAGAGATTTATCCATCAGCGCCTGTTGTTGATCCAGTAACTCGGCGCGAGGAATCAGTCTATTTACCAATCGGCGAGACCGAAATGTCGGTCACAGTCTTTCAGGACGACGCCAAGCCCGATTTTCGCCTAGTTGGTGGCTATTTATTTATCGCAAATGCTCGACTTACTTCTTCGCCCTATGTCGTGAAGACCTATGCCTTTGACCTCACCAGTCGCTATTCGTATTACTGTAAAGTTCAATGCTCAATGGTTGTCAAAGGTGGAGATCAGCAAGTCGAAAAATGGGCTGAGCTCACCACAGATTTTCTCTCAGAATTACTCCCGACACTCATGCGTCGACTGCCCGACTGGACACTGATCGAAGCCTCGCAATCTAAGGAATTATAAACAATGGCAACACTCTCAAAGAAATCAAAGATAAATAAAAAGTTCATCATGCTTGTTAGTGGATTCGTTTTGTTCGCAGCTGTCGTTCTTGGGGGCATCTTCTATTGGTCATACAGCGCAGCACCAGAACGGAATGTCAAGATGGGTGATGCACTGGTTTTGGAAGCGAAGGCCGCAGAAGGTGCGGGAAATTTGGATGAGGCGTACAAGAAGTATCAGGATGCGATCGGACGATATGGCCGGGCCATCAGTAAGAAGCCAAACAACTTGGAGTATGTCCAGAAAGTGATCGATGCGCTTGCTCTCATGACGCCAAAAACTTCAGGAGATGCTCAAGAACTTTATCAAAAGCGAGAAGCGTATATGCAAAGGCGTACGCGTTCTGCCCCAGAGAATGGAGAAGTCTGGTTGCAACTCATCTATTCTCTCAACGAGCGAGCGGAGTTGTTTAATCAAATGGATATGTGGAAGAGAGTCGCGGAAGTTTCTCAAGATGCACTTGAACGAGTTTCTCCATCAAACCCGCAGACTGCCACTATTCAAAGTTTGGGAATTTGCGCAGAATTGAATCGAAGCGAAATTTTAACGGCCGAAGAACGAACGGCGGCAGAAGTAGCTGCAGAAGAGTTTCTCAAGACAAATCCCAAAGACGCTCTCGTTTGGTCAACTCTTCTTCGCGAAATCGCATTTGATACCCAACGCATCATGCTGGCAAATCGAACTTCCGAAGCAATGGCTCGGTCCAACAAATTTAACGAATTGCTTGTTCAGGCAAAGTTGAACTTGCCATTCAGTGGTGAAATTAGTGTCGCGGAATTGCAGAATCTTCTCTTCCAAAGAAAAAGCCAAAATCCACTCGCCACTCCGAAAGCCATTCAGTCGATTCTCGACGCTCTCTTGTGGAAAGGTGGCAACCGAGATGCAAAGGAGTTTGGAGAATGTTCAACTCTGAATGGGAATCAATTAGTCAATCTTGCAAATATTGCGGCCGCTGTCAATGACAATATCGCTGTTGAGCGTTCGATGGAATCTCTGCAGGGTTATTGTGATCGATTTCCTAATTCGCTTGTTGAGTTAAATACACTTGGAAAACTTCAGGCGAAGTCAGATCAAGTCCAGAAAGCCGAAGCCACATTCGAGAAAGTGCTCGCCATGCCATCTCCGAAAGTGTCGATGCTTGCGGCATTCGCTGATGAAATCAAATCAGAAGCGCTCCAAGAGATCTTCGGACTGGAATTTACAAGGTGGGAAATCGCGACTCTGCCAGCTGAAAAGGCAGCTCAATTGGTGAAAGCCCAAAGTGTTCGAGATCGCCTTGGTAAAGTTCTCGCAGGACGCGATACCGATCTAGCACTGCTTCGCTTGGATGCCAAATTGGCATTTGCCCGTGCAGACTATTTAACAACTGTAACAAAGCTTGAGGAGATTTTTGCTAGGCAGAAGGATGTCCCTGCCGATCTGTATTACCTTTCTGTCGTCAGCTTGAATTCCCGCGGCGAGCAGGGGGCGGCACTCACAAAGATCATCCAAGCGCTGGATGAATATCCGCAAGTTGGGCAGTTTTATTTGGTTCGCGCAGGGATTGAAATAAGGCTCGGTCGGTTGATGGATGCAAAGCGCACGATCGCAAGTTTGCTCGCACGCGATCCAGAGAATGTCGAGGGGTTGAAAATTATGGCGGAGCTAAAGAAAGTTTCAAGCGATGGCGCGGTCAATCTGACCGACCAAGTTGTCAAGATAATGGGTGATGCCGAACTATCGGCAAACGAAGGGAATATCGAATCTGCCGTGCAGCAAATTCGTGATGCAATGGTCACCTATCCAAAAGAATTGCGCCTCCAGCGAACCCTATGTCAGTGGCTTCTCTTTCAAGGAAAAAACAAGGAAGTGCAGGATTCTCTTGCGCAGTTTTTGGTGGACTCTCCAGACGATCAAACTCTGAAGCAGTTGCAAATTCTTGCAACGATGCCATCTGCTTTGGATCGACTTAATGCGTTTGTCAACCAGCCAAAACTCGACGGAACGTTCGCTCAAGAGGATGAAAAGGCTGTTGTATTAGCAGTGGCGCTTACAAATTTGCGTGACAGTTTAAAGCAACGACTTCAAGCGGCAAGCGAAGAGACTAAGCCTGCGATTACAGCCGAACTCGCGGAGATCACCGCCGCTGCGAAGGTTGCTCTCGCAAAGGCGACGCAGTTGGCGCCTGGAGACATTACATTGTTGGATAAACTTTATTCAGAGTCAGTCGCGGATAAAAATCCAGCTGCTGCTGATCAGTTGGTCTCACTCGCGGAAAAGAATTGCAAGGATCCAACAATTGCCGTTCTTCTTCGAGGTCGGATTGCTCTTGAAAAGAATGATTCGGTCAAGGCGGCGGAATTTTTTGAAGAGGCCGCCTCGATGCCAGGAGCATCCGCAGCCGTGTACCGATTGTTGGGTATTGCTCTTGATAAAAATGGCGATATTGAGGGAGCAACCGAAGCATTCGCAACTTCATATGAGCGCCGTCCGAACGATCTCGTGACAATTCAGCTTTATGTGCAGAATTTGGTTCGTTCTGGCCAAATGCAAAAAGCGCGTGCAGTAATGCGAAGCGCGATGCTCGCAATGCCAGAATCGAACGGAATTCGAAATGCGCACCTCGATCTCGAGGCAATCTATGGCAATCGCGCAGAGAGCATTCTAGAACGCAAGAGAATGTTTGCTGTTCGCCCGGCAGATGTTGATAATGCGCGCCAGTTAATGAAGCTGCTCGTTGAGTCAACTCCAACTCGAGAATTCATTGTTAACGCAGACGGTACTGCCGTGTTTCCTCAGGCAGCATGGGATGCGATGGATAAGGCAAGTCAACAGCGAGAACTTGAACTTATCGCTCAGGCAAATGAAGCCGAAGCGCAGATGTTGTATGAATCTTTACTGAAGATCAACCCCAGCGACCATAATTCCACGCGGATTTATGCCTCCTCGATGCAGCGCGCTGGTCGTGGCACAGAAGGGGAAGCACTCCTTCTCGCTGCCGCGCAGAAAGCCAGCGGCGTTGATGCTTGGCAATATTGGGCGGAATTAGCGGAGTTGCAAGTTTCAATGGGGCGCGCTACCGATGCGAGCACGAACTTCAATAAAGCGCTTGAACTCGACACAAGTAAATCATCAGACGCGGCGCGTGTCATCGCTGGAATATGGATTGAACGGCGCGAGCCAAGGCTTGCTCTTCAGGTGTTGGAACCCGCAAATGCCAAGCAGCCGAATATTGATATGTCCCGAAAAATTTCCGCTCTGCGTTTAGAAACAAGAGACTTTGCCGGCGCGCGCGCGATGAGTGCGGAAGTTGCAAAGTTGGCAGGTGAAAATTCATCGTTTGGCGATAAGTTGTTGGTGGCGGATATCGCCAACGCGGAATTGGAAGAGTCCTTTTCTAAATCAGACGCAGCCGAAACCAAGCGCATCACCGCAGAATTCCTGAAAGCCATTGACGAATCCATTCGAGTTCAACCCTCAAGTGCGTTGCCATTCATTCTGCGCTCATCATCTTTTCAACGACAGTTTCAGCGCAGTGGCGATGTCGAATTTGCGCGCAAGGCAATCTCCGATGTTCAGCGGGCAATCGAATTAGAGGGTAATTATTGGCCTGCTACAAGATTGCTCGCTTCGATTCAACTTGACAGCAACGACATTGCGGGCGCGATACAAACTGCACGCAAATTCATTGAGCAAAACCCTCGTTCGGATGAAGCGCGCCGAGCTTTGATTGCATATCAGTTGACAGCTGGTGATTATGTTGGAGCCATTCAAACAGTGCAAGACATTCTTGTATTGGAGCCGAGAAATCCATCGTGGATTGCCACTTTGGCTGAAACGCATAACACCGCATCGCTTCGGCTGGAGGCAGCCAAAGACAACGAGTTGATATTTTCACTTACCAGGAATCCTGGCGCATTGACACAATCGATTTTGCTTCGTGCAATGAATTCTCCGCCTGATTTCGAGGGAATTCTGAATGCGTTGAAACTAGCTCCAGCACTTGTTCCAACAACACCCTTTTTCCAAATGATTGGAGCGGCGGCAATCGCAGGTACTGCGACGACCGAGGCGCAGAAAAACCAAGGCATAGTTCAATTGCGTGAGATGTACAAACTGGTCGGGCCTGCGAAGGGTACGATCACTGATCCCTGGATTATTGCTGCAGGGACGCTCTTCCCTCCAGAAACATCTCAAAAGTTGGAACCATTTGTCTTAGAAGCTTGCGCTAACAACCCAGATAGCCCTCTTTGCCGAGCTCTTGCGCAGAGATTCCTGGATGCGGGCAGTTCTGGAATTCCAAAGGCACTTGAGTATGCGAAGCGAGCTCTTGAGCTCGCCACAAACGACGAGGAGAAGTTCAATGCATACCGCGTCTTGGGTGGCGCGGAATATAAAGCTGGAAACAAAGTTGAAGCGGCGAAGTGGTTTGAGCAGTCTCTAACAATTAAGAGTGACGATTTGGCCGCAATAAATAACTTGGCATTTCTCGAAGCCAAGGTCCTCAATAAAATTCCGCAGGCGGTCGAAAGAGCGCGCAAAGCATTTGCGACGAATCAAAGTAATCCAGATCTAATGGACACTCTTGGATTCGCACTTATGAAGGCTGGGAATATTCCAGAGGCGTTAAGCCTGATTCGGCGTTCGGCTCGGGCTCAGCCTACTGCTATGGCGTATGGGCATCTTGCTGAAGCGCAATTCATTTCTGGTCGAAAAGTGGAAGCGCAAGAATCACTCGAGCGCGCTCGGGCACTTCGGCCAGATGCTGAAGCACAGGAACAGATTGACCTCGTCGCTAAATCACTTGCCGCCGGATCTGGCGGCTGATTGGAAACAGAAATTACAATGCCACCAAGCCCATCCAACGCAACAACTTCCTCAACGCCTGCGCGATCAACGAATCAGCCGAGTCGCACCCCCAATCGTGGTGTCACGATTGATCCGATCCGTATCCTCCGCCAAAAATGGAAGGCGATCATTTATCTGGCAATCGGTGGCGTCTTTTTCTCTGGCATCTTTTATGTCGGGTCTTTCTATCTGTATCCCATTTATAGTGGTCAGGTTGTTTTGCGATTACGTCCCCAGTTGGGAGATGCCAAGGAAATTTTTGGAGAGGCCACCACTCAGGAAGAAACCGTCGCTCGACTCGCTCAAACCGAAGCGCAGCAAATGGTGATGCGCAGCGTCTTGGTCAATGCTGTGTCAAATCGAGATGTCCTCAAGACAAAGTGGCATGAATATTACCTTGATGAAAATGGTCGGTTTGATACTGAAGAAGCAGTTGACGATCTCATTCGTGAAATTTCATCTGGGCATAAGCGTGGGACTCAGTTCTTCGCGCTGTATTGGTCGGCGCATGTTCCAGGAGATGTTCCTATTTTGCTGAATTCGATTTCAGAAACATATCTTGCAGAATTGAAGGGCGAAAGTAGCCGAAAATTTAACGAAATTAAGTCCGTCTTCCTGAAGAAACAGTCGGAACTTGACACGAAAATTGATGAATCAAAGTCGGCGGTTCGGCGATTCATTGTTGATGGGAACATCCCATCATTTGTTGAGGACTCGCAACAATCACAGCAGGGGCTTCAAGAGCTTCAGAGATTGATCGCAGAAACAACGATGGATCTCAGTCTAGTGAAGTCCCAAAGAGGACAGATCGATGCGAAGTTGAAAGGGCGACTCGAAGCGTCACAGGACGATGTTCGCAAGGCCGAAGGAGATCCAGCGCTTTTACAGTTGATGCGAGATATCAACGATCTCACGATCAGCATGCAGAGCAAGAAGGCTCGGTTTGGACAGATGCATCCCGAGGTTCGCTCTGGCGAGCAAACATTAGCTTCCGCCGTAGCTCAAAAAGAGAAAGTCCTCGAAGATATTGTGCGGCGGGATCTGAACGGACAATTCAAAAGTATTTCCGATCGTCAAGGTGGTCTGGAAGACCTTCTGATCAAACAGACAGGAGACTTTGAGGTTGAACGAAAACGAATTGAGGAATTGGCCGCCCGCATTTCTGATTTGGAGGCGATGAAGGATCGCCAAGATCGATTGGAAGAGGAGCGGGGCATCATTACCAAG
>SXSS01000005.1 GCA_005792145.1 Planctomycetia bacterium | reverse complement strand
TCACAACCTTTGCTCCAACCTTTGCTCCAACCTTTGCAGAAATCGCTCCGGTCTTGCCTCCTGTGCTCTTGGATGCCTTCGCGGCAACCTTTGAAGGGGTGG
Organism: Planctomycetia bacterium; assembly: GCA_005792145.1. GTDB lineage: Bacteria > Planctomycetota > Phycisphaerae > Phycisphaerales > SM1A02 > F1-60-MAGs104. The sequence continues at coordinate 11,290 of SXSS01000005.1, read as the reverse complement.
AAACAACCTTCGCAGAGGATTTAGAACGAGACCCTGTCCGACCGAGTGGCTTGCTTTTCATAGGAGTTTGAGTGTAGTCCTCTACGCCATGGAATCCAAACACATCAAAGATGCGTTGCAACACGAGGCTTGGCGGACCCTTCGCATAATGAGCGAATTCGTTGATGCCACCGACACAATGGTTCGAGTTGGGCCTGCGGTAGCTGTTTTTGGCTCTGCCCGCACTCGACCTGAGAAACATGAATTCATTCAAGCAGTCGAATGCGGACGGATGTTGGTCGAAAGAGGATTTGCTGTCATCACTGGCGGCGGACCTGGAATTATGGAAGCCGCAAACAAAGGCGCGCTTGAAGCGAATGGTGTTTCGGTTGGCCTGAACATTTCACTGCCCTTCGAACAGAAGCCGAATCCATACCAGAGCATCGAGTTGACCTTTCGATACTTCTTCGTTCGCAAAGTGATGTTCGTCAAGCACGCGCGCGGCTTCATCATCTTCCCTGGAGGCTTTGGAACGATGGACGAACTTTTCGAATCGCTCACGCTGATTCAAACGCTCAAGATCGTGCCATTCCCTGTTGTGTTGATCGGGAAGAAATTTTGGCAGCCATTACTTGACTGGATGCGCACGACACTCGCGGAGGAACATGGAACGATTTCCGCTGAAGATTTCGAACTTTTCCGCGTGACAGATGATGTTCGCGAAGCGGTCGAAATCGTGCACGATGTTCATGCAGGGCGAAGAGCGTGGGCTCCAAAACTTCCGCGCTTCGCTTCGGATCCGCCGGTCTCACAAGAAGAAGGCATTCGTTCGGGCATCCATCCAAGACGACATCTGCACGGAGATGCGGCGATGGGCATTGACAATATCGAGTAGAAATTTTCGCGCGGAATAATTTGAGCGATACGCCGGCTTTGCGCTATCGCCATTCGTGCCTTGGATAGCGGCGGCGGAGTTCATTTCGAAGCTCGGGATACAAAACACGCCAAAATCCTGCAAGATCGGCGGTTGTTTGCAAGGGACGGCGATTGGGACCAAGAATTTCCAAGCGAACGGCAACGCGACCACCAGCAACACTTGGAGTTTCATCAAGTCCATAAAAATCTTGAATCTTTGCGCTGCCTCGCGGAGGTTGTCCGTTTTCGTAAATCAATTTCATCTTGTAACCGCTGGGTAGACGAATATCCGCCGGAGCCATTTGCTGGACGAATGTTTGATCTTCATATGACAATGCACTGAGCACAATGGCCAGACAAGAACGATCACGCACTTGACTCCAACGTGACGCACCCGCCGCGATCTCCGCGAATAAGACGCGCAGGTCGTCATCCGCATAGGTCAACAACTCACGCTGAGGAAAAGTTTCAGCCACCCATCTCGTTCGTGCAATCCACGGCGCAATTTGCTCTTCCCATTCATCGGGTCGCAGACCATCTTCCATCATCCGCAAAGCGACGATCTCTGACGCAACCGCCAAGTTTCGCGAAGGACGAACTGTTCGCTCGATGACCGTGTCATCAAAGAGTTGCTCGTCAACTTCTTCGACGGATTGCGATGACGCCTCCCACCGTTCTTCGACGCGATTGGCGAAGCGATGCGGGAGCGTTGATTCGAGCCACGCTCTCTCAAGCGCGACTGTCATCGACAGCGTTGTCTCTGCGGTATCACCGCCACCACTTTGGCGAACCTCGAAAGCCAACAGCGGACCCGTGCCCTCGTGCAAACTTCGCTTATCGATGGAGACCTTCCGTCGCTGAGACATCGCGGCATGGGGCCGATGTCGATCAAGGCGCCATGCAATTCGATCGGGAAAACCAAGCATAAATGACTCAGCTATCGCTTCATCGGAAAAATCCCCAGACTGCGCGCCACGCGATCCTTGCGCCAAATCTCCCGCAGCACGAAGCGCGGCAGAAGAAAGATGGTCCGCGGCACGACCGACTTCGCGTGCCGCATCTGAATCAATCAACATTCGATTTGCTTTGCCAGCACGCCACGCAAGAAACATTCTCTCTCGTGCGATCACATCGCTTGGTCGATCATTGGTCTCCAAGTGTCGACGCATCGATTCTGAATTCTCTCGATCGAATGGATCGCGCTCGGATAAGAACGCCGCCCAAAGTCCTGCGCGCTGGGCACATCCTCTGCGCGCTCCTTCCAAGAGTGCGCGCGCCAATCGCGGATGCGCTGGGATCTGCGCCATCGCTCGTCCGTCGGGAGTCAGTCTCCCCTGTGAATCCATCGCGCCGCATCCCACAAGAACCCGCTGCGCGCGATCGATGGCAGCCGAATCTGGCGCATCGATCCACGGAAATTTCAGTGGATCACTTTCGCCAACAACCGATAGTCCAAGCAGTGCTTCTGAAAGATCGATGCGGTGAACTTCTGGCGCGTCGAACTCCGCTCGACGATTGTGCGTGGCTTCGCTCCACAGTCGCAAGCAAACTCCCGATGCGGTACGCCCCGCACGACCTGCGCGTTGACGAGCGCTCGCTTGACTGATCGGCTCTAGTTTCAGCGCGTTCAAGTCGCGCAGTGGATCGAATCGATGCACGCGAGCCAATCCGCTGTCAACGACAAAGCGAACTCCGGGAATTGTCAGGCTTGTTTCCGCGACATTTGTGGCAACCACGATCTTGCGTCGATCTGAAGGATTGAGCGCGCGATCTTGCTCTTCGGGCGATTGACCTCCATGAAGTGCCATCACATCGAACCCTCCCGAGGGCAATCTTGATCGCAGCGCTTCGATCGTCCGCTGAATTTCATTTCTGCCAGGCATGAACACCAAACCATCGCCCTGAAGATTTTCAGCCGCGTCAACGACCGCTGTGACGGCGCGATCAATCACATCTTCGTTGGCTCGAACATCACCAAGAAATCGAATGTCAACTGGATGCATTCGTCCTGGCACCGAGAGCGGATCCACGCCGAAGACCTCTCCAAGCCGAGCGGCATCAAGCGTTGCGCTCATAATGGCAACTCGCAAATCAGGTCTGCGTTGTGATTGCAATCGACGCACCATGCCAGCAGCAAGGTCCGTGGAGATTCCCCGCTCATGAAATTCGTCAAGCACGACGACGGAGATGCCTTTGAGATCTTGTGTTCCTTGCGCCAAACGAACGAAGAGACCGTCGGTCATAAAAAGTATTTTTGTCTCCGCGCTTTCGACGCGCTCATATCGCGTGCGATATCCCACAAGTCCACCTTCGCGCACTCCCATTTCGAATGCAACGCGTCGCGCAACTGCGCGTGCCGCCAAGCGTCGAGGCTGCAGCACCACGATGCGACCATCGCCGGAGACACCAGATTTCAGCAGTATTTGCGGGACTTGAGTGGTTTTTCCAGATCCAGTTTCTGCAACAAGCACCAATTTTCGATCGCTCGAAATTCTCCCAACGATCTCTTTCGCGAATGCGTTGATCGGCAGGGAATCAGTTCGCGCAAGCCGCGGCTCAGAATGCATTGGAGTAACGCTTGCGAACGTCTTGGAGAAAACGCGAAATCTGACCTTGCTGCTTTGGGCTTGCGGTCACTTCGACTTCTTTCTGCCAAATACTCATGAAGCCAAGCGCGCCGTCTTCATTCAGCGACGGAACCTCTCTCTCTTTCATACGCTCTTCGCCACGATCGGACTGCGACTTGATCTTGTCAATCCGCTCCTTGTCCGTCTGATCACTTTCCTTGCCAGTTGTGATCTTCTCGCCCATCTTTGTCCAATTCACGACCCAATCATCGATGTACTTTCCTTGATCACTTGGGGCCGCGTCGAAATATCCCGACGCGCCCTGAACAAGAATGTCTCTGGCCAAGATGCGCACATTCTGCGTCATCTGCTTGCGTGCTGGGCCTGTCACACCTGCGAAGAATCCAGCCATCGCGGCGCTCTCCGACGATTCCATCCCTCGAAAACGATTGCTGAGGTCCAAGAGAAATTTCATGCGTTCTTCAAGGGGCAATTCATTGAAATCATCCATCGCGAGATAGCCAAGAACATCATCAACAGGCGTATCGAAAATTGACGGTGGCGGCCTCCAACGAACAGAAACCCACCACCACACACCACACGAAACAATCAACAGCATCGCAAGAATCACCGCTGCCCGCAACAATTCCTTACTGCGATTTTGCAGTGTGTATTTCAATTCGTGAAAGTCGATGATTGCCATATTTCCTTTGGGACTTCAGTTTTCAATCAGCCGTAGTTTCATACTCTACTTTCATTGCCCTCGTTGATCCATCCAAATAGACACCATTTCGCGGCACGCGCGTTCCAGGATGTCGATCGGCGCTATCCATCAATATCGGAAAGAGACCTTTGCTGTCATTCTCAAAAAGTCTCACGACCAACTTCGATTCCGTTTGCAGGCGTGTGACTTCGCGTTGGCGATCGCTTGCCGTCGGAGGAAGGTTGAGTAGGACTTGAAGAACTTCCATCTGCACTTGTGGCGAAAAACGAATCAGTCCAGGAAGATATGTATAGCTCGTCCCAGTCTCGGTGGACTCGAGGTCATCATCCGCTGGGCACAACCACGTTGCGCTGTCCGCAGGCTGAAACTTCGAGAGCAAATTCGGCAGTCCCCCTTCAATTCCTTGTGGAGTCACCACTGGCAGAAATTCACACATCGGCATGATGCCTTTGTTCATAGTTTGATAAGACTGCCATACTGTAAAATTTTGTCGCAAATTGCTCAGGCAATTTGTATTGTATGACTCTCTTTTCACCATATTGAACGCTGGCATAATCAAGCCGGTCAACAACGCGATGATTCCAATCACCACAAGTGTCTCGATCAGCGTGAATCCTCGTGCGCGAGCGTTCATAATGGAATGGTAGCCCCATCAACTGAAAAGACCGCATCCACGAATCGATCCGCATCGAAGGGTTGAACATCTTCGGGAGACTCGCCAACTCCAATCAGTTTGACTGGAATTCCAAGCGCATCATGAATTGCGATCACAACACCGCCGCGCGCAGTTCCATCCATCTTCGCTAGAAAGATTCCCGAAATATCAACGGCTTTTTGAAACGCTGCCGCCTGAACGAGCGCATTTTGACCACTTGTTGCATCGAGTACGAGAAGCGTTTCGTGTGGCGCATCAGGAATTCGACGACGAATGACATCGCGAATCTTGATCAGTTGGCGCATCAAGTTTTCCTCGTTGTGAAGTCGCCCCGCGGTATCCACCAGCAGAACATCAACACCGCGCGTGACCGCCGCCTCCGCGGCATCGAAAGCAACCGCGGCAGGATCTCCACCAGTCGCGCCGCGAATGATGTCAACGCCAAGTCTCTGAGCCCACACTCCTAATTGTGCGACAGCTCCCGCGCGATATGTGTCAGCCGCAGCGAGCAGAACTGTTCGTCCAGATGCGCGAATTGAATGTGCGATCTTCGCAACGCTTGTCGTCTTTCCAACTCCATTGACGCCAACAACCAATACCACCGCGGGCTTCGAAGTGGTCGCGGCAATTTCCAATGTCTTTCCCGCGGGAGGAGCGAGGCGTTCCTTCATTCGCTTCTTCAGATGCTCAAGCGCATCTTCTCCGCGCTCGACTTTGCCTGCGCGAAATTCCGTGCGCAACGAATCGACAAGTTCGCGCGCGGCTCGAACTCCAACATCCGCTGAAATCAACTGCGACTCGACCTCGTCAATCAGCGCATCATCAAGTCGCCGACCATGCAATGCGCTTCGAAGCCCAGCTCCGACGGCGGATGCCGTGCGAAGAAGTCCCCGTCGAACGGCTTCGATCGCTGACTTGAAGAACATGTCGAGCGGACTCCTTTATTATTCCTCGATCGCGATAACGGAAGGTTCAACCACCGCTTCTGCGACTGGATTGGCGATTCGATCCAATACACCATTGATGAACGCAGAACTTTTTTCGGTGCTGTATTCCTTGGCCAATTCGACCGCTTCATTGATTGCGATCGCCGGCGCAATGGAACCGTGCTTGATCTCCCAATAACCCAAGCGCAAGATATTTCGGTCGATATTGGGTTGTCTATGCGTTGGCCACTCGGGAGCGAGATCCCGAATCACCTGATCCGCTTCTTCACGGGTCCCCCACGCTTTTTCTGCAAGCGACAACCCTGTCGCAACTGCAGGCAAAGTGAAATCGCATTCGCTCTCGATCGGATCCGCGCTGCGGGCTTCGCGCGCGCGGGATTCGAAAGACTCTCGCAACATTGGAAGATCGACAGTTCCGCTGATGTCAAACTGAAACATCGCTTGAAGAGCGCAACATCTTTGTTCATGGGCGACGGTCATCGGCTGGCTCCGATTGCAACAGAACTTCTTGCGACAACGCCTCCATCGCGAATTTCCCGAATCGTTCGAGTTGCTGCGATTGCCGCGTGCATTGCTTCAATTCCTTTGTTGCCTTTACTACCACCCGCACGCGCACGCGCTTGTTCGATTGTGATGCAGGTCAAAACGCCAAATGCAACTGGCTTTCCAGTGCGGATTGTCACATTGACCAAACCATGTGCGACTGCGTCGCAAATATATCGATCGTGGCTGGTCTCTCCAGTCAACACGCATCCAAGCGCAACAACGGCGTCGATGTCAGATCGTTCCGCGAGCGCCAAGGAGATGGAGACTAATTCATACGATCCCGGCGCGTGAACATGGAGAATGTCCTGAGAATCACCACCTGCATTCATAAACGCATCGACCGCACCTGTGGAAAGTCCCGTGCAGATTTCGTGGTGGTACTGACTTTCGACGATGGCGATACGCAAACCTCTTGCACTGATCGCATTGGCTTGATTCGTTTGCTCTGTATTGTTGGATTTCATGTCGGATCGTAATGGTAGCCTCCACCCGTGCTTGGCGTATCAAAGAAAGTTGTTTCAGCGGTCGAATTGACCCGACTTTCCATGGCATTCGGAGCAATCACCGATTTATGGCTGATTGTCATTTTGTCCCGAAGCAACGATCAGTATCACTATATGCCCGTTGCGACGATGCCTCTTGCGCAAGCGCTCATCTGTTCAGCAGTGACCGCAGTCGGGCTTTTTTCATTTGCCGCGGCACTCAATGATCTTCTCGATGCAAAACACGACCGTATTTTCAGCCCTCATCGTCCCATCGCTTCAGGTGAGATCGGTACGGTTCAAGCCTTCTCCGTGACGATTGCGTCACTTCTTTTGGCGCTCGTTGGCGTTCTTTCGTTCGGATTCGGCGCTCTCTTTATTGCACTCCTGATCGCTGGCGGAACACTCTTCTATAACGGGACCGCGAAATACATTCCCGGAATTGGGCTGTTGACCATCGGACTGCTTCATGCTGCTCACCTGTTGATTCCGAATGATCAATTCACTTTCACACTGCCCGCATGGTTGGCGATGACGCATGCCACTGCAGTCGCAACCATCATGCACTTTGTGCTTTCGAAGCGTCCCGGACTTTCGCGCAGGGCTCTCTGGATGTTGGTGATCGGCTGGATCATCTGCAGCGTCTGCATTCTTGGCTTCGGCATCTTGAAATCAAACGGATCATTTTGGCCAGAGTCGACACCGTGGTATGGCCCGATCTTTCCTGCTCTTGCATTGATTGCATTCATCCCGGTTGTCATCCGCAAAATCAAACGCGCTCAATCTCCTGCGATCGCAGCGGAAAAAGTTGCGCGTTATGGCGCACTTTGGCAATCACTCTTCGCCGCGTCATGGCTTTTTTCTTGGGGAGAATTCTTATGGGGACTCGTTGCACTTGCCCTTGCCGGAATTGGGTTCGGTTCGATGACTCTCTTGAAAGAACTCGGTGGGTCCACCGATCAACCGATCGCATACCGAGGATAAAGTCGGGCATAACGATTGGGATGCAGACGGCGTGAGCGACTCTTCGTACCATCCTGCGCAGATGTCGTCTGCGCAACGGAGAGAACTTCGTCACACTCGAATAACAAACGCAGGCTCTGCGTGCCTATGTCGAATGATCATCTGCATCGTTGCGATCTCGACCCTTTCTCTGAAGACTCGTGCGCAAGAACTTCAAGATGTACCGATCACCGGTCAGTCATTGGGCGGATTTGTTCTGCCGACAGAACCTGTTGTAAGCGACATCATCATCGAGGGCGTTCGAGGTTGGGCGTGGGATGTTGACGATACGAAGCGGCTTCAAGTTGAAGGCGATGTTCGAGTGAGATTTGGCGGTTATTACTTCTCGAGCACAAACGCGGTCATCTGGATCAATCGCATTCCAAGCGGCGATGGATTGATCAACCAGATCGCCGTCTATTTCCCTGAAGCTGAAGAGCCAACGCGTCAAGCAGGAGTTGGAGCAAGTGGAAGCGATCTCTTAGTGACTGGCAGCACGCGCGGTGACATCACTCTGACGATCACACTGCTTGAGGATAAAGCGCCCCCGAGTAATCCAATTTTGCTTCGAGGCACCACGCGCGTGAAGGGGTATTTGGAATCGGTTGCACGCGGCGCGCTTCTGCGGCCACGACCGCAACTCGATGCGCCGCTCGCACCAGTTGATCCTCCTCTTGTGGTCGGAGCGCCGGTTCTTCTGCCATCACAAGAACCAGCTCCCGCACCACCAAAGGTTCGGGTCGAAGTGGATGAGACCAAGATTTTCTCGCCGCAAGGAACTCTGTCATTTTCCTCGGGAAACACCACCATTGAAACAAAAGATGATTGCGTGATGCTCTCGAATTCTGTTCGAGTGGATTATGCAAGCCCTCCTGGAATTGGACCAGTCAGAGAACTCCAACTCTCTGCAGATCACGCGGTTATTTTTCTTGCGCCAAAGAAAGGCGCCACTGCGTCCAACAACACTGGGATGCTTGATGCGAAAGATGTCGTTGGGATTTATCTCGAAGGCGATGTTGTTGCGACGGATTATCAATACACATTGCGCGGCAAGCGCGTGTATTACGACCTTGCTCTCAATCAAGCGATTGTGATGGATGCCGTCATGCGCACGACAATGCGTGGAGGAATCTTGGCTTATGCCCGAGCTGAAGAGATGCGACAGCTTGCCGCCGATGAGTTCACCGCGAAAACCGCGCGCGTCTCGACCAGTGAATTCTTCACGCCACATTTGGCGGTTGGAGTTCAACGGCTGACGATCACGCAGCAACCGGAATCATCGGGAGGCGGTTCGTACATAACGGGAAGTCACGCGACACTGCGCGCAAATGGAACACCATTTCTGTACTGGCCACATATCGCTGGATCGCCAAATCAGATTCCGCTGAAGTACTTGAATGTGGGCTTTCAGAATTATCAAGGAACAATCATAAAGTCGGAGTGGGATCTCTTCGATCTGATCGGTGCAGAAAAACCAGATGAGCTCGGCGAAGTGAATTTGGTCCAAGAGACTCTGACCAAAAACGCCATCGGGTTGGGATTGAATGCGCAGACGAATATTTTCGGTGGAACTGGCAATTTCAAGACGATGGGCTATTACGACTTTCTCAACGAGGAGCAAACGGCTTCTGGCGGAATCATCACCAGCACCGAGCAATATCGCGGCGAAGTGCTTGCGGATTGGAAACGCGACCTTGCAAGCGACGTGACACTCGATGCGCAGTTGTCGATTTTTAGCGATCAGACTTATGCCTCGGTCTTCAAGTGGAACGACTATCTGAATCGACGAGAATACGAATCAAGCGGATATCTGAATTGGCAAAGCGGAAATAATTCGCTTTCTCTTCTTGTCAAATACAACCCCAATGAATTTCTCAGCAACGCATACATGATCGCATCGCGTCCATATTCCGTGGACAAGTTTCCAGAATTGGCATATCAGCGTTATGGCGAATCTCTGTTCGGCGATCGATTGACTTGGACGCAGAATTATTCCGCGAACATGATGCGCTTGCAGGTGCAGTCTGGAACACCCTCAGAATTGGGCATCAGCACGCTGGCGTTTTCGCAGAACACGGCATTTGGCGCGAATCAGAATATTCGCGATACATACGACGCGGCCGGATACGACGATCTTGTGCGCGCGCGTTTGTACACCCGTCAAGAAATTGCGATGCCTCTTGCAATTGGTCCAGTGAAGATCGTTCCATTTGCGCACGGACAAGTTGCGGCATATGTCCTGAATAATTTCCAAGACTATGCAACTGAAAGCGAAGATATTCGCACGCTGCTGGGAGCAGGAAGTCGATTTTCGACGGAGTTCACATCGAAATACAACTCTGTGCGCAGTTCATTCTTGGATCTCAATCGACTGCATCATGTGATCCAACCGACGGCGATGCTTTGGTATGGATGGAATTCCAACAGCGTGCTTGACACGCCGGTCTATGACCAAGATGTCGAGGCGGTCTCCGGCGCAGCCGTCGCGCAAATTGGCGTCACAAATAAATTGCAGACGATGCGGGGCGGACCTGGAAATTGGCGCTCGGTGGATTGGGCCGTACTCAGCATGGGAGCGGTGATCGACAATCAAAATGATTCACTGCAACCAACTGAAACTGCGACAGATCCATTTGGTTTGAAGTATGCGCAGTCACCGATGCCAAGTTTTTATTCTTGGCGACCTGAATATTCTCAGTGGGGCGATCACCTGTATGCAAGCAGTAAGTTGCAAGTGAGTGATGCGCTCGCGCTCTATGGTCAAGGGGTTTATCTCTTGCAAGACCGAGGCAATTCGATCAACAGTTTCGGCCTGAACGATTTAGGGCGCGGAACTCTTGGCGGCAGTATTCAGCAATCACCCGATGTGCGCTTTTATTTGGAATACAGATATGTAAACACATTTGATCCAACTGGTCTTTATCCCGCAGATGAGTTTGTTCAAGGCGGCGTGTCGTATCAAATCTCGAAAAAATATTCCTTCACGCTCAGTCCCCAATACGACTTGGTTGAGTCCAACTTTCGCGCCGCTACGGTCAATCTCACGCGGACGTTTCCAGATTTTTATCTCTCGATTGGCGCCTCGTACAACCAAATCGTTGATCAAACAACTTTCTCTATGTCGATTCAAATTCCAGGAGCGGGCGGCGCGGGAACATCAACGGGTGCTGGTGGGTTGGGCAGTGGCATTGGTGGACTCGGGCAATAAAAAATCTGCGCGCTTTGATTTTTTTGCCCTTGCATATGCGGTGAAAAAAATCGTAAATCGGATCGTGTCGGTCGCCGAGGACTGTTTGAGCCCCGAGAGAACTTTTCACGGCTGATCACTTATGCACTTTCGCGGCTGTGTCCGCGGCTGTGTCCGTGGCTGTGTCCGCGGCTGTGTCCGCGGCTGTGTCCGCGGCTGTGTCCGTGGCTCGAATCCGTTTGCGTCTCCAGCCGTTGGAAAGTTCTCTCGGGCGAGTTCCGCAGGC
>SXSS01000057.1 GCA_005792145.1 Planctomycetia bacterium | reverse complement strand
GTTTCTTACTGATCCGGATAAGCTGGTGCAGAACTGGCTGGCGCTGCGCTACGGGCTGGGCACCGAACAATTTCCGCAGAGTATCTCTGTGCGGCAGTTCGTGGTCCAGCCGGCAGCTGCCAGCTTGCCGGCCCCCTGAAGATAATTATTCCATGTCGCAAGACGAAAGACCCCCGGTAGACCACCGGGTTGATAGGCCGCATGTGTAAGCGAAGTAATTCGTTGAGCTAAGCGGTACTAACGGTCGAGTGCTTGGCCTTGTCTACCAGCTTCCGTCTGGACCTAGTCCGAACCTAAAGTTCGGATTTAGGACAAGCGGAAATGGAACAATGCAAACCAGCACGAAGGTTGTTTGTTTCAAACTGTATCTTTATAAAAAGTTTTTCACTCGTCTTGTTCGGTCGAAAGACCGTTCATGCGACATCTGTCTTCGATCTGTCATTCCTCCCTGAGGGTCCGAAAGGATGTTTAGGGATTTGTCGGTGACTATAAGCGAAAGGAAACACCTGTTCCCATCCCGAACACAGAAGTGAAATTTTCGCTGCCGATGATACTGCTCAGCGGGAAAGTAGGTCATCGCCGACTTCATGAGCCCTGTCCGGGTAACCGGGCAGGGCTCTTTTTATTTATCTTTCCTCCATAAATTTCAAGTCTCTCTTCAGTTCAAGTCCCAAACGGTCTTATGAAACCGATTATGGTTGCTTGAACTAGGTTTCTTCACTTGCTTCCACAGAGACTCAGTTGCTAGTATTACTTCAGCAAATTCAAACCGGGGGAGTTTGAAAAGGCAGTTATGTTTAAAATCTATATCGGCAATCTTGAAAACAGTGTCACACTTGATCAACTCAAGGAAGTGACGTCTACATTTTCTGATATCGAAGACCTTGTACTTGTGATGGACCCCGAGACAGGCGAGAGCCGTTGTTTTGCGATCGCAATGTTTCGCGATGCAACTCGTGGGCAACTCTTGATTGAAACACTCTCTGGACGAATATTGAATGGTCGACCGATGGTCGTCAATGAAGTTGTAAAGAAAGCAAAGGGAGCTGCTTCCAAAAAACCATTTCGTCGCCCGCAAAATGGTGGCGGAGGTGATCGTGGTCGCAGGGGTGAGAATCGCCCTATTTCTCGGCAAATGGATTTTCCCAGCAGCGGTCGACCTGAAGGCGGTGGTATGTCCGGTCTCGGTTCGATGGGCGGAATGAACGGACCTCCGCGCATTCCAACTCGACCGCCCTCTGGTCGTCCATCAAGCAGACCTCAATCGAGAGGAAACTCTCGCGGAAACTTTGGAAATTCTTCAAGTGGAGGAAGTGCAGGCGGTGGCAACGCAGGCGGATCATCGGGATTTGCACGACCGAATGCCCCAGGAAATCCAAGCCCATTTCGGCCTTCTCCGCCCGCAGCATCTGCGTCGAATACACCCAATCCAGTTCCTCGACCTCCAGCGGGAAATATTCCGCCAACTCGTCCAGCCACACCAAAGCCTCCAGTAGTTCGACGCTTGGATACTCCACCAGATCAAGGAACTTCAAGCGGAGCATGAATGTCGGTTGCGTTGGATGTCAGCGGGGTCTCTTTGATTGATGATCCATTCGATCTTCTGGGTTTTTCACGCAATTTCAAGTTGAATTCGAACGATGTTGTGCAAGCGCAAGCACGCGCGCTCGCGCGGTGCCATCCCGATCGTCATCCCGAGGGAGTTGAACGCGAATTGTCAATGATGCGCAGCGCGCAAATCAACGCAGCGGCAACGATCCTTGTCGATCCACTCTTGCGCGCTGAAGCGTTGATCACAATTTTAGATCCGATGGGGAAGGCTGTGCCACTCGCCGCCGCGCAACTGATGGAATTGCTCGAGCAACGAGAGTCGATGGAGGCGTCGGCGAAATCCTCGTTGGCAGAATCGCAGGCTTGCAAAGAGTGGGTGCGCCGTGAAAAACAATCGACGATCGATCAACTCGAGATTCTGTTTTCCTCAGCGCCGGTTGATTGGAGCGCGACTCGTGCTGCGGTTGCATATCTGCGGGCAATCATTCGATTGTCAAATGAGCTGAATCGCTTGCTCGAACTCGGGCGAACGGAGAATCGCTGATGAATATTGGAATGGAATCCATGCTCATCTTCTTGCCGATCATCATTTGCCTCAGCGCAATTTTTTCGGCATCAGAAACCGTCTTCCTTGGTTTGACTGCCGATGATCGCTGGAGACTGCAGCGCGATCATCCCCGCGCAGCGCCTGTTATCGAAAAACTCCTCGCCAATCCGCGCCGCTTGCTGTTGACGGTTGTTCTGGCAAACATGACGGTCAATTCGTTGTACTTCGCCATTGCAACAGCGGCACTAGGGTCAACAGAATTATCAGTGATCGCACGAATCGGCGTCGGCGTGGGCGAAGTCATTTGCCTGATTGTTTTTGGCGAAGTCTTGCCAAAGCTGGTTGGCAACTCTATGCGGCTGAAAATTGCCCCATTTCTCGCGCGTCCCGTCTTGTTGATGTACCGCATTGCAACTCCAATTCGTGCGGTGATCGAGCAAATTGTATTCGTACCACTGCATCGACTGACCTCTCCAGAATTGCCCGCATCGGGTCCAACTTCCGAGGAATTGCGCGAGTTTGTCGCAGCCGCTCGGGTGCAGGGGGATATTTCCACGGAGGAAGAGGGCTTGCTTGGCCGCTTGCTGATTCTTCGCCGTGCGAGAGTTCGCGATGTGATGACCCATCGCACTGAAATGGTCTCGCTTTCACGGCGTGCTTCGCGCAGTGATGTTGTGCGACTTGCATTGGGCAGCAGACTGAAGCGACTTCCCATCGTCGATGGCACACAAGATCGAATCCTTGGCATCTTGGATGTGCGCAAATATCTGCTCGATCCGCGCGGAATCGAAGCAACTTTTGAAGCGCATATGCAGACGCCAGTCGTCGTCCCAGAAATCGCAATGCTTGAGCAACTCTTCGAACTCTTTCGAGCGCAGAAGACAAGCCTCGCTATCGTCGTGGATGAGTTTGGCGGAACCGCTGGAGTTGTCGCGCTCGAAGATGCAATCGAGGAGATAATCGGCGACATCGTTGCCCAAGATGAAGTGACGCCAATGGCGCCGCAGACAATCGATGAACAGACATCGCGTGTGGACGGAAAAATGTCGGCGCGTGCATTCTGCGCTCACTTTGGTTTGCCGATTCATCTCACTCGTGCGTCGACGGTGGGAGGAATTGCGCTGGAAGTTTTGGGAAATCTTCCAAAGGTCGGACAAGAATTTTCCTTCTCAACGCTGGACATCCAAGTGGAAGAATTGGAAAGAGGTCGCGCGCGCACAATGATTGTGCGCCGAACTAATCGAGAAATCGATGGCCAAGTCGAGGAGCAATCACCATGATTCTTTCGATCACGATTGGAGTTGTCGCGCTTCTGGTCTGTGGACTCCTTGCAGGAATGGAAACTGGGATTTACACCCTGAATCGTGTGCGTCTTGCCGCCAAAGCAGCGCAGAATTCACCATCAGCCAAGCGCATTCGCGCAGAACTTCTGCATCCAAACAGATTGCTGGCAACACTCTTGGTGGGTATGAACCTTGCGCACGCCGCGCTCAGCGCCGCAACGACTTCGGTCGTCGAGATGGTGTCGACAGATCCTGTTCGTATTGCAATGCTGAACACGATTGTTGTTTTACCTTTGGTTTTTCTCTTCGGCGATGCGTTGCCGAAAGAACTCTTTCGTGTTTTCACCAATTCATGGACGTATGGATGTTCGGCCATCTTGCTTTTTTTGCGGATCATATTGACGTGGACAGGTCTCGTTCCAGTTGTGCGATTCTTGGGGGATTCGGTTTCATATTTCTTTGGATTTCGAGCGGATCAAGAGGCGCCGAATCGTCAACGAATCTTGCAATCTCTGCGCGATGGCATCGAAGGAGATTTGATCAAACCCATTCATCTTGAAATGGCTGATCGCGTTTTCGGTCTCGCGGAGCGCTCCGTTGCAGATTGCGCAATTCCATGGAGCAAGGTGGTCACACTTTCGGCAGATGCAGCGCAAGCAACACGAACCACAATCTTCAGCCAATATGCTTTCAGTCGACTTCCAGTCACGACAAATCTCAATGGGAAACTTTCTGTTCTCGGAGTGGTCTCTGCGCTGGATGCAATTCTTCAGCCGACGATTCAACTCGCCGAACTTGCGCAAGAACCACTGATCATTGAACCCAAGACTCTGGTGATGGAAGCCGCTCGTCGTATGCGAGCAGCACGAAGAACGATGGCAATCGTTGCGGATGGATCAGGCGCATCACCAATTGGAATCATCACGCTCAAGGACGTTGTCGAGCCAATCTTTGGTCCAACCCCAGAGTGGTGATCGGTCTTCCTGCGAATCGAATGGCTTTCGCTATACTTGTTCCCCCTTGCGCCAGTAGCTCAGCTGGCTAGAGCACACCGCTGATAACGGTGAGGTCGAAGGTTCGAGTCCTTTCTGGCGCATTGACAGCGGCGGGGCCTCTTTGGAGGCTCCGCCGCCGTTGTTTTTGGCATCAATCGTTCTGTTGAGCGATCTCGTGCAAGCGCGTTCGCTCGCTATGATCCTTGCCCTTCCATTCGCACTTTTTACGGAGTCATAATTCATCATGCGTCGCGCAAAGATTTCAATCATCGGAGCTGGAAATGTCGGATCAACATGTGCACATTGGGCCGCGGCCAAGGAGCTCGGCGATATCGTGCTGTTGGATATTCCGGATCGCGCCGGAGTGGCGAAGGGCAAGGCACTCGACTTGTTGTGCTGCGGTCCAATCGAAGGATTTGATTCTCGCGTGACGGGAACGTCGGACTATGCACATACCGCGGGCAGCGATGTTGTAGTGGTGACTGCGGGAATTCCGCGCAAGCCTGGAATGAGTCGCGATGATTTGATCGCAACCAATGTCAAGATCGTCAAGGAAGTCGCGGAACAAGTTGCGCAACATTCTCCAAACGCAGTGATGATCGTCGTGAGCAATCCGCTCGATGCAATGGTCTATACCGCTTGGAAGGCGTCGAAGTTTCCAACGAATCGAATTTTGGGACAAGCTGGATGTTTGGATGTTGCGCGCTTCCGCGCATTCATCGCGATGGAAATCGGATGTTCAGTCGAAGACATTCAAGCGCTTCTTCTTGGTGGACACGGCGACGATATGGTTCCACTCGCTCGATTTACCAGTGTGCATGGAATTCCCGTTGAAATGTTGCTGCCTGCGGACAAGATCGAAGCATGCGTTGCGCGTGCAAAGGCGGGCGGCGGAGAAATCGTGCAACTGATGGGGACGAGCGCGTACTTTGCGCCTGCATCAGGAACGATTCAGATGGTCGAGGCGATCATCAAGAACAAGAAGAGAATTCTGCCATGCGCCGCGTACTGCGAAGATGTCTTCGGCGTTGCTCCGGGTCAGAAAGGTGGCGGTTACTTTGTCGGCGTTCCATGTGTTTTGGGAAGCAACGGTATGGAGCGCGTGGTGGAAATCAAATTCAATCCCGCGGAGAAAAAACTTTTCGACGAATCGGTGTCGCACGTGAAGGACCTCGTCGCAATCGTCCGCAAGACATTTCCTGAATTGGCTTGAAGTCTGGACAGTCAACAAGATCAAATGGAGACACAATGAATATTTTTCAATCTTCGCTTCTTCGTAGTGCTGGTGGACCGTGGAGTCTTGGAAGTGGCGCAAGTGGTGGTGACAAGCCTGGCCAACCCAAACCACAACCACCTGCTGCGAATCCCAGCCCTGGTCCTTCCGCCGGCGGTCCAGATGCAAATCAGCCAGCGCAGATTCAATTGACTCGCCATGAAAAGAGAACCTTCGTCGCGCAAACGGTGCATTTGGCTGGCAACGCATTCGTCGATTGTTCATTCGACTCTTGCACGCTTGTTCTGACCAATGCACCTTTCGTCTTTTCTGGACAGTGCAAAGTCCAACGCTGCAATTGGCGGATCGAATATGACCTCTTATGGGGCGCTCCTGCAATGCGAATGCAATTGCGGCAAATTCTGGATTCGATGGATTCGGTTGTCGAACCACCACCGACTTCCTGACCAAAGAATGTGCCGAAGGTTCTTCAAGTCTTGCTTTGCGCAACTTTTCTATTCCTGATTTCCGCGCTTGTTTTCTTCATCATTTGATGGACAATCTGCCGATTCGAATGGGATGCGCGTCACCCTGCCATTTTTCAACCCAGACCCAGGTTGGCTATTCCTCCTCGCTGGAGTCGCGCTGATCGTCTGCGCCGCTGTGATTCCCGAGGCGGAAAAAGTCCATTCGATGCGAAATCAATTGCAGACGATTCGATTTTCCGAACAGCACAACTTCGACCGTATGGCGGCATGCTCGCGATTCTTGGACGATCTCAAGGCGGGAGACCAAGGACTTGTACGGCGCTTGGCTGCGAGTCAATTGAATTTGATGCCACGAGGAGAGACTGCGTTGTTGATCGCAACATCGATCGATGCCACGCCAAGCGATTGGATCGAAGCGAGCGTGATACCGCCAAGTTATGAAGCCGAACCATATCCCGACACGCTGTTGGCGCGTTGGACGCTTGGTCCTCAGCGACTTTGGGTGATCGCTTGTGGTGCATTCTGCATCTTTCTTGGTTTGATTTTCGGTCCAGCGGCAAGAGTCCAAGAAAAAGCGATCTGAATTCAGAAAGTCATTGGCGTTGACCTAGGTTGCACCTTGGAGGTCAATGATGCCAAGGACACTAAACGAATTGAATGATGGAACACTGCGCGCCGCGGAGGCGCTTGATCGCAGTCCACGCGCGTGGCGGGGGGCTGCGATGCTTGCGGGAGGATTGGATGTGCTTGCTCGCGAAGCGTTGTGCGGAGTTGGTCGACTCGAATCGCTTTTAGATTCGGTGGAGGCAGGCGCGGGAGTTGGCGCGTCATTGTTGCGTGATCGGCTCGCGCGCAGCGATCCTGATGCGCAGCGAAGAATGATGGAGCCGCTGTCGACGCAACTTGTTGTGCTGGGCGATTGCGATTATCCACCGATGCTCGCGGCAAGTGCGGATCCGCCAATTGCGCTTTGGATTCGCGGCGAATTCTTGCCCAATGATGCGTGGTCGGTCGCTGTTGTTGGTGCGCGTCGTTCGAGTGCGTATGGAATCGAACAGGCTGGACGATTTGCTGGTGGACTTGCGGGAAGCGAAGTCGCAGTTGTCTCGGGTGCGGCAAGAGGTATCGACGCCGAAGCGCATCGTGGCGCGCTGCGAGCGGAGGGGCGGACGATCGCGGTGATCGGCGGAGGATTGAGCGATCCATATCCACCCGAACACATCGAACTTCTCGATGAAATCGTCGCATCTGGTGGAGCGGTCGTCAGCGAATGTCCGATGCAAGCCGCGGCGACCCCCGATCGTTTTCCAAGTCGCAATCGAATTCTCGCGGGGCTCAGTTTGGGAACGCTGGTCATCGAAGCGGCGACAAGGTCGGGGGCGATCATCACGGCGAACATTGCGTGCGAAATCAATCGGATTTGTATGGCGCTTCCTGGACCCGTGAACTCTGGAAGATCTGCGGGGTGCCATAAGTTGATTCAATCGATGCAGGCATATTTGGTTGAAACTCCCGAAGATGTTCTCAATCAACTTGTGGCACACGCGACGACAATTGATGGGGCTTATCTTCTTGGTCGCGCGGGATTTGATCCACCACGAATTCGGCGGGAATAAAAAGATTTGCGAGATTCTGCCGCGCACATTCCGCCAGACTTTTTCTATTCGTTTCAATCCTCGCACTTTGCTTTGCGATTCTTCGGCTGTTTCCGAGGCTGTTTCCGAGGCTGTTTCCGTCGCGCTTGCGCTTGCGTGCCCAGCCGTTGGAAAGTCCTCTCGGGCGAGTTCCGCAGGCGGCCGACGGCACTTGCAATAAAATTCAGTAAATCGGATCGTGTCGGTCGCCGAGGACTGTTTGAGCCCCGAGAGGACTTTTCACGGCTGATCACTTATGCATTTTCGTGACTCGATTCCGAGTCTCGATTCCGAGTCTCGATTCCGAGTCTCGATTCCGAGTCTCGATTCCAAGGCTGAAGTGGTTTTAGTTCAGCCCGAGGCTGAAGTGGTTTTAGTTCAGCCCAAGGCTGAAGAAGAGCGCGGAAAACAGGAGGTCGCAAACGACAATCGCCACCGTTGTCTGCACCACTGTATTTGTCGTTGCCTTTCCAACTCCCGCCGCACCACCAGTGACCTTCAGTCCATTCGTGCACGCAATCAATCCCAGCAGGGTTCCAAAAACTGCCGCCTTGATAAGCCCAGTATTGAAATCCACTGGTCGAAGCTGGCTGAGCGTGTTCAACTTGTACACCTCGTAGGGAATATCTAGAACAAAAATCCCGACGACTCCACCGAATACGACGGAACAAATATCTGCGAAAACCGAGAGGACGATCAAACTGCCAGCGGTCGCAATCACCCGAGGCATCACAAGAAAGCGAATCGGGTTGAGTGCCATTGCTTCGAGCGCTTCGATTTCTTCTCCGACCTTCATTGTTCCCAACTCTGCCGCGATGGATGCACCAGCGAAACCCGTCAACACAATCGCGGCAATCAGCGGACCAAGTTCTCGGAAGACGGCAACGCCGACGAGATTGGCAACTTTGTCGACCTGACCAAATTCTCGCAAACTTGGTGCGGTCTGAAGAGCCAAGATTACTCCGATACATCCAGAGACGAGCAGAACGATTCCGATTGATCTTGTCCCAACGCGCACGATTTGCACCGCGAGAGCTTGAGCGCCAAATCGCGCGCGGCGCTGAATGAGCGACCGCACCGTCCACACAAGGACATCAAAGAGCATGTTGGCCCAGGATCCGATCAATCCAAGAACATCTCCCCAGATTTCCCAATATCGATCAATCACAGAGGTGAACAGTGAAGGCGCTGGTGTAGGTGATGATGAGGGTGCGGTGGTCATAGGGTTTCGCTGGATATTTTACTTTGCATCTTCACAAAACGCTTTCATTTGCCCGCGTCTTCAACGGTATCGCAAATCGTAAACATTCCAATCAACTTGGTGATTTCAAATGCGCTTCGCACCTTTGGTCCCACCCCAACGAGGACGAACTTCATCTTGTTTCGCATCGATACTTGCAACGCTTCGATCATCGTGGCAATACCGGATGAATCCATATAATCGACCACCGTAAGATCGATGACCAATTTTGCAGGGCGGGTACGAACAACTTCAGTCACCACTTTTCGGATCGCTGATGAACGAGCCATATCGATATCGCCAGTTGGGCGTAGGACAATCATGTCACCAATTGTTTTTTGTTCGATCACAAGTTCTTGATTCATGGGAGTGTGTTCTCTGGTTTTGATGGCGTAACATTTTGAAGTTCTTCTGGCGAAAGCCATTTGACGAGGGTGAGACGCATTCCGCCTTCGGGTCTTTGCTCCCAGCATGATTCATTCATCGTTTCTTTGATGATGTGCACGCCCAATCCACCAGGCTTCACATCAGAAAGGTCTCGACCTTTTATTTTTTCAGGGGCGACGGATCGGCCGAGGTCTTCGATAATAATTCGGATTCCTCGTGGTTCACGAACTTGCCAAAGATGGACCCAAATCATTTCGTCCGTTCGTCCCTCGTATCCGTGACGAATGACGTTTGCAAGAGCCTCGTCAATCGCAAGCATCAACAAACCCCGTGATTTCTCCGCAAAGCCAACGACTTTGGCAAGCCCTTCGACAGTTGCGCGAATCGTGGAAAGCAAATGCGGATCGCTGAAGAGTCGGATGCTGATTTCAGGATCGCGTTCCATGCTTTGTTTCACCATTGAGGTCGGGGTCGACTCGGAGGAAACATTGTTGATGAATATGCTTGTTCTGGGGGGGCGAGGTGTTCATCGATCGTCCATTGTCTCCACCGTCGATACGCCGCTAATCGAAGAGGATCTGGATCATCAAACTTGTATCCCAAATCTTGCCCAGTCATTCGTTGCAGTCCACCAATCGCCAGAAATCTCAGGAGCTCGTCGTCAGAACAAAGACATTCAACGATTTGTGGAATTTGTTCTCTGCGGTTGTATTTGACCGCGTCTTCGATCGCATACACACGAGCTCCAGGCGCGGGGTTGGAAAATCCACCTTCGGTTGCACTCGGCGCGCATCCTGGCAGCGTCAAGGAGATCAACGCGCAAATCAAAGCAAGCCCAGTTGAGTGACTGGAAGCGTGCGTATTGGTGCGGAACAAGTTGGATTGGAAAGAGGTCTCTGACACAACATCAAGGATAGCGTAAAACAAGTTACTATTCTTCTCTTCACTTGCGAGAGAGCGTAATGCAGACTTCCAATTCCGATCAACAAATATCTCAATCTGAAACTGTCCTGATCTTGGATTTCGGCAGTCAATATGCACAGTTGATTGCACGGCGGGTTCGGGAAGCGGGGGTGTACAGCATTCTCGTTCGCCCGAATGCTTCAGTTGCAGAATTGATGGCTCACAAGCCAATTGGGATTATTTTTTCTGGAGGACCATCGAGCGTTTCCGATGCTGGTGCGCCACGCTGTGATCCTGCAATTTTCGACCTTGGCATTCCAATCTTGGGAATTTGTTACGGCATGCAGTTGACCTCTCAAATGATGGGCGCGAAGGTCGAAGGTGCGCCGACGCGCGAATATGGCCGAGCGAACTTGGAGGTTCGCGATTCGTCAGGTCTCTTGATGGGAGTCCCAACCAATTCGACTGTGTGGATGAGCCACGGCGATCAAGTGTTGGAACTTCCCAAAGGTTTTCAGATTCTCGCTTCGACTCCGACATGTCCTTTCGCGGCGGTCGGCGATTCCAAACGGAAAATTTTCGGTGTGCAGTTTCATCCCGAGGTCACGCATACGCCTCACGGAATGGACATCATTCGCAATTTTCTTTTTCGCTCCTGCGGCTGCCACGGAAATTGGCGGATGTCAGATTTTGTGATTGCAGAAAGCGATCGCATTCGTCAACGAGTCGGTTCGGCACGCGTTCTTTGTGGTCTATCCGGAGGCGTCGATAGTTCCGTGGTCGCAGCGTTGCTGGCAAAAGCGATTGGGCGGCAGTTGGTTTGCATCTTTGTTGACAACGGTTTGTTGCGCAAGAATGAACGCGCGTTGGTCGAGTCAACATTTCGAGATCACTTCGATGTCGATTTGAGGGTGGTCGATGCAAGCAAAGAATTTCTTGGCGACTTGGATGGGATCACTGACCCGCAGGAAAAGCGTCGCCTCATTGGGCATCGCTTCATCGATGTCTTTCGCGAGGCGGCGAAGACGATCGACGGCGACGTGAAATTCCTAGCGCAGGGGACGCTTTATCCAGATGTGATCGAGAGTGGACATGGTCACGCGGGCACCGCGGCGAATATCAAGTTGCATCACAATGTTGGAGGCTTGCCAGCGGATCTAGGCTTCGAATTGATCGAACCACTTCGCCATTTGTTCAAAGATGAAGTGAGAACTCTGGGAGAAGTGCTTGGTTTGCCCGCGCATATTGTGTGGCGTCATCCTTTCCCTGGTCCAGGTTTGGCAGTTCGATGCCTCGGCGCGGTCAGCGAACCTCAACTTCGCATTCTGCGCGACTGCGACGAAATCTTGCTCGAGGAAATCGTTGCGGCGGATTTGTATCGCAAGACTGACCAGGTTTTCGCTGTATTGTTGCCAATTCGAAGCGTTGGCGTGATGGGTGATGGAAGAACATACGACTCGGTTGTTGCGCTTCGAGCCGTGACGACTCAAGATTTTATGACAGCTGATTGGGCGCGCTTGCCATACGACGTTCTCGCAACTGTTTCGAGCCGATTGATCAACGAAGTGAAGGGTGTCAATCGCGTGGTCTATGACATATCAAGCAAACCACCCGCCACAATCGAGTGGGAGTGAATTGCGTGTTATGAATTGATGGTTATGAATTTTTGAGAGCTTGTCACTCTTCTCACACTCTTCTAAGAGTGCAGAGAAAGAGTGCAGAGAAATTTTTTAGCCAGAACTTTCAGTCATTTTCTCCCGGCTGCATCGCGGTCGCCACCTGCGCCACCAGGTCCGCCGACTTGCCCAACGCCCTTTGGTCCACCAACGCTACCGGCGCCACCTGCTCCACCAACGCTACCTACGCCGCCAGGTCCGCCGACTTGCCCAACGCCCTTTGGTCCACCAACGCCACCAACTCCGCCCGGCATTCGTGGATTTACGCGGGGATTCCCTCGATTCCAAGCATTGTTAATTCCGTATGCGTTGAAGCCGCCAATTCCCATATCGGTTCCAACTGGATATCCATAGAGGTCTGGATATGTGTCTGAATATGAATTGTAATTTGATCCGCCGTAATAGCCTCCGAATCCATTTGATACACCTCCCGCATAGTTTTCAGCGATATTGCCTGTGCTTATTGCCTCTTGCATATCAAGTTGCTCAGAATTTTGGCCATTGCCGTAATAGCCTGTTCCACCTTCGTTGGGGCCATCTCCTTGGCTATAACTGTAATTGAAATCAAGACCAGTTCCGTGTGGTTGTTGATCCCACTTTTGGTGAAGAGCATCAAGATGCTGGTAATACGCCATAGTCTGTTGGCTGTATTGCTGATTTTCCTCTGCGTATTTCGCGGACTGTGCGCTGCGTTGCTGTGCGGCATATGCAGGCGCCCACTTTTGATATCCAATGAGTTCGTTCTTCGACTGTAAATATGCGGAAATCACAGAGACTTGCTGAAAGAGTTTGTTCTGTGCATTCCAAGACTCCTGAGCCAAAGTCGTGGTCGCAGCAACATCCGAAGTCAGTTGGTCAAGAGTTTGAGTCGTTGGTTGGGGAGTTCCAGCCATTTTTTCATTCGCAAGTGCGACTTGATAACCCTGATTGAATGAAGTTCCGGCTGGTGGGTTCGTGACTGAGGAAGAATATGTTTGGTAGCCATCAAGCAAATTCTTCTGTTGCATATAAGCATTCATTGCCTTGATGCGGTCTTGCGTGTTGATGCGCATGCTTCCGATGGAATGCAACATCGTGTCGAGTGCGTTGTATTCAAGGGTCAAATTGACCAATGCCGATTGAACTTGAGGTCGTGGGGCAGGTGCGGCGGCTGGTGCGGCGGCTGGTGCGGCGGCTGGTGCGGCACCATTCTGTGCAAGAGCTGATGTTGAGAAGATGAGCGCGATCGAACTCGCAACGATAAGGAAGCACTTCGTGGACATCTCAAGATTATAGCCAAAGATTGTTCGTTATTCTATTTCCTTATGTATCAAACTTATGGATTTTCCATCCTATGACCAATGACTTTTCCCGCCGATCAATTCTTCAAATGCTCGCAGTTGGTGCCGTGGGTTCTCTTGGGGCCAATATGAGAGAATTTGCTATGCAGAGTCAACCCATTGCCGTCCCTTCTGCTCCAGCGAAAAATGCAATT